>NZ_DATIGV010000201.1:0-6856 GCF_035481345.1 Hydrogenophaga sp. | reverse complement strand
GGACGGGCTTTTTCAATCGCGTCACGGTTTTTAAACTTCATTTCATCGTCAATGTCAATGAAGGGAAACACCATGAACACCAAGATCCTCGCCTCCGCCCTGCTCGCCGCAGCCGGTCTGGTCGCTGCGCCCGCATTCGCCGGCGGCGGTGTCAACGCCAGTGGTGAAGTCGGCTACATTCCGCCGGTGCCCGCCGCGACGTCCAGCGCCGTGACCCGTGAAGCCGTGCGCAACGAATACCTGCAAGCCCAACGCAACCACCAGCTGGCCGCGACCGGTGAAGTCGGCGATGTCGGCGTCCTGGCCTCTGCCAAGCCCAGCACGCTGACGCGCGACCAAGTTCAGCGCGAATACCTGGCTGCAGCCCAGAACCACCAGCTGGCCCCGGCCGGCGAAGGTGCCGACATCGGCTACCGCCCGACCCAGAGCCTGCTGACGCGTGAGGCCGTGCGTGCCGACGCTGTGCGCGCACTGCGCGCCGGCGAACTGCCGGGCGGCGAAGTCTGACCCTCGCCGGCTGCCGGCAGCAAAAGGCCCGCGCCGCAAGGCGCGGGCCTTTTTATTGGGCGGTTCAGATCTCGACCTTGGAGCCGAGCTCCACGACCGCGTTGCTGGGCAGCTTGAGGAAATCGGCCGCGGCGCTCGCGTTCAGGTGCATCTGTGCGAAGAGCTTCTCGCGCCAGGGCGCCATGCCGGTGCCCAGCGTGGGCACCACCATGTCGCGCGACAGGAAATAGCTCGTCGTCATGGTCTCCATCTCGCAGCCGCGCCCGCGCATCTGCTCCAGCGCGCGCGGCAGGTCGGGGTCGTTCTTGAAGCCGTAGTGCAGCACCACCTGCCAGCAGTCGTGGCCCAGGGCCTCGATCTGCAGGCGCTTGTCCATGCCGATCCAGGGCCGCTCGTGGCTGCGCACGGTCACGAACAGGTTGGTCTCGTGCAGCACCTTGTTGTGCTTGAGGTTGTGCAGCAGCGCATTGGGCACGCTGCCGGGTTCGGCCGTCAGGAACACGGCGGTGCCCTCCACGCGCGCGGGCGGGCTCACGAACACCGATTCGAGGAAGCTCTTGAGGTCGATGGCGTTGGCGCGCAGCGCCTCGTTGAGCAGGCGCCGACCTTCGTGCCAGGTCATCATGAGCATGAACATCATGGCGCCGATGAACAGCGGGAACCAGCCGCCGTCGAACAGCTTCAGCAGGTTGGATGCCCAGAACGCGAAGTCGACGACGAAGAAGAAGCCCGTGGCCAGGATGCACAGCCACAGCGGGTACTTCCAGCCGTAGCGGATCACGAAGAAGGTCAGCACCGTGGTGATCAGCATGTCCGTGCAGACCGCGATGCCGTAGGCCGCCGCCAGGTTGCTGGAGGACTTGAACATCACCACGGCCAGCACGATCGCCAGGAACAGGCCCCAGTTGACGAAGGGAATGTAGATCTGGCCGGCCGCCTTGACGCTGGTGTGCTGGATCTGCAGCCGCGGCAGGTAGCCCAGCTGGATCACCTGCTTGGTGACCGAGAAGGCGCCCGTGATGAGGGCCTGGGAGGCGATCACCGCGGCGGCCGTGGCCATGCCCACCAGAGGCAGCAGCGCCCACTCGGGCGCCATCATGAAGAACGGGTTCTTGACGGCCTCGGGCTCGCGCAGCAGCAGCGCGCCCTGGCCGAAGTAATTGAGCGTGAGCGCCGGCATCACCACCCCGAACCAGGCCAGCCGGATCGGCCGCTTGCCGAAATGGCCGAGGTCGGCGTAGAGCGCCTCGGCCCCCGTCACGGCCAGCACCACGGCACCCAGGATGATGAAGCTCGTGCCCGGATTCAGCCACATGAAGCGCAGCGCGTGGTGCGGGCTCAGCGCGAACAGGATTTCGGGGTTGTGCCAGATGTGCGAGACGCCCAGCAGCGCGATGGCGATGAACCAGGCCAGCGTGATCGGCCCGAAGAACTTGCCGATGCCGGCCGTGCCGCGCTTTTGCACGGCGAACAGCGCGAACAGGATCACGAGCGTGAGCGGGATCACGGCCTTGCGGAAGGCGGGCGACACCACTTCCAGGCCCTCCACGGCCGACAGCACCGAGATTGCCGGCGTGATCACGCCGTCGCCGTAGAACAGGCAGGTGCCGAAGATGCCGACCAAGAGCAGCACGTGGCGCAGCTGCGGCTTGTCTTTCACCGACTGCGAGGCCAGCGCCAGCATGGCGACCAGGCCGCCCTCGCCGGCGTTGTCGGCGCGCAGCACCAGAACCACGTACTTGAGCGAGACGATGACGGTCAGCGTCCAGAACAGGATGGACAGCACGCCGTAGACGTTGTCCACCGTGAACGGGACATGGCCGGAGCCGAAGATCTCCTTGACCGCGTACAGGACGCTGGTGCCGATGTCGCCGTAGACGACACCGATGGCGCCCAGGGTGAGCGCCGCGAGCGGGGTTTTGGCGTGTTGCAAAGGGAAGCCGCTCGGCCACGGGGCCAGCGGCTGGTGTTTCGCGGGACGGCTATTGTGCGCCTCGCCCCGCAACCGGCAAGCCGCCGCGGCGCTGATGTTGCACTGCAGCAACTTCCGTTGCCATGGCTTCAGTAGACCTCGGCTTCGGGGTCCGTCGCCTCGAGCTCATAGCTGGCCGCGACCAGGGCGAGCCGGCCGATCACGCCGTACATGTAGAAGCGGTTGGGGGCGCTGGCGCCCGGCTTCATGCCATGCTGGGGTAAGTGCGTACTCTCGGCGAAAGCCAAGGGCACGAAGCGCGAGCCCGGCGCGTTGAGGTTCTCGTCGGGGCCGCGGTCGGCATGCACGCGGTAGAAACCACCCACCACGTAACGGTCCATCATGTAGACCACGGGCTCGGCCATGGCGTCGTGCATGCGCTCGGCCGTCAGCACGCCTTCCTGGATGATCACGTCGTGCACGGGCTGCCCGTCCTTGACCACGGCCATCTTGTTGCGCGACTTGCGGTTCAGGCTCGTCAATTCGGCGGCGTCGTGCACGGTCATGATGCCCATGCCGTAGGTGCCGTTGTCGGCCTTCACGACCACGAAGGGCTTCTCGTTGATGCCGTATTCCTTGTACTTGCGGCGCACCTTGGTCAGCAGCGCATCGACGTTGGTCTGCAGGCAGTCCATGCCCGCTCCCTCGGCGAAGTCGACCTCGCCGCACTTGGCGAACATCGGGTGGATGAGCCAGGGGTCGATGCCCAGCAGCTTGCCGAAGCGCTTGGATACCTCTTCGTAGCTCTGGAAATGCCGGCTCTTGCGCCGCACCGACCAGCCCGCGTGCAGCGGCGGCAGCAGGTACTGCTCGTGCAGGTCTTCCAGGATGCCGGGCGCACCGGCCGACAGGTCGTTGTTGAGCAGGATGGTGCAGGGGTCGAAGTTCTTCAGCCCCAGCCGGCGCTTGCTGCGCACCACCGGCTCCAGCGTGAGTTCGTCGCCGTTGGGCAGCTGGATGGTCTTGGTCTCCTTGATCTCCGGGTCCACCGAACCCACACGCACGTTCAGGCCGGCCATGTGGAAGATGCGCTGCAGCTGCGCCACGTTGGCCAGGTAGAAGGTGTTGCGGCTGTGGTTCTCGGGGATCAGCAGCAGGTTCTTGGCCTCGGGGCAGATCTTCTCGATCGCCGCCATGGCCGACTGCACCGCGAGCGGCAGCATGGGCTGCGTGAGGTTGTTCCAGCCGCCCGGAAACAGATTGGTGTCCACCGGCGCGAGCTTGAAGCCGGCGTTGCGGATGTCCACGGAACAGTAGAACGGCGGCGTGTGCTCCATCCACTCCAGCCGGAACCAGCGCTCGATGACCGGCGTGGATTCGAGGATGCGCTGCTCGAGTTCGTTGATCGGGCCGGTGAGGGCGGTGACGAGGTGGGGGACCATGGCAGGGGGGCGGAGCCGGGCGGGGGGTCAGTGTAAATGGGGACGGTGACGGGTATTCCAAGGTCCGCCGGCCCAGCGCCCTCAGCCTCCGGCCAGCGGCTCGCTCGTGAAGCCCCGGCACACGGCGGCGAGCTTGTTGCCGTCGGGATCGCGCACGTAGGCGGCGAAAAAATCGGGGTTGTAGTGCGGGCGCAGGCCGGGCTCGCCTTCGCTGCGGCCCCCGCGGGCCAGCGCGGCGGCGTGGAAGTCGCGCACCTGCTGCCAGTCGCGCGCGGCAAAGGCCACCATCGTGCCGTTGCCCACGCCCGCGGGACGGCCATCGAAGGGCGTGCACAACCAGAGCGCCAGTTGCACGCGGCCATCGTCCTCGTATCGGCCCCAGCCGATCCAGCCGGGCTCTTCGGTGCCAGGCGGCTCGCAGCGCGTGTGTCCGAGCGCGCCGAGCGCGGCGTCGTAGAAGCGCGCGGCGCGCACCAGGTCGTCGGTGCCCAGGGTGATGTACGTGAACATGGGTGCTCCTTGGGTGAGCGATCTCAGCCGGGCGACTTGAGCGCCGTCACCTCGATCTCGATGCGCATGCGCGGGTCGGTCAGGCCGGCCGAGATCATCATGGCCGCGGGCCGCACCTCGCCGAAGAAGCGGCGCAGCACGGGCCAGGTCTTGGGGAATTCACCGCCGTCGGGCAATACGTAGTTCACGCGCACCACGTCGCGCAGGCTGGCGCCGGCCTGCTGCAGGGCGGCCTCGATGTTGCGCAGGCACTGCTCAGTCTGGGTTTCGATGTCGGGTGCGATGGTCATCGTGCCGTAGTCGAATCCCGTGGTGCCAGAGACGAAGACCCAGTCGCCCTGCACGACGGCGCGCGAGTAGCCGATCTCCGCCTCGAAGGTGGAACCGGAAGAAATGAGGGTGCGGGACATGGTCAACGGCCCAGGTAGAGCAGCACGAGGCCGAGCGTGGCCGGCACGGCCTGCACGAACAGGATGCGCTTGCTGGCCGTGGCCGCGCCGTAGAGGCCGGCCACCAGCACGCACAGCAGGAAGAACCCCTTGACCGCGAAGCCTTCGGGGCCGAGGAACAGGCCCCAGAACAGGCCGGCCGCGAGGAAGCCGTTGTAGAGGCCCTGGTTGGCCGCCAGCACCTTGGTCTGCGCGGCGAACTCGGGCGTGAGGTTGAAGGCCTTCATGCCCTTGGGCTTGTCCCACAGGAACATCTCGAGCACGAGGATGTAGACGTGGATGAGCGCGACGAGCAGCACGACGACGTTGGCGGCGGTGGACATGGAGGGCTCCTTGGATGACCGAGCGCGATGCTAGCGCGCCGGGCGGGTGCGCAGGCGGCCACCGCGCGCCCGGGCGTTCAGGCCACTTCGTCGTAGCCGCGCCCCAGCCACTGCAGGAAGCAGAAGCCGTGGCCGAAGGGGTCGCGCAGGCAGGCCTGGCGGCCCCAGACGAAGTCCTCGATCGGCAGATCCAGGGTCGCGCCGGCGGCCATGGCCAGGTGGGTGGCGGCCTCCACGTCGGGCACCACGAAGTCCAGGTGCACGGGCGTCCAGTGCCGGCCGTAGTCGCGCTCCAGCGTGGCCTGCGGCACAGGCCGGGTGCCGGGCGCCACGAGCAGCAGCATCACGCGCAGGCCCTCGCCCTCCATCTCGGCCACGGTGTCGTCGAACAGGCGGCGCACCAGGTTCAGGCCCGTGGCGCGCGCATAGAACTCGATCGCCGCGTCGAGGTCGGGGACGTCGATGTTGAGGATGGCAGGCATGGCTCGAACGTCCTTGGGCGCGGTCTCAGACCCGCAGCGACAGCGCCGCGCACACCACCGCCAGCGTGGGCGCGACGGTGCGCACGTGGTTCCAGAAGGTCCATTCGCGCACGTAGCGCGCCCAGTAGCCGGTGGCCTCCGGCGCATCGGCGTCCAGGCGCGCCAGGCGCTCGTTGCGCGGCACGTTGAAGGCCATGGTGACGCCGAAGCAGCCCAGCACGTAGAGCAGGCCGGCGGCGACCATCCAGGCCGAGGCCAGCCCGCGCCAGTCGAACACCGCCAGGCCGATGGCCAGCAAGCCCAGCAACGCCGTGCCCATGAAGCAGCCCAGGAACATCGGGTTGAGCACCACCACGTTGATGCGCTGCATGGCGGCCACGCCCTGCGCGGCGGGCAACTGCGCCAGGGCCTTCATCACGAAGGTGGAGAAGGCGAAGAACACCCCCGCCATGAGGCCCGAGCCGACGATCAGGGCGATGGCGAGGACCGCGTTCATGCGCTGGCCATGGGCGTTTCATTGGCGGCGCGAAACGCGCTCGCGCGCTCGGCCTCCAGCGGCCGGATCTCGTAGCTCAGCCCGCAGGCCAGGCAGGGGTTCTTTGCCGCGATGCGCGCGGCCTCATCCAGGCTGTCGGCCACGATGAACCAGTAGCCGCCGATGATTTCCTTGGCTTCGGTGAAGGGCCCGTCGAGCACGCGCTCGCGCGTGACGAGCCGGCAGCCCGTGCCCAGCCGGCTGCCGCCCTTGAACACGCCAGCGGCGGCCTGCTCGTCGAACCACCCATAGAACGCGTCGATGGCGCCCTGGATCTGTTCGGGGGATTGGTCGGCGTCCCATTGGCCTCGGGACAGCAGCAGGAATTCGCTCATGGACGGGTGTCTCCAGTGGAAGGGGAATCAGTCGGCAAGGTGCGCGCCCGCTGCGGCCAGCAATTCGCGCAGCACCGAACGGTGGCAACGTTCCTCGTGTTCGCAGTAGCAGCCCACGGAAAAATCGCTCTGGTGCGACAGGGCCGCGAGCAGCGCGACGGCGTGCGCATTCTCGGGTGCGGCCATTTCGGCGCGGTAACGGCGTGTGAACGCCGCCCAGTCGGCCGGCGTTTCGGCCTGCTGGCCGAGCTTCATGGTGTCGGGGCTGGGCGCGAGGTTGGGGAACCACACGTCGTACCAGTCCTGGCGCGCGAACTCGCTCTTGGGCACGCCGCGCGGCGGGCGCCGCACCGTGCCGACG
>NZ_DATIGV010000200.1:0-19394 GCF_035481345.1 Hydrogenophaga sp. | reverse complement strand
GGTGGGGGCGGCGGCGGCAACGGGGCCGCGCAAGCGGCCAGCAGGGCCGCAATCGTCAGACCGGTCCAGCGCAGCGCGGATGCCTTGGGGGCGTCGGAGCGGCCTGGGGCGGCGGAGTTGTCTCGGGTGCTCATGCGTTTCTCTCAACGGTGCCGGCCCAGCCATACCGCGGGGCCGATGGAGTGTATGTGCGAAACCGCACACGGTGCCAATCACAACGGCCGATACTGGTCGACCCTTGAGTCCTCTTACAGATCCATACAGCTTTGTCGACATGGACGCCACACATGGCGGGTGAGCTGCAGACCCTCCTTCGCCGCCTGCGCGACGAGCCCGCCGTGCTGGTGACGGTGCGCGCCTCGCGCGGCTCGGTGCCGCGTGAGGCCGGCACCTGGATGGCGGTGTTCGAGAACGACACCATCGACACCATCGGCGGCGGACACCTCGAATGGGACGCGATGCGGCGCGCGCGCGAGATGCTGTCTCGACGCGCGGTGGATGCCTCCGTGCAGTCGGTCACGCTGGGTCCCAGCCTGGGTCAGTGCTGTGGGGGTGCTTTGGAACTTTCGTATGAACCCGTCGCGGACGGCGACGTCGAGGCCTTGCGCGAGCGCCTGGGGGCGGCGCGGCATGCCGTGGCGCTGTTCGGCGGCGGCCATGTGGGCCGCGCGCTGGTGCGCGCGCTGGCGCCGCTGCCCTTCGCCATCACCTGGATCGACAGCCGCGACGAGGTGTTTCCCGATCCGCTGCCCGAGGGCGTGGTGGCCGAGCACTCCGACCCGGTGCAAGGGGCCGTGCCCGCGCTGGCGAGCGGCTCGCTGGTGCTGGTGATGAGCTTCTCGCACGCCGAGGACCTGGACATCGTGGCCGCCTGCCTGCGCCGCCAGCGTGAGCGCGGCGACCTGGGCTTCATCGGCCTGATCGGCAGCCGCACCAAGTGGGGCACCTTCCGCCACCGCCTGCTCGAACGCGGCTTCACCGAGGCCGAGCTCGCGCGCGTGACCTGCCCGATCGGCCTGCCCGGCATCACCGGCAAGGCGCCGGCGGTGATTGCGGCGGCGGTGGTGGCGCAGTTGTTGCTCATGACGTCGAACGATCCCGCGAGTGGGGGATGAGCGCCGCCGGGCCGTTCCCAAGGCGCTCGCCCCGCAGTGCGCAGCACCGAGGGAAAAGCCGTGGTACCCGCTACACTGCGGGCCTTCTGTGGTCGCAGCGGAGCCGGTGCAACAACGCACCGTGTATCGCGGCCCTCGGTCGGCTCAGAGCGCCCGCGGTGGTGAGTCGAAACACCGGACGGTGTCACGCCGTCCCCTGAACGAGGTGCCATGGAAACCTATTTGCTCGACTGGGCCAACCTGCTGCTGCGCTGGCTGCACGTCATCGTCGCCATCGCCTGGATCGGCTCCTCCTTCTATTTCGTCTTCCTCGACAGCAGCCTCACGCCGCCCGAGGACGAGGCGCTGCGCCGCGACGGCGCCACCGGCGAGCTCTGGGCCGTGCACGGCGGCGGCTTCTACCACCCGGTGAAATACGCGGTGTCGCCGCCGCAGCTGCCCGGCCACCTGCACTGGTTCTACTGGGAGAGCTATTCCACCTGGCTCTCCGGCTTCGCGCTGTTCCTGGTGTCCTACCTCTGGAGCCCCACGGTCTACCTGATCGATCCGCAGGTCTTCGACTGGTCGCCGCCGGCGGCCATCGCCACGGCGCTGGCCTTTCTGGTGGTGTTCTGGCTGGCCTACGACGCCATCTGCCGCACGCTGGGGCAGACGAAGAACGGCGACGCCAAGGTGGGTGCGGCGGTGGCGCTGCTCGTGGTGATCGCCGCGCTGCTGGCGACCTCGCTGTTCGCGGGTCGCGCGGCCTTCCTGCTGGTGGGCGCCATGATCGCGACGGCCATGAGCGCCAACGTGTTCTTCTGGATCATCCCGGGCCAGCGCCAGGTGGTGGCCGCGCTGAAGGCGGGCCAGCCGGTGGACCCGATCCACGGCCAGCGCGGCAAGCAGCGCAGCGTGCACAACACCTACTTCACGCTGCCGGTGGTGTTCGCCATGCTGAGCAACCACTACAGCTTCACCTACGCCCACCCGCACAACGGCTGGGTGCTGATCGCGATGATGGCCGCGGGCGCGGCGATCCGGCAGTTCTTCGTGCTGCGCCATGGGCACAAGCTGGGCCGCAACCCGCACCCGTGGAAATACGCGGCGGTGGGGGTGGTGGTGCTGATCGGCGTGATCGTGTGGCTCAGGCCCGCGCCACCCGTGTCGTCGGCCCCGGCGGCGGCGCGGCCGGCGGTGAGCGCGGCGCAGGTGCAGGCCGTGGTGGCGCAGCGCTGCGCCATGTGCCACGGCGAGGCCTTGCAGTCCAAGGGCGTGCGGCTGGACAACCCGGCCGACTTGAAGCGCCACGCGCAGGCCGTGTACCAGCAGGCGGTGGTGACGAAGCTCATGCCGATGAACAACGCCACCGGCATCACCGACGAGGAGCGCGCCCTGATCGGCGCGTGGTTCCGCGCGGGCGCGCCCGTGGAGTGAACCGGTCGGCCCCATGCCCGGCGGTGGGCTGGGGCATGAAGGGCGGGTTAATCTCGGGTGTTCCCACCGCATCAACATCACCCGAGAGAGACCGCCCATGAAAACGCGCGCCGCCGTGGCCTGGAAAGCCGGAACCCCGCTCACCATCGAAACCGTGGACCTGGACGGGCCGAAGGCCGGCGAGGTGCTGGTCGAGATCAAGGCCACCGGCATCTGCCACACCGACTACTACACGCTCTCGGGCGCCGACCCCGAGGGCCTGTTCCCCGCCATCCTGGGCCATGAGGGCGCGGGCGTGGTGGTGGACGTGGGCCCGGGCGTGACCACGCTCAAGAAGGGCGACCACGTCATTCCGCTCTACACGCCCGAGTGCCGCCAGTGCAAGTTCTGCCTGAGCCGCAAGACCAACCTGTGCCAGCTCATCCGCGGCACCCAGGGCAAGGGCCTGATGCCCGACGCCACCAGCCGCTTCAGCCTGGACGGCAAGCCCATCCTGCACTACATGGGCACCAGCACCTTCGCCAACCACACCGTCGTGCCCGAGATCGCGCTGGCCAAGATCCGCCCCGACGCGCCGTTCGACAAGGTCTGCTACATCGGCTGCGGCGTCACCACCGGCATCGGCGCGGTGCTGTTCACGGCCAAGGTGGAGGCGGGCGCCAACGTGGTGGTGTTCGGCCTTGGCGGCATCGGCCTGAACGTGATCCAGGGCGCGAAGATGGTGGGCGCGGACAAGATCATCGGCATCGACCTCAACCCCGAGCGCGAGGCGATGGCGAGGAAGTTCGGCATGACGCACTTCCTCAACCCCAAGGACCACGAGAACATCGTCGACGCGATCGTGCAACTGACCGATGGCGGCGCGGATTACAGCTTCGAGTGCATCGGCAACACCAAGGTGATGCGCCAGGCGCTGGAGTGCACGCACAAGGGCTGGGGCCGCAGCATCATCATCGGCGTGGCCGAGGCAGGCGCGGAGATCAGCACGCGGCCCTTCCAGCTCGTCACCGGCCGCAAGTGGGAAGGCTCGGCCTTCGGCGGCGCGCGCGGGCGCACCGACGTGCCCAAGATCGTGGACTGGTACATGGACGGCAAGATCAACATCGACGACCTCATCACGCACAAGCTCAAGCTGGAAGACATCAACGAGGGCTTCGCGCTGATGAAGCGCGGCGAGTCCATCCGCTCCGTGGTGGAGTTCTGATGGCGCTGGAGACGCTGAGCGAGCACCGCTGCTTTGGCGGCGTGCAGGGCTTCTATCGCCACGAGTCGGCCACCATCGGCCTGCCGATGCGCTTCGGCGTATTCCTGCCGCCGCAGGCGGCGAAGGGGCCGGTGCCGGTGCTGTTCTACCTGGCCGGCCTGACGTGCACCGAGGAGACCTTCGCCATCAAGGCCGGCGCGCAGCGCCTGGCGGCCAAGCTGGGCCTGGCCATCGTCACGCCCGACACCAGCCCGCGCGACACCGGCATCGAGGGCGCCAGCGCTGCGTGGGACTTCGGCCACGGCGCTGGCTTCTACCTCGACGCCACGCAGGCGCCGTGGTCGCGCCACTTCCGCATGGAGAGCTGGATCACCGGCGAATTGCGCGAACTGGTCGTCGACCGATTCGCGGTGCGCCGCGACCGCGTCGGCCTGTTCGGCCACTCCATGGGCGGCCACGGCGCGCTCACGCTCGCGCTGCGCCACCCCGGGCTGTTCCAGAGCGTCTCGGCCTTCGCGCCGATCGCCGCGCCCACGCAGTGCCCCTGGGGCGAGAAGGCGTTCACCGGCTACCTTGGCGAGGACCGCGCCCAATGGGCCGAGCACGACGCCACCGAACTCATCCAGGCCGGGAAACGCTGCCCGCCCTTGCTGATCGACCAGGGCCGCGCGGACCAGTTCCTCGACGCCCAGTTGCACCCGGACAAGCTGGAGGCGGCCTGCCGCGCCGCGGGCCAGCCGCTCACGCTGCGCTGGCACGAGGGCTACGACCACGGCTACTACTTCATCCAGAGCCTGATGGCCGACCACCTGCGGCACCACCACAGAACCCTCGAGAAGCCGGGCTGATCCATGGGCCGCACCTACGACCTCATCGCCTTCGACTGGGACGGCACGCTGTACGACTCCACGGCCATGATCGCGCGCTGCATCCAGCTGGCCGTGGCCGACGTGGGTGGCACCGTGCCCACCCAGGCGCAGGCCAGCTACGTGATCGGCATGGGCCTGATGCAGGCCCTGGCGCACGCCGCGCCCGACGTGCCGCCCGACCTGTACCCGCGCCTGGGCGAGCGCTACCGCCACCACTACATGGCGCACCAGAACGACCTGAGTCTCTTCGAGGGCGTGCTGCCCATGCTGCAGGCGCTCAAGGCGCGGCACCACTGGCTGGCGGTGGCCACGGGCAAGAGCCGGCGCGGGCTCGACGAGGTGCTGCGCACGGTCGAGTTGCACGGTGTGTTCGACGGCTCGCGCACGGCCGACGAAACGGCGGGCAAACCCAGCCCGGTGATGCTCAACGAACTGATGCGCGAGTTCGGCGTCGAGCCCGAACGCACCTTGATGATCGGCGACACCACGCACGACCTGCAGATGGCGGTGAACGCCGGCTGCGCCAGCGTGGGCGTGAGCTACGGCGCGCACGAGCCCGACGCCTTCCACGCCCTGGGGCCGCGCTTCGTGGCGCACTCGGTGGCCGAACTGCACGGCTGGCTGAGCGAACACGCCTGAGGAGGCCCAGACGCCATGGCGCCCGCACCCGCCGACGACCTGCACCCGCTGTGCCACAGCCGCGATCTGGTCGATGGCGGCAGGGGGGTGTCCTTCGACGTGAACTACGCGGGCCAGACCTGCCGGGCCTTTGCCATCCGTTACCAGGGCCGGGCGCACGCCTACCTGAACCGGTGCACCCACGTGGCCATGGAGCTGGACTGGCAGCCGGACCACTTCTTCGACGACAGCGCGAGCTGGTTGTTGTGCGCCACGCATGGCGCCGTGTACGCGCCAGACACCGGCGAATGCCGGGGCGGGCCCTGCCGCGGCGGGCTGTTCCGGATCGAACTGGTGGAACACGACGGCGTGGTGCACTGGCGCTCCCAGTACCATCTCAAACCTGTGGAATTCTGAAAGGGAGCCCGTCGTGAACGAGGACTTCAACACCGCCGCCACCCCCCGTCCCGCCGGTACCGGCTGGGAACGCGAGACCATCGAGAAGCTGCTGTTCGCCCAGCTCAATGAACAGCGCGCCGCGCGGCGCTGGAAGCTGTTCTTCCGCCTGTTCTGGCTGCTGGTCATCGGCGTGATCGTGTGGCTGGCGGTCAAGGCCGAAGGCATGGCCAACACGCAGACCACCACGCCGCACACCGCCGTGATCGAGATCGAGGGCACCATCGCGGCCGGCGCGGAGGCCAGCGCCGAGAACGTGCTGCCCGCGCTGCGCCAGGCCTTCGAGGACGAGGGTGCGCAGGGCATCGTGCTGCTCATCAACTCGCCGGGCGGCAGCCCCGTGCAGGCGGGCATCATCAACGACGAGATCCGGCGCCTGAAGGGCCTGCACGACAAGAAGGTCTACGCTGTGGTGGAAGAGACCTGCGCCTCGGCGGCCTACTACATCGCGGCCGCGGCCGACGACATCTACGTCGACAAGGCCAGCCTCGTGGGCAGCATCGGCGTGCTGATGGACGGCTTCGGCTTCACGGGCCTGATGGACAAGCTGGGCGTGGAGCGGCGCCTGATGGTGGCGGGCGAGAACAAGGCCATGCTCGACCCGTTCAGCCCGCAGGACGAAGCCCAGAAGGCCTACCTGCAGGCCATGCTCGACGAGATCCACCTGCAGTTCATCGACGTGGTGAAGCAGGGCCGCGGCGAGCGCCTCAAGCAAAACGGCGACACCTTCAGTGGCCTGGTGTGGAGCGGCCAGCAGGCCGTGAGCAACGGCCTGGCCGACGGGCTGGGCAACCTGGACTTCGTGGCGCGCGAGGTGATCAAGGCCGAGGAAGTGGTGGACTACACCCAGCGCGAGAACCTGGGCCTGCGCCTGGCGCGCCAGTTCGGCGCCAGCATCGGCGAGGGTCTGTTCAAGGCGGCCCAGTCGGCCGGACTTCAGCTGCGGTAACCGTTCGGGTTCTCGCGCTGCCAGCGCCAGGCGTCGGCGCACATCTCGTCCAGCGTGTGGCGCGATTGCCAGCCCAGCAACTGGCGCGCCAGCGACGGGTCGGCCCAGCACTGCGCCACGTCACCCGCGCGGCGAGGCGTCACGCGGTAGGGCACGGGTCGCCCGCTGGCCTTCTCGAAGGCGGCCACCACCTCCAGCACGCTCTGGCCACGGCCGGTGCCCAGGTTCACGGTGAAGCTCTCGCCCCGGCCCAGCAGGGCCTGGATGGCTGCCACGTGGCCGCGCGCCAGGTCCATCACGTGAATGAAGTCGCGCACGCCGGTGCCGTCGGGCGTGGGGTAGTCGTTGCCGAAGACGTTGAGGTGCTCGCGCGCGCCCACGGCCACCTGGGCCACGAAGGGCATGAGGTTGTTCGGAATGCCGGCCGGGTCCTCGCCGATCAGGCCGCTTTCGTGCGCACCCACGGGATTGAAGTAGCGCAGCGTGCCGATGCGCCAGCGCGGCTGTGCGGTCTGCAGCGCCTGGAGCATGTCCTCGATGACCAGCTTGGTGTGGCCATAGGGGTTGGTGTGGCTGCGCGCGAAGTCCTCGGTGATGGGCACGCGCACCGGGTCGCCATAGACCGTGGCGCTGCTGGAGAACACCAGCGTGGGCGGCAGTGAAGGGTCCTCCGCGGCCACGGTGGACATGGCCTGCAGCAGGCTGGTGGCGCCGCCCAGGTTGTTGCGGTAGTACTTGAGCGGGTTGGCCACGCTCTCGCCCACGGCCTTGTCGCCCGCGAAGTGCACCACGCCCACGGGGCGGTGGCGTCGCAGCACGTCGGTGAGCCAGGGCGTGTCGAGCACGTCGCCGCGCTCCAGCGGCAGGGCCTGGCCGGTGATGCGCTGCAGGCGCTCCATCACCACCGGGTGGCTGTTGGCGAAGTTGTCGAGCACGATGGGCGCGTAGCCGGCCTCGACGAGCGCCACGGCGGTGTGGCTGCCGATGTAGCCGGCGCCGCCGGTCAGCAGGATCTTCATTTGGCGGTCTGGGGTTTGGGCTCGCGGCCGTAGATGTCCTCGAGGCGCACGATGTCGTCCTCGCCGAGGTAGGCGCCGGACTGCACCTCGATCATCTCCAGTTCCATCTTGCCGGGGTTGTGCAGGCGGTGCACCTCGCCGATGGGGATGTAGGTGGACTGGTTCTCGGAGAGCAGGAACACCTCCTGTCCGCGCGTGACCTCGGCGGTGCCCTTCACCACGATCCAGTGCTCGGCGCGGTGGTGGTGCTTCTGCAGGCTCAGCGAAGCGCCGGGCTTGACGCCGATGCGCTTGACCTGGAAGCGCGCGCCCGTGTCGATGCTGTCGTACCAACCCCAGGGCCGCGCCACGCGGCGGTGCGCCGCGGCCTGCGGCACGTCGCTCTTGGCCAGGTGGGCCACCACGTCCTTCACCTGCTCGGCGTGGTCGCGCTGGGCCACCAGCAGGGCATCGGGCGTGTCGATGATGAGCAGGTCGTGCGTGCCCAGCGCCACCACGGGACGGTGCGGCGCATGGATGAAGGTGTTGGCCGCGCGCAGCGCGTGGCCCTGACCTTGCACGCGGTTGCCGTTGCCGTCGGCAGGCGCGAGGTCGGCCACGGCGTTCCAGCTGCCCACGTCGCTCCACTGGCCCTGGAAGGGCACCACGGCCACATCGTCGTGCGGCTCCATCACGGCGTAGTCGATGCTCTGCGAACGGCAGGCCAGGAAGGGCTCGGCCGCCGGCCGCACGAAGCGGCAGCGACCCACGGTTTCCTCCTTGGGCGCGGACATGGCCTGCTCGCAGGCACTCCAGATGTCGTTGGCGTGGCGCTGCAGCGCGGCCTTCAGCGTGGCGGCGCTGGCCAGGAAGATGCCCGCGTTCCAGAGCACGTCGCCCTGCAGCAGCAGGGCCTGCGCGGCCTCGGCGGCGGGCTTTTCGATGAAGCGGGCCACGCGGCGGCTGCCATCGGCGCGCGCTTCGCCTTGCGCGATGTAACCGTAGGCCGTGCTGGGGAAGCTGGGCACCACGCCGAAGGTGACGATGGCGCCGGCTTGCGCGGCGGGCGCACCCTGTTTCACCGTGTCGGCGAAAGCGACGGCATCGGGAATGTGGTGGTCGGCGGGGCAGAACAGCAGCAGGCCGCTGTCGTCGCCATCGCGCAGGGCCTGCAGCGTGGCCAGGGCCATGGCGGCGGCGGTGTTGCGCGCGGCGGGCTCCAGCAGCAGCGTGCCGCCGTGGCCGCCCGATTCGATGGCGTCGGCTACCAGGAAGCGGTGCTCGTCGGCCGCCACGCACAGGGGGGGCGTGCCGCTCCAGGCCACGCGGTCCAGGGTAAGCGTGAGTAAAGATTTGTTGCCCACCAGCGGGACGAACTGCTTCGGAAAACTCTGGCGCGACAAGGGCCACAGGCGGGTGCCCGAGCCGCCGCACAGGATGACGGGTGTGATCTTCATGCGTTTTGTTTCCGGAAGGACCGCGCGCGAAGCGGCGGTGCGGTGTCGCGCCGGGGCGCGGTCACGGGCCGTGGGTATTATGAGCAGCTTGTTTGACAAATCGCTCGGGAGCATTGCAAGACATGACGACGATTCGTAAAGCCGTATTTCCCGTGGGCGGTCTCGGTACCCGGTTCCTGCCCGCCACCAAGGCCATTCCCAAAGAGATGCTGCCCGTGGTGGACAAGCCGCTGATGCAGTACGCCGTGGAAGAGGCCTACAAGGCCGGCATCCGCGAAATGATCTTCGTCACCGGCCGCAACAAGCGCGCGATCGAGGACCACTTCGACGTGGCCTACGAGCTCGAGACCGAGCTGGAGGCCGCCGGCAAGGGCGCGCTGCTCAACCTCGTGACCTCCATCAAGCCCGACGACATGGACTGCTTCTACGTGCGCCAGCCGCGCGCGCTGGGCCTGGGCCATGCGGTGCTGTGCGCCGAGCGCCTGGTGGGCGACGAGCCCTTCGCCGTGCTGCTGGCCGACGACCTGATGCTCGGCAAGGACCAGCTTCAGGGCGGCGCCACGGTGCTGGCGCAGATGGTCAAGGCCTACGAAAGCAGCCCGGGCACCGTGCTGGCCGTGCAGGACGTGCCGCGCGCGGAGACCAAGCGTTATGGCGTGGTCGACGTGCACGGCGCGAACACCGCGCTGGCCGAGGTGTTCGCGATGGTGGAAAAGCCCGCGCCGGAGAAGGCACCGTCCACGCTGGCGGTGGCGGGGCGCTACATCCTCACGCCGGCGGTGTTCGAGAGCATCCGCCAGCAGCCGCGCGGCGCGGGTGGCGAGATCCAGCTCACCGACGGCATCGCCGCGCTGATCGGCAAGGAGCGCGTGCAGGCCTACCGCTACGAAGGCAAGCGCTACGACTGCGGCAGCAAGGAAGGCTTCCTGGAGGCCACGATCGACCTCGCGCTGGCCAACCCCGAGCTGAGCGGCGCGGTGCGCGCGCACCTGCAGCGCATCCAGGGCTGAGGCCCGTTCAGGGGCCGAACAGGAACACGGCCGGCAGTTCCAGCGGCAGATCGGCCGCGAGCGCGGGTTCGCGGCGCCAATCGGCCACGCGCGCGCTGCGGATGCGCTGCGCGGGCAGCGCCAGCCCGCTGGCCACAGCCAGGCGTGTCGAGGGCTGCAGCGTGTCGATCAGCGCGCGCAGCAGGGCGGCGTTGCGGTAGGGCGTCTCGATGAGGATCTGCGCCTGGCCCGTGCGAGTGGCGATGGTGTCGAGCTCGCGCAGGCGCCTGGCGCGTTCGGCGGCGTCCTGCGCCACGTAGCCCACGAAGGCGAAGTGCTGACCGTTGAGGCCGCTGCCCGCGAGCGCGAGCATCAGCGACACCGGCCCCACCAGCGGGCACACGCGCAGGCCCATGGCGTGCGCCGCGCGCACCACGCTGCTGCCGGGGTCGGCGATGGCGGGCATGCCGGCTTCGCTGAGCAGGCCGATGTCGTGGCCCTGCAGGGCGGGCGCGAGCCAGTCGTGTGCGGCTTTGTCGTCCTGCGTGTGGTCGCCGCGCTTGTGCGCCTGGCGGGGCAGTTCCACGATGCGCTGTTCCTGCAGCGGCGCGGCCAGGCCCGTGGCCGCGTCCACGCGCTTGAGGAAGGCGCGCGCGCTCTTGGCGTTCTCGGCGATCCAGTGCGTGAGGCGGCCGGCCACGGCCAGGGTCTCGCCCGGCAGCAGCGTGGACAGCGGGGCCGCGCTGTCGGCCACGCCGAAGTCCAGCGGCGTGGGCACCAGGTAGAGCGCGCCCGGCGTCACGGCAGGCGCACGCCGGCGGCGCGCAGCATCTGGCAGGTGCGGATCAGCGGCAGGCCCACCAGGGCGGTGGGGTCGTCGCTGTCGATGCGCTCGAGCAGGGCGATGCCCAGGCCCTCGCTCTTGGCGCTGCCCGCGCAGTCGTAGGGCTGTTCGATGCGCAGGTAGCGTTCGATCTCGCCATCGTCCAGTTCGCGGAACGCCACGTGCACGGGTGCGATGTCCTGGCGCTCGAAGCCACTGGCGCGGCACACCACCGCCAGCGCGGTCTGGAAGACCACGGTCTGCCCGCGCATGCGTCGCAACTGCTGCACGGCGCGTTCGTGCGTGCCGGGCTTGCCCAGGGGTTCGCCGGCCAGATCGGCCACCTGGTCGCTGCCGATCACCACGGCCTCGGGGAAGCGCTCGGCCACGGCACGGGCCTTGGCCAGTGCCAGGCGTTGGGCAATGGCGGCTGGCGTTTCGCCGGGCAAGGGGGTTTCATCGACCTCGGGTGCGGCCACCTCGAAGGGCAGCCCCAGGCGCTGCAGCAACTCGCGCCGGTAGCGGGAGGTTGATCCCAGGACCACGGCCCGGGTGGGGGAGGGGGTGTTGCTCATGGGCGTATTGTCGTGGCCTGCCTAGAATGCCCCGATGGCCAGCAAGCCCCCCATGTCCGTTTTCAATCCGCAGCGCCTGGACGCGCTGCGCTTCGCCCAGGCGGGCGCCCGGCTCGACGGCGATCCGCCGCTTGCGGATTTCCGGCGCCTTGCGAGCGATCTGCACGCACCCGCCGATGCGAGTGAGCGCGTGCGCTGGAGCGCCGAGGGCGAGATGCGCGCCGGCCCGGCCGGCGGCGCGCCGCAGGCCTGGCTGCACCTGCGGGCCGATGCCCGCGTGCCTTTGACCTGTCAGCGCTGCCTGGGCCCGGTGGAGACGCCCATCGAGGTCGACCGCTGGTTCCGCTTCGTGGCCGACGAGGCCACCGCCGAGGCGCAGGACGACGACAGCGAGGAGGACCTGCTCGCGTTGGAGCCCCGACCCAGCCTCGTCGAGGTGATCGAGGACGAACTCATCATGTCCTTGCCCCTGGTGCCCGTGCACGAGCGCTGCCCGCAGCCGCTGCCTGACGGTGGCGGCTCGCAAGCCGAGGGGGATCTGGGCGGCGGCAGTGAGCGCCCGCACCCATTCGCCGGTCTGGCCAAGCTCAAAGGCCGGTCGTGAACGGTGATCAGCCGCAGTCGGAAGACTCGGGCTATAATGCTTGGCTTTGCGCCAGGGCGGGCCTGATGGGCCGGGCAGCGCGCGGTTTTCGCGCCGTGTTCCAGCCGATGACGCCCTCGAGTCCTCACCAACGCCTTCCAGGAGCCCAACATGGCTGTCCAGCAAAACAAGAAATCGCCCTCCAAGCGGGGCATGCACCGTTCGCACAACGCCCTCACCACCCCGGGCACCGCGGTCGAACCCACCACCGGCGAAGTGCATCTGCGCCACCACATCAGCCCCAACGGCTTCTACCGCGGCCGTCAGGTGCTCAAGAACAAGTCCGAAGCCTGATCCACGGGCTGCCCGCCGGGCGCGCGTGCGCGCGTCCGCCGGCCAGGGAGACACGGGCCCGCATGCCGCATGCGGGCCTTTTTCATTAGAACTAGGTCGCCGAGCGCGCCCCGCGAGAAGTCGAGATGATCACCATCGCTGTGGATTGCATGGGGGGGGACGTCGGGCCGGCCGTGACCATTCCCGCCTGCGAGGCCTTCCTGGCCAGCCATCCCCAGGCGCGCCTGCTGCTGGTGGGGCGAACCGAGGCGCTGCGCGACTGGCCCCGGCTGAAGGACCATGAGCGGTGCAGCGTCGTGGCCGCGTCCGAGGTCGTGGAGATGAGCGACCCGATCGAGGTCGCCCTGCGCCGCAAGAAGGATTCGTCCATGCGCGTGGCGATCCAGCAGGTGAAGGACGGCCACGCGCAGGCCGCGGTGTCGGCCGGCAATACCGGGGCGCTGATGGCGATCGCGCGCTACCTGCTCAAGACGCTGGAGGGCATCGAGCGGCCCGCCATCGCCACCCGCATGCCCAACGCGCGCGGGGGCGCCACCACCGTGCTCGACCTCGGAGCCAACGTCGATTGCACGGCCGAGCACCTGCTGCAGTTCGCGGTGATGGGTTCGGCCCTGGTGGCGGCCGCTACGGGACGCGACGACCCGTCCGTGGGCCTGCTCAACATTGGTGAAGAGGTCATCAAGGGCAACGAGGTCATCAAGCAGGCCGGGCAGTTGCTGCGCCAGGCCGCTGCAGCGGGCGATCTGAACTTCCACGGCAACGTGGAGGGCAACGACATCTTCAAGGGCACCACCGACATCGTGGTGTGCGACGGCTTCGTCGGCAACGTGGCGCTCAAGGCGAGCGAGGGCGTGGCCTCGATGATCGCGGGATTCATCCGCGAAGAGTTCACGCGCAGCCTGTGGCGCAAACTGGCGGCAGCGGTGGCCCTGCCGGTGCTCAATGCCATTCGCCAGCGCGCCGATCACCGCCTCTACAACGGCGCAGCCCTGCTGGGCCTGCAGGGGCTGGTGTTCAAGAGCCATGGCTCTGCGGATGCCTTCGCCTTCGAGCAGGCCCTGGCCCGCGCGTATGATGCCGCCTCCCGCGGCTTGCTCGACAACGTGAGACAACGCATTGCCCGCGCCCAGCCGCTGCTGTCGCCCGAGACGACCATCAGCGAGCGCGGCGGCATTCCGACCATCTGATTCCCTCCGCATGAGTGCTTACTCCCGCATCACTGGCACGGGCAGCCATCTGCCGCCGCGCCGCCTGACCAACGACGACATGGTGGCGATGCTGGCGCCCAAGGGCATCGAGACCAGCGACCAGTGGATCATCGAGCGCACGGGCATCCGGGCTCGACACTTTGCCGATGACGGTGTGTTCGCGAGCGACATGGGGGTCGAGGCCGCACGAGCCGCGCTGGAAGCGGCCGGGCGCACCGCCAAGGACATCGACCTCATCATCGTCGCCACGTCCACGCCGGACATGGTGTTTCCGTCCACTGCGGCGATCATCCAGCACAAGCTGGGCGTCGCGGGATGCCCGGCGTTCGATCTGCAGGCCGTGTGCAGCGGATTCGTGTACGCCCTCACCGTGGCCGACTCGATGATCCGCGCGGGCACGGCGCGCAAGGCGCTCGTCATTGGCACCGAGATCTTCTCGCGCCTGCTCGATTTCAATGATCGCACCACCTGCGTGCTGTTCGGCGACGGGGCGGGCGCCGTGGTGCTCGAAGCCTCTGACACGCCTGGCATTCTGGCGAGCGACCTGCACGCCGATGGCAAGCACGTGGGCATCCTGTGCGTGCCCGGGCACGTGTCGGGGGGTGAGATCACCGGCCAGCCGCTGCTCAAGATGGATGGCCAAGCCGTTTTCCGGCTGGCCGTCACCGTGCTCGAGCGCGCTGCGCGCACGGTGCTGCACAAGGCGGGCCGTGTCGACACCGACATCGACTGGCTGATCCCGCACCAGGCCAACATCCGCATCATGCAAGGCACAGCCAAGAAGCTGCACCTGCCGCTGGACAAGCTCGTCGTGACCGTCGACGAACACGGCAATACCTCGGCCGCTTCCATCCCGCTCGCGCTCGATCACGCCGTGCGTGCCGGTCGTGTGAAGCCCGGGGACACCGTCATGCTGGAAGGCGTGGGCGGAGGCTTCACCTGGGGTGCGGTGCTGCTCGATTTTTGAACGACGCGGCGGTGTCGCGCGCACCGGCGCATGCAACAGACCAGAATGAAACCGTTTGCCTTTGTCTTTCCCGGCCAGGGTTCCCAGTCCGTCGGCATGCTCGATGCCTGGGGCGATCATCCCGTCGTCGCCGACACCTTGCGCGAGGCATCTGAAGCCCTGGGCGAAGACCTGGGCCGGCTCATCCACGAAGGCCCCAAGGAAGCCCTTGGCCTGACCACCAACACCCAGCCCGTGATGCTGGTGGCCGGCGTGGCCGCCTGGCGCGTGTGGCGCGCCGAGGGCGGCGAGTTGCCCTCGGCGGTGGCGGGCCACTCGCTGGGCGAGTACAGCGCGCTGGTGGCCGCCGATGTGCTCACGCTGGCCGACGCCGCGCCGCTGGTGCGCTTTCGCGCGGCGGCCATGCAGGAAGCCGTGCCCGTCGGCGCGGGCGCGATGGCCGCCATCCTGGGCATGGACGCCGAGCGAGTGAAGGCCGGGTGCGCCGAGGCGCAGGCCACGTTCGGCGCTGGCAGCGCCGAAGTGGTGGAGGCCGTGAACTTCAATGACCCCGTGCAGACCGTGATCGCGGGCAGCAAGGCCGCCGTCGAGAAGGCCTGCGAGGTGCTCAAGGCCAACGGCGCGAAGCGTGCGCTGCCGCTGCCGGTGTCGGCGCCGTTCCACTCCAGCCTCATGAAGCCGGCGGCCGAGCGCCTGCGCGAGAGGTTGGCCGGGATTGCGCTGGCCGCGCCCCGCATTCCCTTGATCAACAACATCGACGTGTCGGTCGAGTCCGACGCCGACCGCATCCGCGACGCGCTCTACCGCCAGGCCTTCGGGCCGGTGCGCTGGGTGGAGTGCGTGCAGGCCATGCGCGCGCGCGACATCAACACCATCGTCGAGTGCGGCCCCGGCAAGGTGCTGGCCGGCATGACCAAACGCATCGACGCCAACATCCGGGGTGCAGCCCTGTACGACCCGGCCACGCTGGCTGAGGTGAAGGCCCTGCTGGCCTGAACGAGGAGAACAACATGACGGACGTGAAATTCGCGGGCCAGGTGGCCCTGGTCACCGGCGCGTCGCGTGGCATCGGCGCGGCCATCGCGCACGAACTTGCCCTGCAAGGCCTCATCGTGGTCGGCACCGCCACCAGCGCCGATGGCGCCGCGAAGATCGATGCGGCACTCAAGGCCGTGAACGGGGCCGGTGCCGGCAGCCGGGGCGCCGTGCTCGACGTCAACGACGCCAAGGCCGCCGAAGCGCTCATCGACGAGGTCATCAAGGCGCACGGAGCCCTGCATGTCCTCGTCAACAACGCGGGCATCACGCGCGACATGCTCGCCATGCGCCTGAAGGACGAGGATTGGGATGCCGTGCTCGACACCAACCTCAAGGCCGTGTTCCGGCTCAGCCGCGCCGTCATGCGCCCCATGATGAAGCAGCGCTATGGCCGCATCATCAGCATCACCAGCGTAGTGGGCGCCTCGGGTAACGCGGGGCAGGCCAACTACGCGGCCGCCAAGGCTGGGCTGGCCGGCATGACCCGCGCGCTGGCGCGGGAACTGGGTAGCCGCAACATCACGGTGAACTGCATCGCGCCGGGCTTCATCGAAACCGACATGACCGCCTCCCTGCCCGAGGAGCAGCAGAAAGCGCTGCTGTCCCAGATCCCGCTGGGACACCTGGGCAAGCCCTCGGACATCGCCCACGCCGTGGCCTTCGTGGCCAGCCCGCGCGCCGCCTACATCACCGGCCAGGAACTGCACGTCAACGGCGGCATGTTCATGGCCTGATCTCCCCCGGGGCTGCGGCCCCGTCCCCCGGCTAAAATGCCGCCCTGCATTCCAACCCACCCTTTGAGGGACCTATGAGCGATATCGAAGCACGCGTCAAGAAAATCATTGCCGAGCAACTCGGCGTGGAAGAAGGTCAGGTCAGCAGCGAAAAAGCCTTCGTGGCCGACCTGGGCGCCGACTCGCTGGACACGGTGGAACTCGTGATGGCTCTCGAAGACGAGTTCGGCATCGAGATCCCCGACGAAGAAGCCGAAAAGATCACCACGGTGCAGCACGCCATCGACTACGCGCTGAAGCACCAGAAAGCCTGATCACCCCATGAGCCGTCGTCGCGTTGTCGTGACCGGCCTGGGTTGCATCAGCCCCGTGGGCAACACGGTGGCCGACGCCTGGGCCAACCTCCTGGCCGGGCGTTCCGGCATCTCCACGATCACCCGGTTCGACCCGTCGAACTTCGCGTGTCGCATCGCGGGGGAAGTCAAAGGTTTCCAGCTGGAGTCCTACATGAGCGCCAAGGAGGCGCGCACGATGGACACCTTCATCCATTTCGGCGTCGCCGCGGCGCATCAGGCCGTGATCGATTCCGGCCTGCCCACCGGCGAGGCACTGGATGAGGAAATGGCCACGCGCATCGGCTGCATCATCGGCTCGGGCATCGGTGGCCTGCCGCTGATCGAGGAAACCCACACCGAGCTGACCAACCGCGGCCCGCGTCGCATTTCGCCGTTCTTCGTGCCGGCCTCGATCATCAACATGATCTCGGGCCACGTGTCGATGCGCTTCGGCTTCAAGGGTCCGAACATCGCCATCGTGACGGCCTGCACCACCGGCCTGCACAGCATCGGCGAAGCGGCCCGCAAGATCGAGTATGGCGACGCCGACGTGATGGTGGCGGGTGGCTCGGAGGCCACGGTGTCGCCCCTGGGCGTTGGCGGCTTTGCCGCGATGCGCGCCCTGTCGACCCGCAACGACGACCCCGCGGCGGCTTCCCGCCCCTGGGACAAGGACCGCGATGGCTTCGTGCTTGGCGAAGGCGCGGGCGTTATGGTGCTCGAGGAATACGAGCACGCCAAGGCGCGCGGCGCGAAGATCTACGCCGAAGTGGCGGGTTACGGCATGAGCGCCGACGCCGGCCACATGACGGCGCCCAACATGGACGGCCCCCGCCGCGCCATGCTCAATGCCTTGCGCAACGCCGGCGTCAACGCCGACGAGGTGGATTACCTCAACGCGCACGGCACGTCCACGCCCCTGGGCGACATCAACGAGTCGAACGCCATCAAGGCGGCGCTGGGCGACCACGCCAAGCGCATGGTGGTCAGCTCCACCAAGTCCATGACCGGGCACCTGCTCGGCGGCGCCGGTGGCATCGAGAGCGTCTTCACCGTGCTGGCGATCCAGCATCAGCAGATCCCGCCGACGATCAACCTCGTCAACCAGGATCCCGAGTGCGATCTCGACTACTGCGCCAACACCGCGCGTGACCGGGAAGTGAACGTCGCCGTCAAGAACAACTTCGGCTTCGGCGGCACCAACGGCACCCTGGTGTTCAAGCGGGTCTGATCACTTGAGTGGCCCGCGCAGCGCCCCATCGGTCTCGTACCCGGTGGGGCGTTGCCGTTTCTGGGGGGCGGCGCTGGCGGCCTTGGCGGTGGGCGTGGTGCTGACCGGCGCCTGGATGGCCGCGACGCTGCCGCCGAAAGCCTGGCTTCCACTGGCCGGGGTGGGTCTGGCGTGGATGGCCTGGGCGGCGCGCAGTGAGCGCCACCAGCCCAGTGGCCTGTTGCGGTTCAGCGGCGCACCGGGGCAGGGCGCTGCCTGGCGATGGGCGTCGGACGGCGCGGACGAGGGCCTCGCGCTCCATGCGGTGGAGGCCGCGCTGGATCTGCAGAGCCGCATGCTGTTGCGCCTGAAAGGCGCGGCCGGTGCACCCGCCTGGGTGTGGGTGGAGCGCGCCGGCGCGCCCGCCGACTGGCTGGCCTTGCGCCGTGCCGTGGCATCCGATCGGCTCGGCTGAACCCGCTCCCGACCGGCCCGAAGGCGACAGGGGCATGGGGTATAGTCCCGCGCGCATGACAACGGAAGACCACACCGCTCCGCCGCCGCCCGACAGCGACGTCATGCTGGTGCAACGCACCCTGGCCGGTGAACGCCGCGCCTATGACCTGCTGGTCATCAAGTACCAGCGCCGCGTCGAACGCCTCATCGGCCGCATGGTGCGCGATTCCGACCTGGTCCAGGACATCGCCCAGGAGACCTTCATTCGCGCCTACCGGGCCCTCGCCCAGTTCCGCGGCGATGCCCAGTTCTACACCTGGCTGTACCGGATCGCGGTAAATACCGCGAAGAAGCAGCTGATGGAATTGAAGCGCGACCCGCTGGTTTTCCAGTCGCAGCTCAAGGGGGCCGAAGACGATGAAACTTCCGCCCCGGAGCGCGAACTAAACGCCAACATAGCCGACACCGAGACGCCCGAGGCGGTGCTGGCGAGCAAGGAAATCGCCAACGCGGTCAACGCCGCGATGGAGGCCTTGCCCGAGGAATTGCGCATGGCCATCACCCTGCGCGAGATCGAGGGCCTGAGTTACGAAGAGATCGCCCAAGCACTGGAATGCCCCATTGGTACCGTGCGTTCCCGCATCTTCCGGGCGCGCGAAGCCATTTCCACCCGCATCAAGCCCTTGCTCGACCGCCAGTCGGGCAAGCGCTGGTGAGTGGTCAGTCACGCAGAGGTTGCCCGATGAACCAGTTCACTTCCTCCGATCCGGCGCCCCAGGGCGCCGACCAGGTGTCGGCCCTGTGCGACGGGCGCCTGGACACGCACGAACTCGACGCCCTGTTCGCGCACTGTCGCGTGAGCGACGAGCCCCTGGCCCAGTGGCGTGGCTACCAGCTCATTGGTGAGGTGCTGCGCGGTGAAGGCGCGGTGCTGCCAGCCCGCGCGCCCCAGGACTTCCTCGCCGAGTTGAATCAGCGGCTCGACGCCGAGCACAGACCCGTATCCGACGCGGTGGGGGCGCCGGCTCGCACCGTGCGCG
>NZ_DATIGV010000199.1:0-2787 GCF_035481345.1 Hydrogenophaga sp. | reverse complement strand
CACGTCTTGCTCCATGGCCTCGCGGTCGAATTCGGGGGCCGCCAGGCGCGCCAGTTCGCTGTCGCGACCGATCAGCCACAGGGCCTGGGCGTACGCGCCCAGCGAGACGGTCGGGTCCCCGTTTTCCATCTTGACCAGGGTCGGTACGGACACGCCGACGCGCTTGGCGCGCGTGGCGAGCGATTCCTTGCGCCGCACCCGCGCCAGCGCCAGGTGCGAGCCCATCGTTTCGATGGCGCTCAGCGTGGCTGGCGTGAGGTTCAACAGGGCCTGTGATTGTTTCGGCATGAAATTAGATTTTATCTTTTATGCCTTTTATGTGCAAATCAATTTGCACAAATGGACTCAATCACTGCGCCAGATCCGCGACGCGTCGACGTCCGCCAGCGTGCGGCAGCCCGTCAGCGCCATGGCCATTTCCAGTTCCGCCCGCAGCAGCTGCAGCACGTGCGCCACGCCCGGCGCGCCGGCGGCGGCCAGGCCGTGCAACACGGGGCGGCCCACCAGCACGGCCGAGGCGCCCAGGGCCAGGGCCTTGAACACGTCGGTGCCGCGGCGGATGCCGCCGTCCAGCAACAAGGGAAGGCGACCGCTCACGGCGCGCGCGATGGCGGGCAGGGCGTCGATGGTGGCGGGCACGGTGTCGAGCACGCGCCCGCCGTGGTTGGAGACGATCACGCCGGCCAGGCCTTCGTCGGCCGCGCGCACCGCGTCTGCGGGGGCGAGCACGCCCTTGAGGACGATGGGCAGCACGGTCTGCTGGCGCAGCCAGGCGATGTCGCGCCAGGTCAGGGAGGTCTCCACCAGCGGGCTGCCGAACAGCGGGGGCTGGCCCGGCGGCGCTGTGTGCGGGGGCAGGTGCTTCGCGCCCCGCAGGTTCACCGCGCTCAGGCCCGGTGGCAGCGCGAAGCCCGCGCGCTGCTCGCGGTTGCGCGCGCCGCTCACGGGCGCGTCCACCGTCACCACCAGGGCGTGGTAGCCCGCCGCTTCCACGCGGTGCACCAGCTCGCGGGTGAAACCGCGGTCGTGCTGCACGTAGAGCTGGAACCACAGCGGCGCCGTCGCCTGGCGCGCCAGGTCTTCCAGCGGCAGGCCGGCCTGCGTGCTCACCACCATGCCCGCACCCAGGGCTGAGGCCGCGAGCACGGTGGCCACTTCGCCGTCCGGGTGCGCGAGTTGCTGGTAGGCCACGGGGGCCACGAAGACCGGGTGCTCGAAGGCCTGGCCCAGCAGCGTGAGCCGCGTGTGGCCGCCGGCCAGGTCGGCCAGCACGCGCGGGGCCAGGCGCAGGCGCTGGAAGGCGGCCTGGTTCTCGCGCACGGTGATCTCGTCGGCCGCGCCGCCCTGCAGCCAGGACCAGGCCGCCGGCGCCATGCGTTCGCGCGCCAGGGGCTCGTAGTCGCCGACGGCCGCCACCTCGGGCGGGATGCGGGCCAGGGGCGGCTTGCGCCCGTTCGGCATCAGGTGTTCGCCCATTGGCGCAGCAGGTTGTGATACACGCCGGTCAGCTTGTCCAGCGAGGGGTGCCCGGGCGTGTCGCGCGCGAGCTGCTGGATGGCGGTGTCCAGTTCCAGCATCAGCGCGCGCTGGCTGTCGTCGCGCACCAGGCTCTGGATCCAGAAGAAGGCAGCCAGCCGCACACCGCGCGTGACGGGCGTGACGTGGTGCAGGCTGGTGCCGGGGTAGAGCACCAGGTCGCCGGCCGCCAGTTTGGCGCTGTGCGGGCCGAAGCTGTCCTGCACGGTCAGTTCGCCGCCCTCGTACTCGTCGGGCTCGCTGAAGAAGAGCGTGGCCGACAGGTCGCTGCGCACGCGGTGCGGCGTGCCCGGCACGCTGAAGATGGCCGCGTCCACGTGCGCGCCGTACTGGCCGCCGCCCTGGTAGCGGTTGAAGCGCGGTGGCAGCACCTTCAGCGGCAAGGCGGCCGACATGAAGAGTGGGTGCTGACCCAGGGCCTGCAGGATCAGGTCGCCCACCTGGCGCGCGGCGGGCTGGTCGTCGCCGAGCTGCTGGTTATCCTTGACCTTGGCGGCGAGGTGGCCGGCGGTGGCGCGGCCATCGGCCCAGTCGGCCGTCTCCAGCAGTTGGCGGCACTGGCGCACCTGCTCGGGCGTCAGCACCTGGGGAATGCGCAGCATCATGGGGCGAGGATCAAATGAGAATGATTCCCGATTGTGACGCGCTTTTTGTGTGTCCTTTTCATCGCCGCCGCCACTCCCCGGGCGACTGCCCCGTCCAGGCCCGGAACGCGCGAATGAAGCTTTTCTCGTTGCGAAAGCCCGCCGCCTCGGCCACCTGCTTGATCGGTCGTTCGGTGCGCAACAGCAACTGGCTTGCGCGCTCGCGCCGCACCTCGTCCTTCAGCGCCTGCAGGCTGGCGCCTTCCTCCTTCAGTTGCCGGTGCAAGCTGCGGGCCGAGGTGTGCAGCAGGGCCGCCAGGTCGTCGGCGTTGTGCGTGTCCAGCGGCTGGCTGGCCAGCAACTGGCGCACGCGCTGCACCAGCAGGCGGTCGCGCCGGTAGGAGCGCACGGTCAGCGGCAGCGCGCGCTGCAGCAACTGGGTCATGGCCGCTTCGTCGCGGCGCACGTGCAGCGCGAGGTAGCGCGCGTCGAAGGCGATGGCGCCGTCACCGGTGCCGAAGCGGGCCGGCGCATCGAACAGCACCGGGTAGGCGTCGACGTGTGGCGGCGGCGCGTAGGGAAAGCGTGCCTCCAGCAAGGGGATGCGCGAGTCCACGAACCAGGCCGCCAGGCCGTGGATGTTGCGCAGCACCGAGACCACGCACAG
>NZ_DATIGV010000198.1:0-32344 GCF_035481345.1 Hydrogenophaga sp. | reverse complement strand
CGGCACCGCCGCCCCCTCCGGCCCCCGCACAACAGCAGGCCGATATCGCGACGCAGAAGGCCAAGGAAAAAGAGAAGCAAGAACGCGAACGCGCCGAGCGGCTGGCGGCCGAGAAGAAGGTCGCAGCGGAAAAGGCCGCGGCCGAGAAGAAGCGCGCCGAGGCCGAGCGCCAGGAAAAGCTCGCCGAAGAAAAGCGCGAAGCCCAGCGCAAGGCCGCGCAGGAAAAGCGCCAGGCCGAGCTGCAGGAACAACTGCGCAAGGAACAACTCGCCCGCATGATGGGCCAGGCCGGCGCCAGCGGCTCGCCGCAAAGCACGGGCACGGCCCAGCAGTCCAGCGGCCCCTCGGCCAGCTACGCCGGCAAGGTGGCCGCGCGCATCAAGCCCAACGTGGTGTTCACCGAATCCGCGCCGGGCAACCCGCGCGCCGAGGTCCAGGTCAGCGTCGCACCCGACGGCACCATCACCGGCCACAAGCTCGTCAAGAGCAGCGGCAACGCCGCGTGGGACGACGCCGTGCTGCGCGCCATCGACCGCACCGGCACCCTGCCGCGCGACGTCGATGGCCGCGTGCCCTCCTCGCTCGTGATCGGCCTGCGCCCGCTGGATTGAGCCCGCCGCGCGCCGGCAGGCGCGCAGACGAAGCGGCGGCGCGCTCGCCACCGCACTCCGTCAATCGAACACGATCTCCGCCCGCTGCTCGTGCGCCTGCGCCGTCCAGCTCGCCAGCGCCGCGTCGGTGGGAAAGAACAGCGCCCGGTCGTCCAACTGCAGTTCACAACGCGCCCCGTCGCGCTGCAGCGCCAGGCGCACCGGCAGGCCGCGCACGAATTCGCCCTGCTCGCTCATCTCGCGCTTGGGCGGGAAGTCGCGCACCAGTTGCGCCACCGACGGCGCGTGCCCGTTGACCGCCACCCTCAGGTACTTGCCGAAGCGGCAGCGCGCGCTGGCCAGGTCCCACACCTGCTGGATCTTCAGCCGCAAGCCGCCCGAAAAGCGGTCCGGCTGGGCCACGGCCTGCACCACGATCAGCTCGTCGTCCTTCAACAGCGCGCGGTGCGCATTGATCAGGTTCTCGTCGGCACTGGTCTCCAGCACGCCGGTCTTGTCGTCGATCTTGAACAGCGCGAGCTTGCCGCGCTGGCCGTTGATGACGCGGAAGTCGGTGACGATGCCCGCGAGAATCACCGGGTCGCGGCTGTCCACCACGTCCACCAGCCGCGTGCGCGCGAAACGCCGCACCTCGCGCTCCACCTCGTCGAACAGGTGGCCCGAGAAGTAGAAGCCGATGGCGCTCTTCTCGAGCGTGAGTTTTTCCTTCACGCCCCAGGGCATGGTCGCCACCAGCTCGGGCTCCTGCGTGCTGGAGCCGTGGTCGTCACCGCCCAGCATGTCGAACAGGCCACCCTGGTGGGCATTGGCCTGCGTGGTGGCCGCGTACTCGAAGGCGATGTCCAGCGTGGCCAGCAACTCCGCGCGGTTCAGGTGCAAGGCATCGAAGGCGCCGGCCTTGATGAGCGCTTCCACCGTGCGTTTGTTGATGCGCGTGCGGTCCACGCGCAGGCAGAAGTCGAACAGGCTCTTGAACGGGCCGCTCTCGCCGCCGTTCGGCCCTTCGCCGCGGCCCTCGCGCGCGGCCACGATGGCCTCGATGGCCGCCTGGCCCGTGCCCTTGATGGCGCCCAGACCGTAGCGAATGAGCTTGTCCGTCACCGGCTCGAAGCGATACACGCCACGGTTCACGTCGGGCGGCTCGAAGGCCAGGCCCATCTTCAGCGCGTCCTCGAACAAGACCTTGAGCTTGTCCGTGTCGTCCATCTCCACGGTCATGTTCGCGCAGAAGAACTCGGCCGTGTAGTGGACCTTGAGCCAGCCCGTGTGGTACGCCAGCAGCGAGTACGCGGCCGCGTGCGACTTGTTGAAGCCGTAACCCGCGAACTTCTCCATCAGGTCGAAGATCTCGTCGGCCTTGTCCCGGGCGATGCCGTGGGTCTTGAGCGCACCGGCGCGGAATTTCTCGCGGTGCTCGGCCATCTCCTCGGCCTTCTTCTTGCCCATGGCGCGGCGCAGCAGGTCGGCGCCGCCGAGCGAGTAGCCGCCCAGGATCTGGGCCGTCTGCATCACCTGCTCCTGGTAGACCATGATCCCGTAGGTCTCGCTGAGCATGTCGGCCACGGCCGGGTGCGGGTACTCCACCGCCTCGCGCCCGTGCTTGCGCGCCACGAAGCTGGGGATCAGGTCCATCGGGCCCGGGCGGTACAGCGCGTTCAGCGCGATCAGGTCCTCCAGGCGCGTGGGCTTGGCGTCGCGCAGCATGCCTTGCATGCCGCGGCTTTCAAACTGGAACACGGCTTCGGTCTGACCACGCGAGAACAGGGCATAGACCTTGGGGTCGTCCAGGCGCACGTCCTCGAAGCGGAAGTTCTCCTGCCCCTTGTGGCGCTTGACGATGAACTCGCGCGCGATCTCCAGGATGGTGAGCGTGGCCAGGCCCAGGAAGTCGAACTTCACCAGGCCGATGGCCTCCACGTCGTCCTTGTCGTACTGGCTCACGGCCGACTCGCTGCCCGGCTGCGCGTACAGCGGACAGAAGTCGGTGAGCTTGCCCGGGGCGATGAGCACGCCGCCCGCGTGCATGCCCACGTTGCGGGTCATGCCTTCGAGCTTCTGCGCCAGTTCGATCAGGGTCTTGACGTCCTCTTCCTGGCGCACGCGATCGGCCAGCATCGGCTCCATCTCGAGCGCGTAGTTGTTCTTGTCGCCTTCCTTCTTGGGCACCGGCGGGTACTGCAGCGTCACGCTCATGCCGGGCTTGTTGGGCACCAGCTTGGAGATGCCGTCGCAGAAGCCGTAGGACAGGTCGAGCACGCGGCCCACGTCGCGGATGGCCGCGCGCGCGGCCATGGTGCCGAAGGTGGCGATCTGGCTCACCGCGTCCTTGCCGTACTTCTGCTTCACGTAGTCGATGACGCGGTCGCGGTTGCCCTGGCAGAAGTCGATGTCGAAGTCGGGCATGGACACCCGCTCCGGGTTGAGGAAGCGCTCGAACAGCAGGTTGTACTGCAGCGGGTCGAGGTCGGTGATCTTGAGCGCATAGGCCACGAGCGAGCCCGCGCCCGAGCCGCGGCCCGGCCCCACCGGGCAGCCGTTGTTCTTGGCCCAGTTGATGAAGTCGCCCACGATCAGGAAGTAGCCCGGGAAGCCCATCTTCAGGATGGTGCCGATCTCGAACTCCAGGCGCTCCACGTAGCGCGGGCGTTGCTGGTCGCGCTCGGCGGCGTCGGGGTACAGGTGCGCCAGACGTTCTTCCAGGCCCTCGAAGGAGGACTGGCGGAAGAAGTCCTCCATGGGCATGGGCACGCCGTCGATGAGCGGCGTGGGGAAGTTGGGCAGTTGCGGCTTGCCCAACACGAGCGTGAGGTTGCAGCGCTTGGCGATCTCCGCCGTGTTGGCCACGGCGGACGGCAGGTCGGCGAACAGCGCGGCCATGTCGGCCGCGGGCTTGAACCACTGTTCGCGCGTGAAGCGCCGCACGCGGCGGTTGTTGGCCAGGATCTCGCCCTCGGCGATGCACACGCGCGCCTCGTGCGACTCGTAGTCGTCGGGCCCCAGGAACTGCACCGGGTGCGTGGCCACCACCGGCAGGCGCAGGCGCGCGGCCAGTTGCGCGGCCGCCACCACGTGGCGCTCGTCGTCGGCGCGGCCGGCGCGCTGCAGTTCGATGTAGAAGCGGTGCGGGAACACCGTGGCCAGCGTCAAGGCGGCGTCGCTGGCGCGCTGTGCATCGCCCGCCATCAGGGCCTGCCCCACCGGGCCGGCCTGCGCGCCCGACAGCAGGATCAGGCCCGCGTTGAGCTCTTCCAGCCACTCGCGCTTGAGCACGGCCTGGTCGCGCACCACGTTGCGCGTCCAGGCGCGCGCCAGCAGCTCGCTGAGGTTGAGGTAGCCCTGTTTGTCCTGCACCAGCAGCAGCACGCGCGGCAGCGGCGGCTGGTGGGCGCCGGGCATGGCGTTGGGCGTCTCGTCGGTGAAGCCCTGCAGCAGCACCTCGGCGCCGATGATGGGCTTGACGCCGGCGTCGCGTCCGGCCTTGTAGAACTTGACGGCGCCGAAGAGGTTGTTGAGGTCGGTGATGGCCAGCGCGGGCTGGCCGTCGGCCGCGGCGGCGGCCATCACGTCGTCGATGCGGTTGGTGCCGTCGACGACGGAAAACTCGGTGTGCAGGCGCAGGTGAACGAACATGCGCCCGATTTTAGAAGGCCGGCCCCCGGATCATTTCGCCGCCCTTCAGTCGCGCAGGATGTGCAACACCTCGGAGCGGAATTCGCGGCTGTAGAGAATGGCCACCACCACCATGGTGGCCATCACCATGGCGAATGGTGAGACGAACCAGCCCAGCAGCGCAAACGAGAAGTAGTAGGCGCGCAGGCCGTCGTTCATGGTCTCGGCCGCGGAGGCCACCAGGGCGGCGGCGCGATCGGCGAAGGCCAGGCGATCGAACTTGCCCGACTCGAAGTCCTCGGGCGGCGGCATGGACCCGATCACCAGCGCCACGAAGGTGTACTGGCGCATGGACCAGGAAAAACGGAAGAACGAGTACACGAAGATCGCCACCAGCACGAGGATCTTGAACTCGAACACGATCAGCGTGGTCGCCTGCGCGAACGGGATCTCGCTCATCAGCTCCGTGGCCTTGTCGGTGGTGCCCAGCAGCGCGAACAGGGCACCCACGATCAGGATCGAGGTGGAGGAGAAGAAGGCCGGCGTGGTCGACAGGTTCTGCGTGATGATCCCGTCGAGCATGCGCGGGTCGCGCGCAATGGCCTGCTCCATCCAGTAGCGCCGGTAGCGGTTGGTGGTGCGCAGCAGCGAAGGCCGGGTCTTGGCCCAGGCCTTGGCGAACACCGCGTAGCCGATCCAGAGCGAAAAATAGCAGGCCAGCGCGAGCCAGTCTGCCCAGGGGAGGATGCTGAGGATCTTCATGAGGACGCGATGCTACGCCTCATGAAGCGAAGGCGATCAGCGCTTGAACCGCGCCGCCACCGCAGCCACCCGCTCACCGAAGAGGCGCGCCGTTTCCAGGTCGCCCGGCAGCATGTCCTGGGCGCCCGCGTCGGACGGGCTTTGCGCGATGGCGCCGCTGTACGACACCAGGTAATTCACGTCGTTGCGCTGCGCGCCCTTGGTGTTGGCGGGCATCAGGCCCTGGCTCACCCAGATCATGCCGTGCTGCATGGCCAGGGTGAACAGGCTGTTGAGCGTGGCCTGCTTGTCGCCGTTCATGCCGGCGCTGTTGGTGAAGCCGGCGGCGAGCTTGTCCTTCCACTTCTGCGCGAACCAGGCCTTGCTGGAGGCGTCGGCGAATTTCTTGAACTGCCAGCTCACGCTGCCCATGTAGGTGGGCGTGCCGAAGACGATGGCATCGGCCGCGTCCAGCGCCTCCCATCCGCCCTCGGGCAGGTTGCCATCGGCGTCGATGGCGATGAGCTCGGCCCCCGCGCCATCGGCCACCGACTGCGCCATGCGCTGGGTGTGGCCGTAGCCGGAGTGATAAACGACAACTACTTTGGTCATGGAATGGTTCGTGCAGAGTGTCAGGGAAGGAAAGCGATCAGCCGCCGCGCTTGGCGTCCAGGCTGAACGCACCGGCGCCGAAGGCCGCGATGGCGAGCAGGCCGCCGACGACGGCGACGTTCTTGAAGAACATCAGCGACTGCATCATCTGCGCCTCGGCCGGCATGGACCAGTAGGCGTGGAAGAAGAACGAGGCCACCAGCGTGAACACCGCCAGCACCAGCGCGGCCGGGCGGGTGAACAGGCCGATGATCAGCAGGATCGAGGCACCCACCTCCACCAGGATCGCGAGGGCAGCTCCCACTTCGGGCATGGGCAGGCCGACCGAGCCGATGTAGCCGGCCGTGCCCGCGAAGCCGCCGATCTTGGAAATGCCGGCGGGCAGGAACAGCAGGGCCATCAGCAGGCGGGCCAGCAGGGCGAAGGGGTTTTGCAAAGCGGTCATGGGCGTTTCTCCAGGGTTGAAAGAACAGGGGGGGAATCAATGAGCGAGGTCGAACACCAACACTTCGGCGTCCGAACCCTTCGCGAGGGTAAGCGAGGTTTCACCGTCCAGTACGGCGGCGTCGCCACCGGAGAGGCGCTCGCCATTGACCTCGAGTTCGCCGCGCACCAGGTGCACATAGGCCTTGCGTTGCGGGTCCAGCGCGATCTGCGCCGATTCCGCGCCGTCGAACAGGCCGGCGTACATCGCGGCGTCGGCGTGAATGGTGACGGAGCCGTCCTGGCCATTGGGTGAGGCCACCAGGCGCAGTTGGCCGCGCTTTTCCGCCTCGGCGAAGCCTTTTTGCTCATAGCTCGGCGGGATGCCGCGCTGGTTCGGCTCGATCCAGATCTGCAGGAAATGCGTGGTGTCGTTGGGCGCGTGGTTGAACTCGCTGTGGCGCACGCCGGTGCCGGCGCTCATGCGCTGCACGTCGCCGGGCGGGATGCCCTTGACGTTGCCCATGCTGTCCTGGTGCGCCAGGTTGCCTTGCAGCACGTAGCTGATGATTTCCATGTCGCGGTGGCCGTGCGTGCCGAAGCCGGTGCCCGGGGCGATGCGGTCCTCGTTGATCACGCGCAGGTTGCCCCAGCCCATCCAGGCGGGGTCGAAGTAATCGGCGAAGGAGAAGGAGTGGAAGCTCTTGAGCCAGCCGTGGTCGGCATAGCCTCGGGCGTCGGAGCGGCGGATCTGCATCATGGCGTTCGTCCTTTCTGCGTGGGGCCAGCGGGGCTGGCATGGGCTGAATTCTGGGCACGCCACCCCCGTCCAGGGCCGCAGGGTTTTGATGGCATCATTCAAAATCTTTGAACACAAATACCCCCTGATGCCCGCACCCATCACCGCCCGCAGCGCCCTGTCCGCCGAGAACCTGGCCTTGGTGGAGGCCGTCTCGCGCCTGGGCAGCATGGCCGCCGCCGCGCGCGAGCTGGGCATGGTTCCCAGCGCCCTCACCTACCGCATCCGCCAGATCGAGGACGCGCTGGACGTGCTGCTGTTCGACCGCAGCGCGCGCCGCGCCGCGATCACCCCGGCCGGGGCCGAACTCCTTCGCGCGGGCGAGTTCCTGCTCAACGAATTCGACGCCGTGGCCCAGCGCGTCAAGCGCGTGGCCACGGGCTGGGAGCCGCAGCTCACCATCGCGGCCGACGCACTCATCTCGCGGGCCACGCTGTTCGAACTGTGCGAGTCGTTCTACGCCACCGGCGCGCCCACGCGCCTGCGGCTGCGCGCGGAAACCCTTTCGGGCACGCTGGAGGCGCTGCAGAACGGCCTGGCCGACCTGGCCCTGGGCGTGGCGGCCGACTCGGTGGGCCCCGGTCTTCAGGCCGCGCCGCTGGGCACGGCGGATTTCGTGTACGCCGTGGCGCCCCACCACCCCCTGGCTCGATTGAATGAGACCCTGACCGAAGAGCACATGCGCCAGCACCGCGCCGTGGCCGTGGCCGACAGCACCCAGCGCGGCCGTGGCGTGAGCCACAACCTGCTGCCCGGGCAGGACGTGCTGACCGTGCCCACCATGCAGCACAAGCTGGAGGCGCAACTGCGCGGCCTGGGCGCGGGCTTCCTGCCCACGCCGCTGGCGCAGCCCTACATCAATGCGGGGCGGCTGGTGGTCAAGCCCGTGCAGCAAGGCGAGCGCAGTTTCCGTGTCTCCTACGCCTGGCGCCAGACACGTCCCTCCGCCGACAGCGGGCGCGCGCTGCGCTGGTGGCTGGACCACCTCAAGCACGGGGGCACGCGCGACGCGCTTCTGGCAAACCATCACCAGAGCTGAACACCGCCGCTGCTACATTCGCGAGATGACCTCACGCCCTCGCTCATCTCCGCGCGCCCCTTTGCACGTCGCCGTGGTGGGCGCGGGCATGGCGGGCGTCACCGCCGCGCGCACGCTGCTGCAGGCCGGCCACCGCGTCACGCTGGTCGACGCGGCCCCCGCCGTTGGCGGGCGCATGGCCACGCGGCGCACCGAATTCGGCGGATTCGACCCCGGCGTGCAGTACTTCACCGTGCGCGACCCGCGCTTCGAACTGGCGCTGCGCGCCACCGCCACCCGCGCCGTGCGCGCCTGGAGCGCCAGCACCGTGCGCGTGCTCGACGAATTCGGCCACGTGCTGGCCAGCGCCCCGCCGCCCACCGAACCGCACTTCGTGGCCGCACCGGGCATGAACGCCCTGGTCTCGCTGTGGGCACAGCCGCTGCTCAAGCCCGAAGCGAACGGCCTGCCGACGGCGCAGGCGCTGATGGACACCCCGGTCTCGCACATCGAACGCGACGCCCTGCACCCCGAGCAATGGCAGTTGCGCACCGCCGACGCCGATGGCGGCCAGCGCGTGCTCGGCGGCTTCGACCGCGTGGTGCTCGCCGTCCCGCACCCGCAGGCGCACGCGCTGCTGCTGGCCTCGGGCCTGGCGCCCGAACTGCGCCAGGCGCTGGCCCCCGTGCACGTGGCGCCGTGCTGGACGCTCATGGTCGCCTTCCCGCAGGCCATGCAGCCCGGCCTGTACCACCTGGGCCCGCAGTGGAGCGCGGCGCGCAGCACGCATCACCGCATCAGCTGGCTCGCGCGCGAATCGAGCAAGCCCGCGCGCGACCCCATCGAACGCTGGACCGTCCAGGCCAGCCCGGCCTGGTCCACCAGGCACCTGGAAGACGACGCCGAGCGTGTGAAGGCCAAGTTGCTCAAGGGCTTCGCCGAGATCACCGGCATCCGTGCCACGCCGCCCTTCGCCGAGGTACAGCGGTGGCGCTACGCGCAGACACAAACGCCACTGGGCCGCAGCCACCTGCTCGACGCCAGCCTGGGCATCGGCCTGTGCGGCGACTGGTGCCTGGGCCACCGCGTGGAAGACGCCTTCGTCTCGGGACTGGAGCTCGCGCTGGCCCTGGCGTGACCTACCGCGGACGCTTCGCCCCCTCGCCCACCGGCCCGCTGCACGCCGGCTCGCTGGTGGCCGCGCTGGCCAGTTGGCTGGACGCCCGCGCCCATGGCGGCACCTGGCTCGTGCGCATCGAAGACGTGGACACGCCGCGCTGCATCCCCGGTGCGGACCAACTGATCCTGCAACAGCTCGCCGCCTGCGGCCTGGTGAGCGACGGGCCCGTGGTGTGGCAATCGCGGCGCGAAGCCCTCTACCAGGCGGCGCTGGACCGCCTCATCGCCCAGGGCGACGCCTACCCCTGCGCCTGCTCGCGCCAGGACATCGAACGCGCCTTGCTGGCCAGCGGCGCGCCGCGCGAACGTCACCAGGCCGCCGTCTACCCCGGCACCTGCCGGCCCGAGCGCGGCGGGCTGCAAGGCCGCGCGCCGCGCGCCTGGCGCTTTCGGGTACCCGACGCCGCGCGGGTGGACTGGACCGACCGCCGCCTCGGCCCCCAGTCGCAGGACGTGGCACAGGCCGTGGGCGACTTCATCCTGCGCCGCGCCGACGGCCTGTGGGCCTACCAGCTCGCCGTGGTCGTGGACGACGCGGCACAGGGCATCACGCACGTGGTGCGCGGCGAGGACCTGGCCGACAACACGCCGCGCCAGATCCTGCTGCAGCGCGCGCTGGCGCTGCCCACGCCGGCCTACCGGCACACGCCGCTGGTGCTGGGTGAGAACGGCGAAAAGCTGAGCAAGCAGAACGGCGCGGTGGCGCTGGACCTGAGCGATCCGCTCGCCGCCCTGAACGCGGCGGCGCGCGCGCTGGGCCTGGCGCCGCACGCGGGGTCCGTCGACTCGGCGCTGGCGGCCTGGACCCCAGCCTGGTCCCGTTCGGCCCCTCCCACGAACTGAGCGCCGTCCCTGGCGCGACGCGCGCCCCGGCCCGCCCAGACCGGGCCGTGGCTTGAGCGCTTCATCAGGAATGGGCTTGCCCCCCGCCGCCACTCAGCCGTCGCCCATCGGCACGACTTCCACACCACCCAAGGGACCGTCATGAGATCAAACCTCTTTGCACCCGTCTTTGATGGAAGAAAAATGGATGTGACAAGTGGAATGAAAGGGGCCAACACGCCCGACTCCTCCACCGACTCCCCCAATCGATCCCCCTCGGGCACCCGAGCCGCCAACACCTTCGGCTCACGTCCCAGCAAGCCCTTCTTCACCATCACATCGCAGGCCACGCCACCGAAGCCAGACTCACCGCGCTTGGGCGCCAGCCGCGAGGCTCAGGAGAAGGCCACACGCAAGGCCGCCGACGATCGCGCGAACGCGATCGTTGAACGCATGCAGCAATGGCTCGACCAAGGACAGACGGTCGAAGCGATCCACTTGATCGACAAGGCGCTGGCGGACATCACGATCGACCAGCCCCCGCGCTTCCAATGGCGCCTGCTGAAGGCCCTCGCGACAGCCTTCATGAACTCGGCCACATCCGGCGACCTGACAGACTGCGAGGGCATCACCCAGGCCATCCGGGCACTGGCGCAGCGAGGGTGGTGGGACCCCACGCGCAAACCCTTCCTCTTCCTATCGCCGATGCACCGGCAGGCGCTCCTGGCGCGTTGCGACGGGTCCGTGAGGATCGCCGTCATGGGCCCGGACATCGAGCGACAGCTCGGCGGTCCAGCGGGCATGTTGAATGTGTGCGACATCGCGGTCCTGCTGGACCACATGGACAGCCTGTTCCAGGACGCCCAGGAACACCAGGACCGGGCATGCCTGAAAAGAGTTCTCGATTGGTCGCGGCGGCTGGACAGCCTGGCGAGGGACTCTTCCTCCTCCAACGCTCCCATCTCCCACAGCATCGCTGCGCAGGCCCTGTTGCCGCACCGCTGCGCTCATCTGATCAGGAGCTGCGTGGCAGCGCTGAGCCGGGTTCAAACGAAGACGATCCACGTCAACGAGAAACTGACGCTGAAGCTCCACCACGACTGGCTGTCGGGGATGTGGGCGCTGAAGTCGCACCAGCCCGCCGACGACCGAGGCTTCGACCACACAGCGAACGCACATGCAGATTTCATCTCCACCATCGATGGCCTGCTGATAGACCCCGAGGGACCGCCCTGGCACGTGATGGAAGACTGCGTCACCCAGGCCTGCCAGGCGATGGACTGGAACGCCGACGGTATGCCCTGGTTGCAGTGGCGTCTGCTCATGGCGGGGCGCGACGGGCCGGCAAACGAACGGACGCGGTGGCTCGGGCCGTACCTCACAGCGTTCGAGCAGGAACTGGCACACCATCCCTCCGACGGCCAGGGAAGCGCTCGCGATCGGCTCTTCGACATTCTTGTGCGACTGGCCCGATCCGACTGGCCCAGCAGCAGCGTGCAGAGGGTGCTCGACGCGATCCTGCGCGCGCGCGGATGGCAGCCCAGTGCCTCGCAGCGGTTTTCGCTCGGCTTGTCGTTCGCGCAGCGCGGCGAACCACAAGCGCTCGCCGATCTGCTGCGGCAAGGGTGTCCCGAAGACCAGGTGAGCCAGACGCAACGGCTCAAGCTGCTCGAGCTCTGCAACCCGAAGGATCTGATTGCCGATGCCGGCCCACCATGGCCGCGTCCGGCCCTGAGCCTCGCGGCCCGCATCGAATTGCTGCGCCTGGCCTCGCCGCTGTTTCCTCCTGAGGGCTCCTGGCTGCGCCTGACCTACGAGGAGCGGTGCTCGGCATGCGAGGCGCTGCGCTTGCAGCGCGAGACCCAGCAGCCTCGGCCCCCCATCGGGGCCGCCCGCACCCCGCAGCAGGGCTCGCCTCAGCGCTCTGGCCTCGTGCGTCTCGGCATCGCGACACGCCGAACCCCGCAGGACCAGCACAAGCTCCTGTCGGCCTTGTTCTCCTAACTGGCGCTCGAACGACGAACGCGCGCCCAGGCCCAGGTATTTCAAGAAGGAGCCCCATGGATCCCAGAAAAACGCCGACTTCCGGCTCGACATGGCGAGACGCACGCGGCGCCACCCCATCGACGCGCCTGCGCGATGGCCTGCCGCAAGGACCGGGCACGGCCACTCGACCCATCGGGACCACCACGCCCAACGCCGGCGGCGAGCCGGCGGCCCGCGTGCTGCAGGGCATGCCGCCGATGCCGCTCAGTCGCTTGTCGCCCTTCACGGTCTCCATCGGGCGTGCCCCAGCCCGCACGTCGCAGCGGACGCTGTCGCAGTCCCTCTTCGATGGCCATCCCCCGCTGGTCGAACGAAAGACCGCTCCGGGAGGCGGCGCGCGCTTCAAGTTCACCCAGACCACGCCCCTGGAACAACTGCGCCAGCCCATTGACGCGGCCTGCCATGAGCTGTTCGCGCCTTCCCGGCCCCTGGACGAAGCCATCGCCTTTCTCGACGCGGTGTGCCGCCAGCCTGGCGATGCGCAGGTCTGGCAGGACATGCTGCGCTCCCATGGCGAAGCCCTGAGCCATTCGCGAGGGCTTTTGCCGCCCGAAGTCCTGTCCTGGGTAAAACGTTTGCGGCAAATGGCCCAGGCCGACCTCGGCGGGATCAACGGCCCAGGCGGGCGTGAGGCCCTTGGCTGGGCCCAGCGCCTGGTTCAAGGCTATGCGCAAGACGTCAGCGGGGCCGCCGCCAAGGCCTGTGCACTCGTCAATCAATGGGCGCGCGATCTCGGCAGCGGCACCCACACCAGCCCCATGCCCACCCCGCCGCTCACGCCGTCCCGCGCGAAACACCTCAGCTGGCACTCCGCGCAACGCACCGTCCGGCCGCTGGAACCGGATCCCGATGCCTCAGAGAAGTCCCCTCTCTCCACGCCGCACGACGACTCACCCGTGGGCCGTTCACTACAAAAAGCCGAGCAAAGCGGGGATGTCCAACCCCTGATCGACGCCCTGCGCGAGTGGCCAGGCGAGCGGCAGGACGACGACGACATCGAGTCAGAAGGGCGCCACATCCTGCGGCGGGTGCTGACGCTCTGCGAGACACGCGAGCTGGACACGGCGCAACGCGCCGACCTGCTGTACGCGGCCTATCCCCTGCTCGGCTCGGCCTGGACCTGCGATGCCCTGCTGCGCAGCGACTGCGCCACCGCTCTGCACCGATGGCTTGAACCCGGCGAGGCCACGCACCTGCTGCTGGCCAGTGGCCTGCCAGCCGAGCAGTTGCCCAGCGGGCATGCCCACCAGGAACACCTGGCCATGGTTCGCACGCTGATCCACTGGGGCTTGCCAGAGACCGCGGCCGCGCAGTTGCCAAGCCGCAGCCGCTACGCCTGGGCGCACCACAAGCTGTTCGACGGGGAGACTCCCCGCGTGCGCGTCGAAGGCGGCGGCCACGCGCCGCGCTTCCAAGGCGGGCCGGACCGGTTCAACGACATGGAGGTCGATGCGGTGCTCGAGGTATGCCAGAGCTGGCTCGATGCCCAGCGCCCCGATCTTGCGCTGGCCCTGATGGTGGCCACGAAGGATCAGGCCCTGACCGTCTCATGCCATCCCTCCCTGACGACCCGCTGGGAGACCTTGCTGCTGAAACTGAAGCGGCAGACGGCGGTGCTGGAGAACGCCCCTGCCGTGCCCTCGCCCCCATTCCTGAACAAGACCTTCGCCCCCTGGCTGACGGTCTCGCTGATCATCAATCCCGCGAATGGCCGCACGATCGATATCGCGTGCGTGGTCAGGGCGGATCTCGCGGCGAACGCCAAGCCCGCCGCTCGACAACGCGTCCTGCAGAAACTGGCGCTCTGGCTCGAAGCCGAACTGCGCGATCGCAACGGCCTGCCCTGGCCCTTGCTGACGAAGCTGCTGGAGTCGGTCCACATCCAGTTGGGGCCAGACATGGCCCTCCCATCGACGCAATGGCTGACGATGGCGACGATGCAGTTCGAGCGCTCGGGCGACATCGGGCCGATGCTGCCCCTGCTGTCCAGCCTGTCGGTTCAACAACGGCGCATGGAAATCGAGGGGCACCGAAAAGCCTTGCTGGACGAAGCCCAGCTGGACAAGGTCTTTCTGCTGGCGCAGGACCCGGACCTGGACGCGGTCAGCCGCGGCAACCTGATCCAGAACACCCTGCCCCTGTTGCCGAAGGAGCGCAACGGGCCCGGCGCGGCATCACACGCGGCCTGCCTGCTGGCCATGCTCGCCCTGGACGATCTGCTCATGCGGGCAAACCTCTTCGACGCCTACCGAGAGAAGTTCCCGTTCGCGGGCCGCAGCGACCTGACGCCCCGGCTGTTCATGCTGGCCAGCCAACTGAACGGGAACGAACGCCTTCGCAGCCCCCGCACCTGGAGCGCCTTCGTGCACCTGCCGCCACCGGGCGACGACACGGCCTGGCCGGTGTGGCGCGCGCTGTGCCGCGAGCTGGCCCGGCGCATGGTGCCGCGCATTCTGGAGGTCCAACAAGCCACGCCGCCGACACAGGAACAGCACCCGTTCAACGAGCTGATCCTGAGGACCCTGACCCGCCTGTCCCAGAACAAGCACCGGCCCGGCCTGGCGGCCGAACGCCTGGCCGAGTTGCTGGCCGACCTGACCGAGGCCATGCCTGCCACGCACCGCCGCGCCTGCCTCGTCCAACTGGAAGCGGCCAGCCGGGCGTCGATCGAACGCTTCCTCCAGCCCGAGGCGGGCGCGCGACCCGCCCCGGTGCCCCCCCTGCAGATCGCCCTGCTCGGCGCCCTGAGGGCCCTCATCGACCAACTCGGCGATGGCTCGCCTCGGACACCGGTGGCCGGCGCCACCCCGGCGTTCGACACCACCACCCAGTTCTTTCGTGAGTGGTTCGCCGTCCGCCTGGCGGGCCGCCTGAGCGACCGGCCCTACCAGGGACCCGACCTCAAGACGATCAAGCTGCTGCATGAGATCGACACCTATTCGCCGCGCCGGCTGCTGCTGCCTTCCCAGGCCGACCCGGTGCAGGCGCTCATCGAAGACCTGTTCGCGCTGCACAGGCTGACATGACCGGGCGCACGTCCGGTAAACCCATGACCCCAGTCCCCACCCCCCTGTCCCCCGAACTCCCCCGCCTGCTGCAAGCCGAACCCGAACTCTTCGGCGAATGCCGCGTCGAGGCCGAGGTGGTCAGCGGCGTGCTTCAGCACGAACACCCCATGGCCTGGCGCTGTCTGGCCGAGCTCGACGCCGTCGAGGCCCTGACCCTGGTCTCGCCCTCGCCGGCCGAACTCGACACCATGCCCGACTGGCGCGACCCGGGCTGGGACGTCTCCACGCAGGACATCGTCCCCGGTGAGGCCCTCACGCTCTGGTGGCACGCCGACACCCAGCAGGCCATGCTGGCCTCGATGATCCCGATCGACGAACTGCGGCACGACGCGGTGGCGCGCACGCTGCGCCTGCACACCGAAGGCCTGGCCCTGTGCCGGCGCCTGGCGCAACAGGCCTGGGCCGAGGCCCGGCCGCAGGACGCGATCGCGCTGGCGGAACCGTTGCAGGGCTGGCGTTTGGCCTGAAGCGGGCAGCGCCTGCACGCACCTCTTGTTCTCCTTTCCCCCTTCAAAAACAGCATGAGAAAGCAAGGCCCGCCAGAAAAGCGACCCTCATCGTTCGTCCGCCCTTCCCACCACCGAACCGGCCGTGCCTCGCAAACCACGTCGTCCACCACCACACAGACGGGCAGCAGCGACACACCCTCCACCAGCACAGGCCAGCAAAGCAACCCGGCCGCGGCCACGATCCAGACGCGCAGGACGTTCGTCAAGACAGGTCCCCGCCACTCAGTCGGCGATCAGCAGGTCCTCACTTCGCCTCGCCCACAACCCTCGAGGGAAGAGATGCTTCCGAGCACGCTGTCGACCGAGGAGGAGGTCGTGCGGCGATGCCTGCAGCTCTTGTCCGACGAGCAGCCGGCCCAGGCCATCCGCTGGCTCGACAAGGCGTTCGGGAGCATCCGGGACATTGGCGCCCACCATCGCGTGCTGATGGCACTGGAGCAGGAACTCCTGCGGCTCATCGACCACCACCACCCCGACAACCGGATGCGCCTCGTCCTCCTGCCCGGCCTGGAGACCTGCCTGGGCTGTTGCCCGAACATTGGCCAAGCCATCCGCGACCTGAGCGAGGCCGATTGGTGGCATCTCACGCAAGCGTTCTTCGTCCCGCCCTTGCTGCGGGAACTGATGACCAGGCTCAGCGACCCGAGGTCCCGACGCGAGATCATCGTTCGCCAGGCGCAACTGATGCTCGCGCAAGGCGAGGGCCTCATCGACCCGGACGACTTCAAGTGGATGCTGGAGCGCCTGCAGCAGGCGCATCGACTGGCCAGCGAGGCCCTGGACGATGCCGCGATGGGACAGGTGCTGCCCCTGGCGCATCAGTTGCTTCAGCGCCTGTCCGCCCACACCGGAGCGGATTTCATCGCACTGCAAGCCCCGTGCGCGGAACTGATCAATGCCTGCCAGACCCCCGGTGCCTTGCGGGCCATGTACGGCATGCAGAGCCGGATCGAGCTGTCAGCCGTCATGCACCTCAACGACGGGCAGTGGGAATGGCATTGGACCCGGCTGCAGTACCCGAAGCTGCCCCCATCCCAACAGCTCCAGCACGAACAGACCTTGTTCTACGCCGACATCAGTGCGCTGTTGAAGGGCGCGCCGCCCGCGCCCTGGGGCCTGGTGAAGAAGGCCGAGGCACTGACCAGCACGCTGGGTTGGGTGCCAGCGGAGCGCCAATGGGTGTTGTGGGCCTTTGAGCTGGCCCTGAAGGGCGACATGGGCCCGCTGATCGAACAGTTGAAGCTCATCGACAGCAAGCGGGAGCTCCGCCCGATAGAGCCCGGTGCGAGCGCCCGCGACCAGTTCTTCCTCTGCCTCCGCGACCGGATCAAGACGGGCATGCCGTGGTCCGTAAAGACAATCCTCGCCGGGCAGGTCAAAGAGCAGCTGGGCTGGAGCATCAGCGCGAAAGACGAATGGGCCTTGCACCTGCTCTGCGCGCAAGGCGGCGATGCCGAACCCATGATCGAGATGCTCAAGTCCCAGTTGCCCGAAGGCTTCATCGATCGCGACCGGCTGCAGGCGCTCCACGCCCTGTGCCAGGGCAATCTGCTAAAGGCCGAGGCCTGCATCAGGCTGATCGCCGCCCTTCGGCCCCACCTGGACAACGCGCCCGCACTGCGCCAGCCGTTCAACACCTTGCTCCGCTCGTTCGACGTGCCGCCCAGCGCGTCCACCGCCCAGCCGACCACCCAGGCCGCACTGACGGCGGATGAACTGGTGCGCCGGGCGCGCGACGCCATGGCACCCTGGTTCACCTTCGGCGTCCGGCACGGCCAGGTAACGATCAACACCTCGCCCGGCCAGGCACCCGGCTCGCTCGAGGACAAGGAACGCTTCAATGTGGCCTTCTTCACCTTGTTGAGCGTCGAACTGATCCAGGAATCCGCGAACTGGCAGGGCGTGATGCACTACATCGACATGATCGAGCGGATCTGGAATGCCTCGGAACCGGTCATCGAACGGAACATGCTGCTGGAGGCATGCATCCAGCACGTCCAGCGCACGAACAACTCCAAGGCCTTGCAGGACCACCTGCCCCGTCTGATCGAAGCGGATCCCTCCGCCCGCACCCTGCTCGAGCTGCTGGAAGTCTTCACCAACCCCGACGATGCGAGCCCACTCACGCTCGCCCCTCTGCTGCCGCACCTGCTCACCTGGGTGCGCTCCTGCTCCGACACCAAGGTGCACACGGCCTGCGTGCGGGCCATCCTCTCCTTGCCGGCGGGCGACGTCCGCGCCGTGGCCATGGACCGTTTCGCCGATGCGTATGGTGGCGATCCATCGATATTGCAGTTGTTCGGCACCGTGTCGCTGCTGCAGGAAGCCACGCCGCCGCCCTTGCAAAGAACCCTGAACGTCCCGGGAGCGCCGACCGATCGCGGCGCCTGGCCCGGCTGGCGGGCCCTGTGCGCCGTGCTGTGGGACGGCATCGCCGAGCGCCTCTCGGCCGCGCTAACGAAGGACGACACCCAGGAGAAAACCGGCAAGTTGCTGCTCAATGCCCTGGCGAGCCTGGCGACACCGGCGTCGAAGAGCATGGCCCTGGCCATTCCCCGGCTGTTCGATCTGCTCGGCGACCTGGCGCGGGCGATCCCCGACAACAAGCTGCGCCTGTCCTTCCTCAACAACTTGCACGCCTGCAGCCTGCAATGGCCCGGCCAACCCGAACTGCAGGCCGCCGTGCGCGGCATCCTGGAGGCGTTCATCGCGCAGGAAAGCAACAACGCCCTCTCGCTGCCGCCCGCGTCGAGCACCCACCAGCCCGTCATCGACCAGGCGGTGCCGCTGTTCACCCGCGGAATCCTGTACTGGATGGCCCTGCAACGGGACAACACCGAGCCCGCGCGAACCCACCTGCACGAGCTCGAGCTTCTTTGGGACCGCTCGACACTCAAGACAAACGGGCCCGCCATGGCCCAGCTCATCGCCGGGCTGTTCGCGCTGAACTCATAACCGCTCGGAGCGTCCATTGCGCCCCAGCCCGTCCTGCTGGAGCGCGCCTGCGATTGAAACGGCCCCTGAGAGCTTGGTGAGGAATGGCCGAGCCGGCCGGGCGCACTCAGCCGCGTCCTCAACACCAGCCCCGCCATGGACCCCCGAATCAATCAGAACCATAACCACAGCCGCGACTTCTCCTCCCCTGGCAAACCTCAGCCGGGACAGCCCTCCGTCACGCGCGGGGCCGTGAAAAGCACGCCCTCTGAGCGTGTGGCCCGCATTGCATCCCAACTCGCTCACAAAACGGTGCAAGACAACCCCCGACCGTTTTCCCGGCAAACGGTGGATCGGGAGCCGGTCACCGGCCCAAGCCCGCTGACCATCGACCAGCACCTGGACAACATCAGCCAACAACTCGGGGCACTGCCGAGCGAACAGCTCCAGACGGACATTGGCGCCCGTCTGGCGAGGCAGTTGCTCAAGCTGTTCGGCGAGGCCCGCGATAGGCGTGACTTCGCTCTGATGCAAAAGGCCGCCGGACTGACCCAGCAGCTGTTGCACATCGTCGGCCCCCAGCCCACGGCCACCAACGCCAACACACACGCCATCGTCAGCAAGATCGCCTCGACCCTGTCGTCGGCGCTCACTCCGTGGACGCTTGACCCGAACGAGCGCTACACGGTCGGTGACTGGCTCGCGATCGAGGTCGACGGCGATCCGGACAAGCCGCCGTGCGAAATGGTCGGCATGCAACTCTTTCTGGACAGCCAGGAACTGGCCACCGACAACGGCCGCCACCGTGCCCACACGGTATTCGATCTCTGGCTGGACGCCCATCTGCGCGATCCCAAGGGCCTGCGCTGGAAAGAACTGGTGCAAGTGATAAACCAGGTTGAGCAGGCCTTGGGCTGGAAGACCGAGACAGCGCAGTGGCTGCGCCTGCAGACCATTGAAGCGCGGCGCAGCCAGGACGCCCGCCCGCTGAACGATTGTCTGGACTCGCTCCCCCAAGAGCCCCTGGATTCGACGAGTCTGCACAACATCTTCGAGTTGTGCCGCACCGGCGGCCTGCCGGAGAAGACGCGGGTCGAACTGATCGGGCGCCTGCTGCCACGGCTTCCCTTGATAGCCGCCGAGCCCGCGATTCACGACGAATGCCTCGGTGCCATCCAGCGCATCGACGATGACGCCGCGCGCCAGTCCCTCGTTACCGACCACCGGCGGCGGCACCCCGCCCCCGCGTCCTTGCGCCTCCCCCGCGCGCTGGGCGGCCCCTGGCGCGAGCGGTGCCAGGACCTCGTGGAGGCATGGGCGCGGCAATGGACCCAGGCGCCCGGCAGCGCGCCACAGATCCTGGCGGCCATGCGGCGCCTGGCCGCATCGCCGGACGGCAACGACGCCAACACCGTGGAACGCCAGTTCCTGCTGCTGCGCGAGCTGCTGTCCGCCATCGACCCCAGCCAGCAGGCCGCCTGCCTGGCCGACCTGCACTCCGCGTGCGACGGCGCCATTGATGACGCCCGCACGCCGGCCTCCGGCCCCTGTTCCACCGCCACGCCGCCGACGCTCACCGGTTTGCGCTGCGCCCTGCAAGCGCTGTCCGTCATCCATCTCGACGCCTCGCTCTCGCACAACCGGAGCGAAGCGCTCCTGACCGAATGGCTGGTGGCGCTGCACGCCGAATCCACCCAGCCGGAAGAAGCCATGCGGCTGTTCCGGCGCATCCGCTTCGCCCACCACACGATCACGGCCACGACGGTGGACGGCGAGAACGCGCCGCTGAACCCGCTGTTGCGCGGACTGTTCACCCTGCACGACCTGCCGGCGTGAGCCGCCCGGGCGGGCCCCCTACAATCCCCGCCCGACCATGACCGACCCCCGCCACGCGCAGCCGCGCCCTTCCCCCGACGACGCGCCCTTCCTGCGGCAGGTCAAGAGCTACGTGCTGCGCGCCGGCCGCACCACGGCCGCGCAGGCCAAGGCCTACGAGATGTACGGCCCACGCTTCCTGCTGCCCTACGCGCCCACGCTGCCCGAACGGCCATTCGACCCGAAGGCCGCCTTCGGCCGCGAGGCCCCGCTGGTGCTGGAGATCGGCTTCGGCATGGGCGGCGCCACCGCCCACATCGCCAGCGTGCGGCCGCAGGACGACTTCCTCTGCTGCGAGGTGCATGAGCCCGGCGTGGGCGCGCTGCTCAAGCTCGCGGGCGACGGCGGGCTGCAGAACATCCGCATCCTGCGCCACGACGCGGTCGAGGTCATGGACCACATGCTCGCCGACGCCAGCCTCGACGGCGTGCACATCTTCTTTCCCGATCCCTGGCACAAGACCCGGCACCACAAGCGCCGCCTCATCCAGGGCCCGTTCGTGAACCGCCTGGCGCGCAAGCTCAAGCCCGGCGGCTACCTGCACCTGGCCACCGACTGGCAACCCTACGCCGAGCAGATGCTCGAAGTGCTGCGCGCCGAACCCCTGCTGCGCAACACCGTGGGCGACGAACAGGGCGGCTACGCCCCCAAGCCCGACTACCGCCCGCTCACCAAATTCGAGAACCGCGGCCTCAAGCTCGGCCATGGTGTGTGGGATCTGGTCTGGCGCCGGGTCTGAAACGCCACATCACCCGCCGCGTGTGGCCCACCGCCCCAAGAACCCGCTGATTCCCACGCGCGAGGGCGTCTCGCCCAGTTGCGTGGCCGTCCCCTTCGCCAAGCCAGCGCCCTGGGCCTCGGTGCTGCAGTTCCTGGGCGAGCGCCTGCCCGTGGTCTCACCCACCGAATGGGCGCAGCGCCTGGCGCGTGGCGAGGTGCTCGACGACGACGGCCAGGCCGTGGCGCCCGACGCCCCCTGCGAACCCGGCGCGCGGCTCTACTACTGGCGCCACCTCGACGACGAAGCCGAAATCCCCTTCGAGCCCGACATCCTGTTCCAGGACGAGCACCTCCTGGTGGCCGACAAGCCGCACTTCATGCCCGTCACGCCCACGGGCCGCTACGTGCGCCACAGCCTCATGGTGCGGCTCAAGCACCGCACGGGCATCGACACACTCAACCCCATCCACCGCATCGACCGCGAAACCGCGGGCCTCGTGGTGTTCAACCTGCGCCCGCAGGACCGCAACGCCTACCACGCGCTGTTCCGCGAGCGCGCGGTGGAGAAGGCCTACGAGGCCATCGCGGCGCACGACCCTGCGCTCGCCATGCCGCTCGCGCGACGCAGCCGCATCGAGGAAGACGTGGAAGCCTTCTTCCGCATGGTGGAGGCCGAGGGCGAACCCAACAGCGAGACGCGCATCGACCGGCTGGAGGTGCGCGGCGCCTGGGCGCGCTACGCGCTGGCGCCGCTCACGGGCAAGCGGCACCAATTGCGCGTGCACCTCGACGCGCTGGGCCTGCCCATCGCGGGCGACCAGTTCTACCCGCGTGTGCGGCGCGGTCCCGGCGAGCCCGAGGACTTCGCCGAGCCGCTGCGCCTGCTCGCGCGCGCCATCGCCTTCACCGACCCGGTGACGGGCCAGCCCCGGCGCTTCGAGAGCGCGCGGGCGCTGGACTGGCCGCCCGCCTGACCGGCGGTCGCCCGCAGGCGCACGCGATCCGGCGAAGGCGAACCACAGGTCAAGAAAGCGTCGAACCTGCCGACCTGAGTGGCAGGCCGCTCTCGCCTTCTTGTCCGCTGTCGCGCTTTCGTCTTACATGCCCCGCACCACCATCGACACGCCCCCCGCCGTCGTGCAGGCCCTCAACCACGACGGTGCCGTCCTCCCGCCCCGCAGCTCCTGCGACGTGTTCTCCAAGGCCCAGGCCAAGGTGCAGTGCATGGTCTGCATCGCGCCGGCGATGAAGCGCTCGGTGCCCCACGTGGTGGTGGTGCTCATGGGCGCCGACCGCCACGACCAGCGCGAGGCCGCCACGGTGCTGCAGCGCCTGCTGGGCGAAGGCTCGCCCACACCGGTCGATCTGCGCGTCCTGCAATCCGGTGGCGTGACGCTGATGCTGGCGCCCTGGGCCGCGCGCGAACTGGTGCGCGGCGTGGCCGACTCGGTGTCGGCGAGCTGGCACCCGCAGCGCGTCACCGTCGACAGCGCGCGGCTGGACAACGGCGGCGTGGTCGTGGTGCCCGGCCCGGGTTCGCAGGGCGACATGGCGGTGGAAATCCGCCAGGCGCTCGAATCCTTCGTGGCCGACCACGGCACCCTGTGGGAACACGCGCGGCGCCTGCTCTCCAGCAAGGCCGAGCCCAAGCGCTGGGCCCTGCCGCTGGGCTGCAGCGTGGTCGAGCGCCACGAGGGCCGGCAGGTCTGCTGGGACATCGGCTTCGAAGACGTGAACAAGCTGGAACGCGCCGTCGCGCTGGTGGACGCACGCCTGTCCCTGGGCCGCGATCACCTGCTGCGCAGCTGGGTGCCCAGCGAAGACGACGCGGTGGAAACCCGCCTGCCCTCGATCTCGCTCATGGCACTGACGCCCTCGCGGGAGGCCCGCGCCCAATTGGCGCGCCTGCTGCGCAACGTGCTGTTCCAGATCGGGCGGCTGGGCTTCGTGGCCTCGCGGCCGGCGGACATGGGGGACACGATGGGGCAGCCCGGCTGAGGCGCTCGCCGACCGCGCAAGCTTGGCCGCGGATTCAGTGACCCAGTTGCCGCGCCAGCAGCCGGCTCACGTGCACCGCCTCGCGCTGCGCGCCATCGTGGATCTGGTGGCGGCAACTGGTGCCGTCGGCCACCACGATGGCGTCGGGCTGGGCCCGCACCGCGGGCAGCAGGCTCAGCTCGGCCATCTGCATCGACACCGCCTGGTGCGCGGCCTCGTAACCGAAGCTGCCGGCCATGCCGCAACAACTGCTCTCGATCAGCGTGGGCTGCGCGCCGGGCAGCCAGCGCAGCACCTCCATCACCGGCGAGACGGCGTCGAAGGCCTTCTGGTGGCAGTGGCCGTGCACCAGCACCGGTTGCGACAGCGGACGCAGCCGGGACCTGAACGCATCGAGCCGGCCATCGCGCGCCTCCCGCGCCAGGAACTCCTCGAACAGCAGGGCCTGGTCCGCCACCACTTGCGCGCCCTCGCCCAGGCCCAGCACCAATAGCTCGTCGCGCAGCGTGAGCAGGCAGGAAGGCTCCAGCCCCACGATGGCCAGCCCACGATCGGCCAGCGGCCAGAGGCTGTCCACCAGCTCACGCGCCTTCTCGCGCGCGGCGTCGACCATGCCCGCCGCGAGGTAGGTGCGCCCGCAGCACAGGTGGCCACTGCCCTCTTGCTTCGCGGCCACGTGCACCGTGTAGCCCGCGGCCTGCAGCACGCGCAGCGCGTCGCGCGCGTTCTCGTCCTCGAAGTGGCCGTTGAAGGTGTCCACGAACAGCACCACGCCGCGCTCGGCGGCCAGCACCTCCTCGCGGGTGGCCGTGCGCGGCGGTTCGTTGAAGAAGTGGCGGCGGCGCCATTTGGGCAGGCTGCGCGCCGCGCTCAGGCCCAGCCAGCGCTCGCCCAGCGCGGCCAGCCAGGGCCAGCGGTTGCGCAGGTTGAGCAGCGGTGCCAGCGGCGCCACGCGGCGCGCGTAGTCGGGCAGGTGAGCGACGAGCCGGTCCTTGAGGGAGTGGCCGTGGCGCGCGTGGTGGTGGTGCAGCCACTCAGTCTTCAGGCGCGCCATGTCCACGCCGGTGGGGCAATCGCGCTTGCAGCCCTTGCAGCCCACGCACAGCTCCATGGCCTCGCGCACGGCCTCGCTGGTGAAGGCCTCGGCGCCCGACAGGCCGTCGAGCTGCCCGCTGAGCGCCAGCCGCAGGGTGTTGGCCCGCCCGCGCGTGAGGTGCTGCTCGTCGCGCGTGACGCGGTAGCTCGGGCACATGGTGCCCGCGTCGAACTGGCGGCAGTGCCCGTTGTTGTTGCACATCTCCACGGCCTTGGCCAGGCCCTGCGCGGGGTCGCCTCCGCTGCCCGGCGCGCTGGTCCGCTCGGTCACCGGGTCGTTCTGCACGTTCCAGGCGCTCCAGTCCAGCGCCGTGCGGATCGGCACCACGCGGTAGCTGGGCGGGAAGCGCATGAGCCGGGTGTCGTCCATCTTCGGTGGATCGACGATGCGCCGCGGGCACAGCAAGTGGTCGGGGTCGAAACGCTGCTTGATGGCGCGGAAGGCCTCGTTCAGGCGTGCGCCGAACTGCCACTCGATCCACTCGCCACGGCACAGGCCGTCGCCGTGCTCGCCGCTGTAGGCGCCCTTGTAGCGGCGCACCAGCGCGCTGGCTTCTTCGGCGATGGCGCGCATCTTCGCGGCGCCGTCCGTTCGCATGTCGAGGATGGGCCGCACGTGCAGCGTGCCCACCGAGGCGTGCGCGTACCAGGTGCCACGCGAGCCGTGCCGGCGGAACACCTGCGTCAGCGCGTCGGTGTACTCGGCCAGGCTGTCCAGCGGCACCGCGCAGTCCTCGATGAAGCTCACCGGCTTGCCGTCGCCTCGCAGGCTCATCATGATGTTCAGTCCCGCCTTGCGCACCTCCCAGAGGCTCTTCTGCGGCGCGTCGTCGACCATCTCGACCACGCTGCCGGGCAGGCCCAGGTCGCCCATCAATTCCACCAGCTCGCGCAGCTTGTGGCGGATGGCGTCCTTGCTCGGGCCGCTGAACTCCACCAGCAACACGGCATCGGGCCGGCCGCCGTTGATGCGCGGCGCCAGCGCGGTGCGGATGGTGGGCGCGAAGGCGGGGTTCTTCAGCGAGAGTTCGATCATGGTGCGATCGACCAGCTCGACCGCCGTGAGCTGCCCCTGCGGCATGTTCTCGCCCAGCTTCACGATGTGCTGGGCGCTGTCCATGGCCTGGTAGAAGGTGGGGAAGTTCACCACGCCCAGCACCTTGGCCCTGGGCAGCTCGCTCAGGCGCAGCGTGAGCGAGCGCGTGAGCGCCAGCGTGCCTTCGCTGCCGATCAGCAGGTGCGCCAGGTTCACCGATCCATCGTCGGTGTAAGGCCTGGGGTTCTGGTTGTGAAAGACGTCGAGGTTGTAGCCCGCCACGCGGCGCAGCACCTTGGGCCAGTGCGCATCGATCTCGCCGGCGTTCTGCGCCGCGAGCTCGCGAACGAAGTCGCCGATGGCGCGCGCCTCGCCACTGGCGCTCGCGTAGGCGCCGAAGTCCAGCAACTGACCATCCGCCAGCCAGGCCTGCGCGCCCTGCACGTTGTGCACCATGTTGCCGTAGGCGATGGAGCGGCTGCCGCAGGAGTTGTTGCCGGCCATGCCGCCCAGCGTGGCCTGCGCGCTGGTGGACACGTCGACCGGGTACCACAGGCCCAGGGGCTTGAGCCGCGCGTTCAGGTGATCGAGCACGATGCCCGGCTCGACCGTGGCCGTGCGGGCCTCGGCGTCCACCGCGAGCACACGCCGCATGTGCTTGCTGTGGTCGATCACCAGGCCCGTGCCCACCGTCTGCCCGCACTGGCTGGTGCCGCCGCCGCGCGGCACCAGTGGCACGCGCAACTGGCGGCTGACCTGCAGCGCGGTGGCCACGTCGTCCGCCGTGGTCGGCACGAAGACGCCCACCGGCGTCTGCTGGTAGATGGAGGCATCGGTCGCGTAGCGCCCACGGTCGGCGGCTGAGAACAGCACCTCGCCCTGGGTGTGCTGGCGCAGTTCGCGCGCCAGTTGCCCGGCCACCTCGCCGCCCAGGCGCGCGGCCTCGTCGTAGGAGCGATCAGCCTCGGCGCGGCTGACGCGGATGGGTTCGGGTGCGTTCATGCGGGGCTGTCGTTCTGGGCGGCGCGCATCTGTTCGATGACCACGTCGCGTTTGTGGTGCAGGTGTTGCGTGAGCACGCGCGCCAGGGCCGCACCATCGCGCGCCTTGAGCGCGGCCACCATGGCCTCGTGCTCGGCCACGGCGCGCTGCCATTTCTCGCCGTCCTGGTTGGAGCGGAAGCGCAGGGCCTGCAGGCGCGCGTTGACCTGGTTGTAGGTGCTGGTGAGCACCGGGTTGCCCGCGGCCACGTTGATGGCGCGGTGGATCGCGGCGTTGAGCCGGTAATAGGTGGAGAGGTCGCGCCGCGTGTAGGCGGCCAGCATCTCGAAGTGCATGGCCTCGATCTCGGCCACCTCGGCCTCGCCGATGCGCTGGGCCGCCAGTTGGCCCGACAGCGCCTCGAGCCCCGCCATCACCTCGAAGGTGTGGCGCACATCCTCTTCGTCGAGCTGCACCGCCACCGAACCGCGGTTGGGCAAGAGCTCGACCAAGCCCTCGGCCGCCAGCATCTTGATCGCCTCGCGCAGCGGCGTGCGCGAGATGCGCAGGGCCTCGCACAGGGCGCGCTCGTTGAGCTTGGCGCCGGGCGGGATGTCGCCCTCCACCAGCATCTGGCGCAGGCGCGCGGCCACCTGTTCGTGCAACACGGTGCGGGGAATGCTGGGGGCCTGGGAGCTCATGTTGCGCAATTTTGTATGCAAAAAAACAGCCGTCAACCGGGGCGTTTCCGAGGGATTCTAGGGCGAATGCCCTTGACATTTGAATTTTGAATACAAAAAATGCCCGAGAACCTTTCACTTGGCTTTCCACATGTTCACCACTGACGCCCACCCCACCGGCCGCCACTTCCTGCAGATCCCCGGGCCTTCGCCGGTCCCCGATCGCATCCTGCGCGCCATGAGCCTGCCCACCATCGACCACCGCGGCCCCGAGTTCGGGCGCCTGGGCCTGAAGGTGCTGGCCAACATGCAGGCGATATTCAAGACCCGCCACCCGGTGATGATCTACCCCGGCTCGGGCACCGGCGCCTGGGAAGCGGCCCTGGTCAACGTGCTGAGCCCCGGCGACCACGTGCTCATGTACGAGACCGGGCACTTCGCCTTCCTGTGGAACCAGCTCGCCACGCGCCTGGGCCTCAAGACCGAGGTGCTGGGCCTGCCCGGGGCAGAAGGCTGGCGCCACGGCGTGCAGGCCGATCGCATCGAGCAGCGCCTCAAGGCCGACAGTGGCCACAGCATCAAGGCCGTCTGCGTGGTGCACAACGAAACCTCCACGGGCGTGACGAGCGACATCGCCGCCGTGCGCCGCGCCATCGACGCCGCGAAGCACCCGGCGCTGCTGCTGGTGGACACCATCTCGGGCCTGGCCGGTGCCGACTACCGCCACGACGAGTGGGGCGTGGACGTGTCCATCAGCGGCTCGCAGAAGGGCCTGATGCTGCCGCCCGGCATCGGCTTCAACGCGCTCTCGCCCAAGGCCATCGAGGCCAGCACCAAGGCCACCATGCCGCGCGCCTACTGGGGCTGGGCCGAGATGATCGAGATGAACAAGACGGGCTACTGGCCGTCCACGCCCAACACCAACCTGCTCTATGGCCTGAGCGAGGCCTGCGACATGCTGCTGGCCGACGGCCTGGACCGTGTGTTCGCGCGCCACCAGCGCTGGGCCGCCGGCGTGCGCGCCGCCGTGCAGGCCTGGGGCCTGCCGATCCAGTGCGCCGACCCGGCGGTGTACTCGCCCATCCTCACCGGCGTGATGACGCCCGAGGGCGTGGACGCCGACGCGGTGCGCAAGCTGATCTACGAACGCTTCGATTGCTCGCTGGGCACCGGCCTGGGCAAGGTCAAGGGCCGCATGTTCCGCATCGGCCACCTGGGCGACAGCAACGACCTCACGCTGGTGGCCACGGTGGCCGGCTGCGAGATGGGCTTGAAGCTCGCCGGCGTGCGACTGGCCGCCTCGGGCGTGCAGGCCGTCATGGACCACTTCTCGGCGCACCCGGGCGGCCTGCTGCAAGGCGCGCCTGTCGCGAAGGAAAAAGCGCAGCCCGCGATGGCCTGAGCACCGACGAATCGGCCCCGCAGCGTCCGTGGGCGGGGCCTGGCGTTTTCAGCGGACGACAACCACACAGGAGACAAGCATGCCCACTCGCCACCGTTCTTTCGCGGCTTTCACGCGCCGTGTCGCCACCACTGCGCTGGCCGCCTCGGCGCTGCTGCTGGCCGCCGGCGCCGCGCACGCGCAGATGGAGATCAAGCTCGGCCACGTGGGCGGGCCCGGCTCGCTGTTCGAGCGCTCGGCCAACGAGTTCGCGCGCCTGGCCAATGAGCGCCTGGGCAACAAGGCCAAGGTGGTGGTGTTCGGCTCCAGCCAGCTCGGCGGCGACACGGAAATGATGCAGAAGCTGCGCCTGGGCACGCTGGAGCTCTCGATCCCCTCGACGGTGATGTCCTCCACCGTGCCGGCCTTCGGCATGTTCGAGATGCCCTACCTCGTGAAGAACCGCGAGCACATGATGGCCATCGAGAAAGCCGTGGTCTGGCCCGCGCTGGCCCCCATGGCCGACGAGAAGGGCTACAAGATCCTGGGCGTGTGGGAGAACGGCTTTCGCAACGTGACCAACAACGTGCGCCCCATCAACAAGCCCGAGGACCTCAAGGGCATGAAGCTGCGCGTGCCCCAGGGCGTGTGGCGCGTGAAGATGTTCCAGGCCTACGGCGCCAACCCCTCGCCGATGGCGTTGTCCGAGGTGTTCGTGGCGCTGCAGACCGGCGTGATGGACGGGCAGGAAAACCCGCTCACGCAAATCTACTCCTCCAAGTTCCAGGAGGTGCAGAAGTACCTCTCCATGACGGGGCACGTGTACACGCCAGCCTACCTGGCCGCGGGTTCGCGCAAGTTCGCCTCGCTGCCGGCCGACGTGCGCGCCGTGCTCGAGAAGACCGCGAAAGACGTGCAGCCCTTCGTCTACAAGACCGCGGCCGAGCTCGACAAGGAGCTGGTGGACAAGATCAAGGCCGCGGGTGTGCAGGTGAACGAGCCCGACAAGAACGCCTTCATCGCCGCCAGCAAGGCCGTCTATGCCGACTTCGGCAAGGAAGTGCCCGAAGGCGCCAAGCTGGTGGACACCGCCGTCGACCTCGGCGCGAAGTTCTGAGGCCGGCTCACCGTGCTGAATTCCCTGCGACTGGCGTTCGAACGCACGCTCACGGCGTTCGTCATCTTCCTGCTGGGCTCGCTGGCGGTCATCGTCCTCATGGGCGTGGCCTACCGCAAGCTGGGCATTCCCATGGTCTGGTACGACGAGGTCGCCTCGATCGCGCTGGCCTGGCTCACCTACTACGGGGCCGGGCTGGCCGCGCTCAAGCGCTCGCACATCGGATTTCCCGGGCTGGTCAACGCCATGCCGCCGCACCTGCGCGTGCCCCTGGTGCTGCTGGGCGAAGGCATCGTGATCCTGTTCTTCGCCCTGCTCGGCTGGTTCGGCTACGAGGTGCTCGTCATCCTCGAAGGCGATGCGATGGTCAGCCTGCCCTGGGTGCCCACGCGCGTGACGCAATCGGTCATCCCGATCGGCTCGCTGGTCTTCATCGCGGCGCAACTGCTCACGCTGCCCGAGCTGCTGCGCCAGGCGCGTGGCGAAGGCGTGATCGATGCCGAGAAGCAGGAAATGCAACGCGAAATCGAAAAGGCAATGCAATCATGATGGCGCTCGGCATGTTCGTCGGCCTGCTGGCCCTCATCCTGATCAACGTGCCCATCGCCGTGGCGCTCGGCGCCGTGGCCATGGCGGCCATGGTGCTGCACGGTGGCATGGAATCACTGCTGGGCGCGGCCATCACCATGTTCAACGGCGCCACCAGCTTCCCGCTGCTGGCGATTCCGCTGTTCGTGCTGGCCGGCGCGATCATGAATTCGTCGAGCCTGTCGCGCCGGCTGATCGCCTTCGCCTCGGCGCTGTTCGGCTTCATCAAGGGCGGGCTGGCGATGGTCAACATCGGCACCTCACTGTTCTTCGCCGAGATCTCCGGCTCGGCCGTGGCCGACGTGGCGGCCATGGGCTCCATCCTGGTGCCGGCGATGAAGAAGAAGGGCTACCCGAAGGAATTCGCCGCCGCGGTCACCTCGTCCTCGGCCACGCTGGCCATCATCATCCCGCCGTCGATCCCGATGATCCTGTACGCGGTGATGGCCGAGGCCTCGGTGGTGCAGCTCTTCGTGGCCGGCATCATCCCCGGCATCCTGGGCGGCGGCGGCATGATGGCCCTGGCCTACTGGTACGCGCGGCGCTACAACTACCCGGTCGAAGAAGTGTTCAGCTGGCAGCGCGTCAGGTCCACCTTCAAGGACGCGGCCTGGGCCTTCCTGCTGCCCATGATCATCCTGGGCGGCATCTTCGGTGGCGTGGTCACAGCCACGGAAGGCGCGGCGTTGGCGGTGCTGGCGGCCCTGTTCATCGGCGGCGTCATCTACCGCGAGCTCAACTTCAAGCACCTCTACGAGTCCATGGTGGAGGGCAGCGTGCAGACCGCGGTGGTGATGCTGCTGGTGGCCGCCTCCGCGCTGCTCGGCCACCTGCTCACCGAGCAGCAGATGCCGCAGCAACTGGCGAGCTGGATCGCCTCGCTCACCGACAACAAGTGGGCGGTGCTGGCCATCCTCAACATCTTCTTCCTGGTGGCGGGGCTGTTCCTGCACTCGGCGGCGGCCATCATCCTGGTGGTGCCGATCGTGATGCCGCTGGTGAAGGCCGTGGGCATCGACCCTGTGCACTTCGGCCTGATCGTCACGCTCAACCTGGGCATCGGGCAGCAGACGCCGCCGGTGGCCAGCGTGCTGGCCACGGCCTGCTCCATCGCCAAGGCCGACATGTGGAAGGTGACGCGCGTGAACCTGCCCTTCATCGGCGTGCTCATGGCCCTGCTGCTGCTCGTGACTTACGTGCCGGCGGTGCCGATGTTCCTCGTCGACCTGTTCTACCGATGAGCGCCAGCGACGACAGCGGCCGCGTCGGGCTGAGCATCGACGCCGGCATCGCCACCCTGGTGTTCGACCGGCCCGCGGCGCGCAACGCCATGACCTGGACCATGTACCAGCAGCTGGGCGAGGCCTGCGAGCGCCTGGCGAACGACGCCACGGTGCGCGCCGTGCTGCTGCGTGGCGCGGGGGGGCAGGCCTTCGTCGCAGGCACCGACATCGCGCAGTTCGCGGACTTTCAAGGTGGCGAGGACGGCATCGCCTACGAGCGCCAGATCGACGCCGGCATCGCGCAACTGGCCGGCCTGCCCATGCCCACCATCGCCCTCGTGGAAGGCTGGGCCGTGGGCGGCGGCCTGGCCATCGCCACCGCCTGCGACTTCCGCCTGGCCACGCCGGGCGCGAAGTTCGGCGTGCCGATCGCGCGCACCCTGGGCAACGGCCTGTCGATGGCCAACATCGCGCGGCTGCGCGCCGCCTGGGGCCACGAGCGGGTGAAGCGCATGTTGTTGCTGGCCGAGATGGTGTCGGCCGAAGAGGCCCTGGCCTGCGGCTGCCTGCACGCGCTGGTGGCGCCCGAGGCGCTGGGCGAGGCAGGCCTGGCCCTGGCGCAGCGGCTGGCCGCGCTGGCGCCGGTGACGCAGCGCGTGAGCAAGGCCGCGCTGCAGCGCCTGGCCGTGCACGGTCTGCCCGAGGGCGACGACCTCATCCGCGCCGTCTACGGCAGCGCCGATTTCCGCGAGGGCGTGCGCGCCTTCATCGACAAACGCCCGCCGGTCTGGAAGGGACAGTGAACATGCAGCGGCCCGTTTCCGCCGGCCCGCTGGCCGGCCTGCGCGTGCTCGAACTGAGCCAGATCATGTCCGGGCCCACCTGTGGCCTGCTGCTGGCCGACCTGGGCGCCGAGGTGATCAAGATCGAGAAGCTGCCCGGCGGCGACGACTCGCGCGGTTACCGCGACCCGCAGGTCAATGGCGTGTCGGCGCCGTTCATGATGCTCAACCGCCACAAGCGCGGCCTGGCGCTCAACCTCAAGCTGGAACGTGGACGCGAGGTGCTCCAACGCCTGGTGAAAGACGCCGACGTGCTGGTCGAGAACTTCCGCCTCGGCACCATGGACAAGCTCGGCCTGGGTTATGAAGCGCTGTCCGCCATCAACCCGGGCCTCATCTACTGCGCCATCACCGGCTACGGCCGCACCGGGCCCTACGCGGACAAGGGCGGCTTCGACCTCATCGCGCAGGGCTTCGCGGGGCTGATGTCGATCACC
>NZ_DATIGV010000197.1:0-10270 GCF_035481345.1 Hydrogenophaga sp. | reverse complement strand
TCGGGCACGAACAGGCGCTCGTGCGCGGTGCCGAAGTGGCGCGCCACGAGGTCGGCGTACTGGAATTCGTTGCCGACCTCGCCGCCGACGTCCTCGAAGCCCACGTTGTAGGTGCGCAGCTCGCGCACGCCCTGTTCGGCCATCAGGCCCACGATCAGGCTGGAGTCCACGCCGCCCGACAGCAGCGCTCCCACGGGCACGTCGGCCACCAGGCGGCGCTTCACGGCCGTGCGCAGCCCATCCAGCAGCAGCTCCTGCCAGTCATCGAAGGAGCGCTGCTCGTCGGTGTCGTCGCGGTCGAACGACAGCGACCAGTAGCGTTCCTCGCGCTGCTGCCCATCGGGTTCGACGTGCAGCAAGGTGCCCGGCGCCAGCTTGCGCACGCCGCGCAGCAGCGTGTGCGGCGGCGGCACGATGGCGTGCAGCGACAGGTAGTGGTGCAGACCGATGGCGTCGATGCCGTTGTCCACGTCGCCCGATGCCAGCAGCGCCGGCAGCGTGGAGGCGAAACGCAGCCCGCCCGGCACCGGCGCCAGGTACAGCGGCTTGATGCCCAGGCGGTCGCGGCCCAACAGCACCTTGCCGCTGTCGCGTTCCCAGATCGCGAAGGCGAACATGCCCTGCAGGCGCCGCACGAAGTTCGGGCCCCAGGCGTGGTAGGCCTTGATGAGCACCTCGGTGTCACCGCTGGAGTGAAACTTGTAGCCGCGCGCGACCAGGTCCTCGCGCAGCTCGTGGTGGTTGTAGATGGCGCCGTTGAAGACGACGCCCAGGCCCAGCATCGGGTCCACCATGGGCTGCTGCGCGGCGTCCGACAGGTCCATGATCTTCAGGCGCCGGTGGCCGACGCCCAGCCGGTCGAACACCAGCAGGCCCTGGCCGTCGGGGCCACGGGCGCTCTGGCGCTCGTTCATGCGCGTGATCGCGCCGGGATCGACGGCGCGGCCATCGAAACGGATCTCTCCTGCCAGTCCACACATGTCGCTGATGTCCTCCTTCAGATGGTGTGAAAAGAATCTTTGACCTTGATGGAGTGCCCTCGTCCAGAAAGTTCACAGCGCGAGGCGCTGCGGCGGGCCCGACAGCCCGGCGGCGGGCATCCAGGCCCACACCGAATCGACCGTGGCGGTCTCGATGCGGTCGGCGAAGCGTTTGTCGTTCGGGTGGTCGTCGAAGGCGATGTGCGCCGTGCCCACGCGCGCACCCAGGCGCGTGAAAGCCCCCAGCCGCAGCGTGGTGGGCTGGTAGCCCTTGAAGCGCAGCCAGGCCTGGGCCTGGTCGCGCGAGCGCACACCGGGCTCCGCCGCGGCGGCCAGCAGTTCGATGCCCCACTGGTTGCTCTGCTGGTACCGCGTGCTCCAGGGATAGCCCAGCATGTTGTAGTCGCGCGTGTGCAGGGCGCGCGCCCGCTCGGGGTCGTGCAGCGCGGTCAGCAGCGGTCCCTGTAGCGCGGGCGCGGGCACCAGCCAGCCAGCCTCGTGGCGCCACAGGTCGTCCAGGAAGAACTCGCCCAGGCCCTGACGGTAGAGCGCACCCACGGCCGTGCCGCACTGGTTGAGCTTGTGCACCACGCGCCAGGGGCCTTCGGCCGTCTTGTAGGCCCAACCCAGGTGGGAGTAGCGCAAGTGGTATTGGGTGAGGTCCTGCCCGGCGCGCGCCAGCACCACCACGCGCGCGCCGCTGCGGGCGTGCTCGGCGTCCAGTGCCTCGGCGGTGCGCTGGGCCAGGGTCAGGCCGCGTTCCAGCGCGGCAGCGCTCAGGGGCCTGGCTTCGCAGGACCGCCCCGCGTGCGCGGCGGGCCATGCAGCGGCGGCCAGGGTCAGTGCGATGAGGATCGTGCGCATGGCCGTCTCCTCAGTAGGTCAGGCGCTCGTTGTGCAGCAGCGCACGACCGAGTTCGTTGGGAATGAAGGCCAGCACCTCGCCCGCCGTGGACAGCACCACGCCGGCACCGATGACGCTGACCGTGACCAGCGTGCCCACGCCGATGGCCGTGGCCGATGCCGCGCGGCCCGAGACCTCCACGCTCACGCGGGCGCCGTCGGAGGCGCGTTCGAGCAGGTAGACCGTGCCGGTGGCGCTGGCCTCCACGGCCTTGACGGTGAGCACGGCGCCCCCCACCGACAGCGCGACGGGCAGCGCGCTCACCGCGGCGGCCGCGCCCGAGGCGGCCACGCCGGAGGCGGCCACCGAGGCCACGGGCAGAAGGGACAGCGCGGCGGAGGCTTCGCTCTGGGCGCGCGCCGGCGTGACCAGCAGCGTGAGGGACAAGCCCGCCAGCAGGGCACCACAACGCAGAAAGGCAAAGGGGTTCATGAGGTTTCTCCTTGGCGTGACGTGGCGTGGGCTCAATGGCTCTGGCCGCGTTCGGCCAGGTCCGCCTCGAAGCGGTCGCGCAGGGTCTTGGCCAGCGTGAACGCGGTGGTGACGAGGTAGAGCCAGCTCACGCCCAGGTAGGCGCGGTAGGTGGGGTTGATGTCCATGCGCAGCAGGCCCCAGGCGGTGAGGCCCATGGCCACGCCGAAGCCGCCCCAGACCACGAGGCGCCAGAACGGCGTCTCGGGACGGCGCTCGCGCGCCGCCTGCTCGCCGTCGCGGATGGCCTTGGCCAGCACGAACACGCTGCTGAGACAGAACACATAGCCCATCACCATGAAGGCGCGGTCCAGCGCGAGGCCAGGCAACCAGGCCAGCCCCACGGCGCACAAGCCCACGGCGAGCGCAAAGGACACCCAGACCTGCAGTTGCCAGGCGCGGGTGTCGCGCAGCACGCGCACGGGGCGCGGTGCATGCGGCGCGGACGACGCCGCTGGCGACTGCGGCGCGCGCTCGCTGCGGGTGTCGGTGGGGGAAGAGGAGACATCGGACGCGACCATGAATCACCTGTGGGGTGGTTGAACAGGCCTCCATGGTTGGGCGGTGGCACAAAAAAAGAACCGGCTTCTTGAACCGGTTCAAATGCTGGAGACAATCGGTATCGAAATTCGCTACTCTTCTATCGACCTCGGAACAGGCCCAGCAGCATCGAGCCGAGCGCCAGCACCAGGAAGATGACGAAGAGGATCTTGGCGATGCCGGCCGCGCTGGCGGCGATGCCGCCAAAGCCCAGCACGGCAGCGATCAGGGCGATGACGAAGAAAACCACGGCGTAATGCAGCATGTCTGGCTCCTCTGCGAGGCCGATGCGGCGACCTCCGCGTTGCGTTCACAACGACCACCGTTGTGATGGCTCCACTGTAGGAAGCGCCCGGGCGCCGCGCTGCAAGCGCGCACCGCATCGCCCTGTAGGACCGCACCGACGGGTGGGCCCCGTGTCGGTGCCGTCCGACGCGGGCCTGGCTTGCGCGCCGACAGGCGCCGTCCGGGCTGGCGCCGCACACTGCTGGCGACCCCACTGCCCACCCACCCCCATGCGCTCCGATGCTCCCGATCGCCCGCAGCCACTGCCCCCCGCCCGCTGGTGGTTCGCCCTGTCGTGGCTGTGCGCGCTGACGCTGTTGGCGCTGGTGGGCTGCAGCAGCCTGCCGCCGCGCGAACCGCCCCTGGCGCAGGCCGGTGGCGGGCCCGGCCTGGTGACGGTGCGCGGCGCCGATGGCGTGGTGGCCGCCGCGCAGAAGCGCCAGACCCTGCAACAGCTCGGCAACGAAGGCCGGCACGAGCTGCTTCGCCACCACCTGCGCACCCTCACGCAGACCGGGGACGCCGACCTCTACCGGGGCAACCGCACGAAGCTGCTGGTGGACGGCCCGGCCACCTTCGCCGCCATGAAGGCGGCCATCGCCAAGGCGCGTTCACGCGTCCTGCTGGAGAGCTACATCTTCGAGGACCAGGGCGTGGCCGCCGAGATCGCCGACCTGCTGCTGAGCCGCGCCGCCGAAGGCGTGGCGGTGGCCGTGATCTACGACGCGGTGGGCTCCATCACCACGCCGACGGAGTTCTTCAAGCGCCTCACCGACGGCGGCGTCGCGGTGTGCGAGTTCAATCCCATCAACCCGGTGCGGCGCCCCGGCTACTGGGGCATCACCCACCGCGACCACCGCAAGCTGCTGGTGGTGGATCAGCAGGTGGCGTTCACCGGCGGCATCAACATCAGCCGGGTCTATGGTTCGGGCTCGGCGTCGTGGCGGCGCTCGGCGCGCCCATCGGGCGGAGCGCCGATCGACGATGGCTGGCGCGACACGCAGATCGAGATGCGCGGGCCGGTGGTGCCCGCGCTGGCCCAGGTGTTCGAGGCCACCTGGCGCGAGCAGGGCTGCAAGGGCGAACTGGGCGCAACGCCCGACAAGCCGCTGGCCGCGGAACCGGGCGATCGCGTGGTGAAGGTCCTGGCGAGCGACCCGCGCGACGACGCCAACCGGATCTACACCGCGCTGATCGCGGCCATCGACGCGGCGCAGGTGGAAGTGCACATCTCGATGGCCTACTTCGCGCCGGGCCAGGTGTTCGTGCAGGCGCTGTGCGACGCGGCGCGGCGCGGGGTCTCGGTGGAGCTGGTGCTGCCGGGGCGCAGCGATTCTTCGCTGGTGCTGCACGCGGGGCGTTCGTACTACACGCAGTTGCTGCAGGCGGGCGTGAAGATCCACGAAATGGACCTGGCCGTGATGCACGCCAAGACGGCCGTGATCGACGGCGTGTTCTCCACCGTGGGCTCGAGCAACCTGGACTGGATCAGCTTCGTCGCCAACAACGAGCTCAACGTCATCGTGCTCGGCGAGGAGTTCGGCGGGGAGATGAACGCGCTGTTCGCGCGCGACCGCAAGGACTCGAGCGCCGTGACGCTGGAGGAATGGGAGCGGCGGGGGCTGGGGGGGCGGCTGATGGAGGGCGTGGGCCGGCTGTTCGAGCGCTGGCTGTAAATGTGAAACACCCCCGCCGCGCTTCGCGCGACCCCCTCAAGGGGGCAATGCCGACGGACCGGCGGAGCCGGATCCGTGGCATTTCTGGCAGGCTCCCCGCTGGCCTCAGACCCGGGTTACTGAATCAACCCATTTTTTAGCGCGTAGTACGTCAGCTCGCTGTTGCTCGTGAGCTTGAGCTTCTCCAGCACCCGCGTGCGGTAGGTGCTCACCGTCTTCACGCTCAGGAACATGGCTTCGGCCATGGCGCCCACCGTCTCGCCCTTGGCCAGGCGCAGGAAAACCTGCAGTTCGCGCTCGGACAGTTGCTCGTGCGGCGGCCGCTCGGCGTCGCCCACGGCGTTGTCGGCCAGCAGCTCGGCCACCGAGGGACTGATGTAGCGCCGCCCGCGCGCCACCAGGCGGATGGCGTTGACGATCTCATCGGGCTCGCATTCCTTGTTGAGGTAGCCGCTGGCGCCGTAGCGCAGCAGCGTGGTGGCGTACTGCGCTTCGGGGAAGCCGCTGAGGATCAGAACGGGCAGATCGGGGAAGCGCGCCTTGATGGCCTGCAGCGCATCCACGCCGCTGTGGTCGGGCATGGAGATGTCCATCAGCAGCACGTCCACCTCGCCGCCGCGCGCCAGCTCCAGCGCCTCGCGGCCGTTGTTCGCCTCGCCGGTCACCTTCAGGTCCACGTGCTCGCTGAGGAACTGGCGCAGGCCGGACCGCACGATGGCGTGGTCGTCGACGATGCCTACCTTGATCATGGGATTTCTCGTGGTGAAGGGAAGCGAGGCATTTTGGCAGGCCTGCCGCGCCGTGCGCGTCGGACGACTCCTACACCTCTGCCGCAGGCATCGGCGCAGTCCTACACACGGGCGGCGAACCGCCCGACACCGTCCGCGGGTGCGAATTCCTACAGTGACTGCACGGCTCGACGCCATGCGCCACAGCCGACGCCATCCACCCGATCGGCGTATCGCCAACCGGCACACCACCACACACCAAGGAGCCACACATGAATTGGGATCGCATCGAAGGCAACTGGAAGCAAGTCAAGGGCAAGATGATCGAGCAGTGGGGCAAGCTCACCGACGACGACCTCGATGTCGTCGCGGGCCGCCGCGATCAGCTGGCCGGCAAGATCCAGGAGCGCTACGGCGTTGCCAAGGACGAGGCCGAGAAGCAGGTCGCCGCCTGGGAACGCACGGTGAGCGACGACTGGTTCGACCCCCCGGGCAGCGCGCGCCGCCCGCACTGATCGCGGGGCATCGCCCTCCCCTACCCACCCCTTCCGGACCGGCCAGCGCGCCGGTCCCCACGAGAGGAACCCATCATGAAACCGAGCACCCGATACACCACCCTCGCCGCCGCCATCCTGGCTTCCACGCTGATCGTGGCCTGCGGTGAACGCGAAGACGCCACCGTGGGCGAACGCCTCGACGGCGCCACGAACGAGGCCCAGCAGGCTGGCAACCAGATGCGCGAGGACGCGCGTCAGGCCGGCCAGGACATCCAGGCCGCCGGCAACGAAGCGGCCGACACCATCGCCCGCGACGCCGCCGACGCGACCATCACCGCCAAGGTGAACGCCGCCCTGGCCTCCGACACGCAACTGAGCGCGCTCGCCATCGACGTGGACACCTCCAATGGCCAGGTCGAACTCAAGGGCACCGCCCCCACCGCCGCGGCCAAAGACCGCGCCACCACCCTCGCCTCCGCCGTCGAAGGCGTGGTGAAGGTCGACAACCGACTCACCGTCGACAGCACGAGCTAAGCAAGTCCCTCCAAGCAACAACAGGAGATTTCCATGATGTCCAGCAAACTGACTCACGCCGTCCTGGCCGCCTCGGCCGCCCTGATGGTCGTCCAGGTCACCGGTTGCGCGGTCGCCCGCGACCAGCAGACGGTGGGCGCCTACATCGACGACACGACCATCACCACGCGGGTGAAGGCGCGCTTCGCCGAAGACCCGGCGGTAAGCGCCATGTCGCTCAACGTCGAGACGCTCAACGGCACGGTGCAGCTGTCGGGCTTCGCCAAGTCGGAAGCCGAGCGCAACGCCGCCGGCCGCCTCGCGGCGAACACCCCGGGCGTGAAGTCGGTGAAGAACGACATCGTCGTTCGCTGACCCCCGCCCGGGGCTTCCCCATCCAGTAGGACGCGTCCTACAACACAATCAGCGGACAGGAGGCCCCGGCGGGCACGCGAACACGGCATCATGGCCGTGTTCGCGCTCCGCCCGCCGAACCCTCGCCCGCCAACGTTCCGATCGTCTCCGTGTCTCCGCTTCGCACTTTCATCGTCGAGGACAACAAGGTCATCTACGACAACCTGGTGTCCACGCTCCAGGAACTGGCCAATGTCGAGGTCGTCGGGCACGCCCGCAACGAGACGGAAGCGGTGAACTGGCTCAGCGAGACGGACGGCGACGACGATCGTTTCGACCTCATGATCGTGGACATCTTCCTCCTCACCGGCTCGGGCCTGGGCGTGCTCAAGGCCGCGCAGGACGCCCACCTGCCGGGCCGGCGGGTGGTGCTCACCAACTACGCCACCCCCGACATCCGCAAGCGCTGCGCCCAGCTCGGTGCCGATCGCGTGTTCGACAAGTCCTGCGAGCTCGAGGACCTGATCAGCTACTGCGAACGCATCTCCGATGGGTCGGCCACCGCCCCTGGCGACCTGCAATAAGGCGCGGCAGACATGCCGACGCCTGCCCTCAGCCCCTGGCGCCAGGCACTCTGGCGCACGCCGCTGGCGGTGGGGCTGGCGGTGCTGCTGGCCATGGGCGTGTTCATCGGCGCCGAGTGGACCTACCAGCGCGCCCTGGAATCGCTGGTCAACCTGGGGGGCCGCGACACGGCGCGCAACGCCTTGCAGACGGTGATGCGCCGCCTGCTGGACATCGAGACGGCGCAGCGCGGCTACCTGCTCACCGGGCGGGTGCAGTACCTGGCGCCCTATCAGGCCGCGCGCGGTGACCTCATCAACGCCATCGGCCGCCTGCACGAGCACTACCGCGACGACCCCGAACTCAACCGCCTGGTCGAGAGCCTGGAGGAGACGGCGCTGCAGAAGGTGTCGGAGGCGGCCGAGACCATCTCCCTCTACGACGCCGGCTCGCACGACGCCTGGCGCGGCCTGCTGCTCACCGACATCGGGCGCGAGAAGATGGAGTCGGTGCGCCGCATGGCCGACGTGCTGCTCAGCAACGAGGAGCGCCGCATCGCGCGCGAGCGCGCCGCGATCTACCGCACGCTGGAGGTGGGCCGCCTGAGCGTGCACGGCCTGGCGCTGCTGAGCCTGCTGGCCTACGTGTTCTTCCTGCGCAGCAACGCCGCCCTGCAGGCCAGCCAAGGGGCCCACGCGCGCCAGTTGCGTGCCGAGCGCGACACGCTGGAGCAGCAGGTGCGCCAGCGCACCGAGGAACTGGCCCTGCTCAACCTGGGCCTGCAGGAGTTGCGCGAGGGCGAACGCGGCGGCCTGGCGCGCGCCCTGCACGACGACCTGGGCGCCCTGCTCACCGCCGCCAAGCTCGATCTGGCGCGGCTGCGCCACGCGCTGCCGGCGCCCGGCGCCGACGTGAGCGCGCGCCTGCAGCACCTGAGTGCCACGCTGGACCAGGGCATCGCCACCAAGCGCCGGCTGATGGAGGGCCTCATGCCCTCGGCCCTGCAGAACCTGGGCCTGCAGGCGGCGCTGGAGCAGCGCGCCGACGAGCTGCAGCAGAGCACCGGTGTGGCGGTCGACCTCGACCTGCAGCCGCTCGAACTCGACGCCTCCCTGCGGCAGGCGCTCTTTGCCGTGGCCCAGGGCGCCTTGTCCAACGTGGAGCGCCACGCCGGCGCCAGCCGCGTGTCGCTGCGGCTGGCCAGCGAGAACGGCACGGTCACACTGGCGGTGGCCGACAATGGGCGCGGTTTCGTGGACGGCGGCCGCTCGAATTCGGCGCACGGCCTCAAGCTCCTGCGCCACCGGATCGAATCGCTGGGCGGCACCTTCACCACCTTCAGCGCGCCCGGCGATGGCACCCGCATCGAGGTGCGCCTGCCCGAACGCCATCGCCCCGCCGCGCCTGCGGCCCCGGTGGAGGACCCTTCCGCATGATCAAGTCCTCGCTCGAACGCGTTGCCCGCACCCGTTGGGTCATGCCCATCATCGTGGCGCTGGCCATCGTGGTCATGGCCATCAACGAGAGCAGCTACCGCCATTCGAACACCTCGCTGCGGCAAGGCATCGCCCTCACCGACGCGCGCATGCAGGCCGCGCGCACCCTGCAGGCCCTGACCGATGCCGAGACCGCCGCGCGCGCGTTCATCGCCAGCGGCAACCCGGGCGACCTGGCCAACTACCGCGCGGCCGTGCGCGACATGGCCATCGTGCGCCCGGGCGCCTTCGAATGGCTCGTGCAGCTCGACCCGCAGCGCAAGGCGTCCATCGACAAGGTGCGCCAGCGCGTGGTGGAGCGCAACGCGATGCTGGCCCTGTGGGTGGAGATGACCGAAAAGGGCCAGAACACGCAGGCCCAGTTGCTCGCCAGCGGCGACCACGGGCGACAGCTCCAAGCCGATCTGCGCCAGGAATTCGACAGCGTGCTGGAGCGCGCCAGCGCGATCCAGGGCAAGGCCCGCACCTCGCTGCACGACGCCATCCTCATCAACCGCGTGGCCCTGCACGGACTGGTGCTCATCTCGCTGCTGGCGCTCGGCCTGTTCATGCGCCAGATCCGCGAGTCCGACGAGCGCAAGGCGCAGGAGACCGCGCGCAAGGCCGAGGAAAACGAGCGCCTGGCCCGGCAGGTGGCCTTGCGCACCACCGCGCTGCGCAACCTCGCGGGCCACCACGTGAACGCGCGCGAGGACGAGCGCGGCCGCGTGGCACGCGAACTGCACGATGAGATGGGCGGCCTCCTCACCGCGATGAAGCTGGAGCTGGCGCGCCTGCGCCGCGTGCCGGACCTGCCCGACGCGGCCCGGGAACGCCTGAGCGGCCTCGACCAGCGGGTCAACGAAGGCATCGCGGTCAAGCGCCGCATCATCGAGCACCTGCGCCCCTCCTCGCTCGACCAGCTCGGCCTGATCCCGGCGCTGGAGATGCTGTGCCAGGAGGCCGCGGGCCGGATGGGCATTCCGGTGCACACCCAGCTGTCGCCGGCCGCGCTGTGCAAGGACGCCGAGCTCACGGTCTACCGCCTGGTGCAGGAATCGCTGACCAACATCAGCAAATACGCCCAGGCCCGCGAGGTCCGGGTGACGCTGGAGCAGGCGGGCGACACCGTGCGCGTCTCGGTGCACGACGATGGCCGGGGTTTTGACGTGGAGGACGTGCCCGCCGGCCACCACGGGCTGCTGGGCATGCGGGTGCGCGTCGAGGCGCACGCGGGGCGCTTGAACATCACCAGCGCAGCGGGCCAGGGCACCCGCGTGGAG
>NZ_DATIGV010000196.1:0-7031 GCF_035481345.1 Hydrogenophaga sp. | reverse complement strand
CATGGGCCTGGCCACGGGCGCGCTCACGGTGGCCAGCGGCGTGTTCGTCATGCCCAGCGTGCCCTACCTGCAATCGCTGAATCTGAACAAGGAAACGCTGATCGGCGCGCTGGGCCTGACCTTCACTGTCTGCACCGTGTGCCTGTGGGTCAGCCTGGGCGCCGGTGGCGTGCGCACCGACGCGCTGGCGGCCTCGGCCGGCATGCTGCTGCCCGCGCTGGTGGGACTGGGCCTGGGCGCCTTCGCCCGCCAGCGCCTCAGCGAGGCCGCCTTCAAACGTGGGTTCCAGATCGCCATCAGCGCCCTGGGCCTCTACATGGTGCTTCGCGCACTGTTTCCGATGGGAGCCACATGAACACGCTGCAAGACCTCTCCGCCCAACTCGAATCGCTGCACGCCTCGGCGCTGGCGCTGCGCTCGCTGATGGAAGACCTGGAGCCGAGCGCCGCGCTGTCGGAGCAGCGCTGGTTCGTGGGCCTGCACCTCGCGCGCCAGCTCACCGAGGCCAGCGACGAGGCGCGCGCACAACTGGTGCGCTGGTCGAACACCGAAACGCCACCAGCGTCCGCGTCCCATTGAGCGCCCCAGCGGCGCTCAGCCCACCTTCCCCAGCGCCCGCAGCAGTTTCTGCGGCGTGATCGGCTGCGAGTGCACCACCGCGCCGAAGGGCGCGATGGCGTCGTTGATCGCGTTCATCACCGCCGCCGGCGCGCCGGCGGTGCCCGCCTCGCCCGCGCCCTTGGCGCCCAGCTTCGAGCTGCGCGTGGGCGTCATCACGTGCGCCACCTCGATGTCGGGCATCTCCGCCGACATGGGCACCAGGTAGTCGGCCATGTTGGCGTTGAGCATGAGGCCGGCGTCGTCGTACAGGCACTCCTCGAACAGCGCGCCGCCAATGCCCTGAACGATGGCGCCGCGCATCTGCTCGTCGACCAGCATGGGGTTGAGCACGCGGCCGCAGTCCTCCACCGCCCAGTGCTTGAGCAGCTTCACGAAGCCGGTCTCCGGGTCCACCTCCACGTAGGAGGCCTGCACGCCGTTGGTGAAGATGAACGGGTAGTCGCGCTGCGCGTAGTGGCGCGTGACCATGAGCTCGGGGGTGAAGTCGGGCGGCAGTGTGTCGGAGCGGTAGTAGGCGATGCGACCCAGTTCCTTGAGCGGCAACAGCTCTTCGCCGCTGCCGGCGTCGACGATCCGGTCGCGGCGCAGCGCGAGCGTGGCCCCGTCGCGCTTGAGGATGGCCGCCGCCACCTTGAGGATGTTCTCGCGCAAGGCCTGGCCCGCCAGCAGCACCGCCTCGCCGCCGATGCCCGCGCCGCGCGAGGCCCAGGTGCCACCGCCGTAGGGCGTCACGTCCGTATCACCGGTGATGACCTTGACCTTGTGAATGTCCACGCCCACCGCGTCGGCTGCGATCTGGCGGTAGATGCCCTCGGTGCCCTGCCCTTGCTCGCCCACGCTCACCAGCACGGTGATGTCGCCTTCCGGGTCCAGGCGCACGGTGGCGCCGTCCTGCGAGGCGATGCGCGCACCGCCCACGCCGTAGAACGCCGCGCTCGGGTTGGTGAGCTCGATCACCACCGCGAAGCCGATGCCACGGTGCACGCCCTGCTTGCGCAGCGCGGCCTGCTCGGCGCGCAGCGCGTCGTAGTTCATCAGCTCGCGCAACTGCTTCAGGCTGGCCTCGTGCGACAGCACCTCCAGCTTGATGCCCGAGGCGCCGGTGGCCGGGTAGGCGTCGTCGGGGATCACGTTCCTGGCGCGGATTTCCAGCGGGTCCATGCCGATCTTCTGCGCGGCCAGGTCCACCAGGGCCTCGGTCACGGCGCAGGCGATGGGGTGGCCCACGCCGCGGTACTGACAGGTCGGCGTCTTGTTCTGGAACACCACGTCCAGCTTGGCCCGGTAGTGCCGGTGCTTGTAGGGCCCGCCCACCAGGTTGACGACCTGGTTGCCCTCGATCGCGCTGGTGCGCGGGAACATGGAGTACGGGCCGATGCCGGTGAGGTCGTCCATGTCGAAACCGAGGATCTCGCCGTCCTGGTTGACGGCGATGCGCGCCTTCACCACGTGGTGGCGCGCGTGGATGTCGCTGGTGAAGCTCTCCAGCCGGTCGGCCACGAACTTCACCGGTCGGCCCAGCAGCATGGACAGCGCCACGGTCGCGAAGTCGTCCGGGTAGGCGTGCACCTTGATGCCGAAGGAGCCGCCCACGTCCTTGCAGACCACACGGATGGCACTGGCGGGCAGGTCGAACTGGCGGCCGTACAGGTCCTGCATCATGTGCGGGGCCTGGCAGGAGTGGTAGACGGTGAGGCGCTGCTCGGCCGGGTTCCAGTGCGCGATCTGGCCGCGCGGCTCCAGCGTCACGCCGGTGTGGCGGCCGAACTCGAAGCGCGCCTCGGCCACCGCGTCGGCCTCGGCGAACACGCGGTCCACTTCGCCCACGTCCAGGCGGCGCGTGAAGCACAGGTTGTCGCCCAGCTCGGCGTGGATAGGCGGCGTGCCTTCGTCGAGCGCAGCCTCCATGTCGGTGGCCAGCGGCAATTCCTCCCAGTCCACCACCACGTGCTGAAGTGCATCTTCCGCCTGCGCGCGCGTCTCGGCCACCACGGCCACCACGGGCTCGCCCTGCCAGCAGGCGCGCTCCACCGCCAGCGCGTGCTGCGGGGCCGACTTCATGCCCGCGAGATGGCCGAGCACCGCGACCCAGGGCTTGCAGACCTTGGCCAGGTCCTGGCCATCGGCCACCATCAGCACGCCCGGCATCGCGCGCGCGGCGTCGGCGTGCACGGCCTTGATGCGCATGTGCGCCACCGGGCTGCGCCAGAACACCACGTGCGCCAGGCGCGGCAGCTCGATGTCGTCGATGAACTGGCCCAGGCCCTGGGTGAGCCGTTCGATGCCGCCGCGCGGCACGCTCGCGCCGATGTAGCGCTGGTCTTCGGTGACGGGAGCGATCGGCGCGGGCCGTTCGACGCTGGGCTCGAGGTTGACGATGTCGCGTTTCATCGGGCGGCCTCCTGGCGCTGGCGCAGCACGTCGCAGATGGCGTCGACGATGGCGTGGTAGCCGGTGCAGCGGCAGTAGTTGCCCGAGATCCAGTCGCGCACCTCGGCGCGCGTGGCCTGTGGGCGCGTCTCCACCAACTCCTTCGCCGCCATCAGCATGCCCGAGGTGCAGAAGCCGCACTGCAGCGCGTTGCGCGCGACGAAGGCCTGCTGCAGGTCGCGGATCGCGCCGCTCTGGCTCAGACCTTCGATGGTGTTCACTTCACCGCCGTCTGCCTGCACGGCCAGGGTGAGGCAGCCGCGCACGATCTGGCCGTTGAGTTCGACGGTGCAGGCGCCGCACACACCGTGCTCGCAGCCGAGGTGGCTGCCCTTGAGGCCGACGTCCTCGCGCAGGAAATCCACCAGATGGGTGCGCGGCTCGACGGAGCAGCGGCGCGCCTGGCCGTTGACGGTGACATGGAGGGGGAACAGGTCTGGCATGAAAGGGCTCTCGTGTCGGGGGTGTGGCTCAGGGCTCAGGTGCGGGCCGAGGCCAGCAGACGCTGCAGCAACACGCCGGCCAGGTGGCGCTTGGTGTCGGGGGTGTTGGTGAGGTCGGGCAAGGGGTCGATCTCCTCGCGCAACGCAGCCACCGCGCGGGCCAGCGTGGCTTCGTCGGGGAGCTGGCCCTCGAGCACGGCTTCGGCCCGGCGCGCACGCCAGGGCGTGGTGCCCACGCCCATGAAGGCCAGGCGCGGGGCGCGCAGCACGCCGCCCTGGCGCTGCGCCGAGGCCGCGAGGCCGACGATGGCGTAGTCGCCGTGGCGGCGCGCCAGTTGCGACATGCCTTGCCACTGGTCCGCCGTGGCGATGGGCAGCTCGCCGGCGGTGATGATCTCCTCGGGCCGCAGCGCGGTCGCGTAGAGGCCGGTGAAGAAATCGTCGGCCCCGATGCGGCGCTCGCCCTGCGGCCCCTGCACGACGACGGTACCGCCCAGCGCCAGCAGGCAGGCGGGCCACTCGGCCGCCGGGTCGGCGTAGGCGAGGGAGCCGCCCCAGGTGCCGCTGTTGCGGATAGCGCGGTGCGCGATGTGGGGCGCGGCTTCGGTGAGCAGCGGGGCATGCCGCGCCACCAGCGGGCTCTGTTCGATCTGCGTGTGCGTGGCCAGCGCGCCGATGCGCAGCAGTTCGCCGCGTTGCTCGATGCCGCGCAGCGCGGCCAGGCCCGTGATGTCGATCACCAGCGCGGGCTCGGACAGGCGCATGTTCAGCGTGGCCATCAGCGTCTGGCCGCCGGCCAGTACGCGCGCGTCGTCGCCGTGGCGACCCAGCAGATCGATGACCTGCTCGATCGAGCCGGCCTTGACGTAGTCGAATGCAGCGGCTTTCAAGCGGCCCTCCTCACGCGGACAACAGGGAAGCGATCCACACACCGAAGCCCGTGGACAGGGCGCCGAGCGCGAACCACAGGACGCGCACGCCTTCGCCATGCACCGGCGAGGCGTGGGCCGGCATGGGGCGCGCCATGGCCGTGGGTGGGGTGGCGCGGGCCGGCACGGCGGTGGCCGCGTCCGCAGGTGCCGATGTCGGCGACACCGCCGACGGATCCGATGGGGCGGTCGGTGCCGCGTCGGGCCGCGCCGCCGTTTCAGCTGCCGCGGTGGGCGCGAGCTCGGCCTGGAAGGCCTCGAAGAACTGGTCCGCCATCTGCTTGGCCGCCGCGTCGATCATGCGGCCACCCACCTGACCGAGCTTGCCACCCACCGAGGCCTGCGCCGTGTAGCGCAGGCGCGTGCCACCGTTCTCGTCGCTGAGGGACACGCTCGATTGCCCCTTGGCCATGCCGGCGGCACCGCCCGAGCCTTCGAACTGCAGCGTGCAGCCCTCGCCGGGCCGCACGTCCTGCAGCCGCAGGTGCCCCGTGAAGCGCGCGCGCACCGGCCCCACCTTCACCGCCACGCGCGCGGTGCGCTCGGTGTCGCTGGTGGCTTCCATGCTTTCGCAGCCGGGAATGCAGTGCGCCAGTACCTGCGGGTCATTGAGCGCGGCCCAGACCTTGTCGCGAGGGGCCGCGACAAGGATGTCTCCGTTGAGTTCCATTTGCCTTCTCCGCCCCCGGGTTTTCACGGGTGCGCTTGTTTACCAACCGTTCAACAATGCTATGTCTCATTGACCGTACGGTAAATAGCGTGCGCATACAGAAAAACCCTGAGCGAAGCAAAAAATCCGGCGATCCCATCGCCGAGGGTGCTCCCGCGCGCCGCCGCCTGAGCGTGACCGAGCGCGAGCGCCAGATCGTCGATGGCGCCATCCAGTTCTTCGCGTCCAACGGCTTCGGCGGGCAACTGCGCGACCTGGCCAGCAGCATCGGCGTCACGCACGCCCTGCTCTACCACTACTTCCCCACCAAGCAGGCGCTCATCGACCGCGTGTACCTCGACGTATTCGAAGGCCGCTGGCGCGACAGTTGGGACGAACTGCTCGACGACCCGGCGATCGAGGTCGAAGACAAGTTCACCGCCTTCTACGCGGACTACGTGAACAACGCGCTCTCGCGCGAGTTCGTCCGCATCCTGATGTTCTCGGGCCTGATGGACCACGCCATCTCCGACCGCTTCTTCGCCATGCTGCGCGAGCGCCTGTTCCCGCGCCTCGTGCGCGAGACGCGGCGCTTCCGCGGGTCCACGTCCCGCGCCAAACCCAGCGAGCGCGAACTCGAACTGCTCATGGGCCTGCACGGCGGCATGTACTACATCTCGATCCGCCGCTGGATCTATGGCCAGGACGTGCACAGCGAGGCCGTGCACGAAACCTGCGACGAGGCCCTGGTGCGCGATCGCGTGCGCGGCTACCTGCACAGCAGCCGCGAACTGCTCCACGACACACCCGGACCGACAGCGAAAACGACAGCGAAAAAGAAGACCCCGGCTCGTTGAGCCGCCACCCCAAGAGCAACAGAAGGAGACAAGACAGATGAAGCTTTCCACTCTTGCCATGGCCAGCGCGCTGGCCCTGGCCACACTGCCCGCCGCCGCGCAGCAGCGCATCACCGTCAACATCGGCTCCAGCCACCCCACCACCAACATCTGGGCCTACGCCATGAAGGAGGTGTTCCAGCCCGAGGTGGACCGCCTCCTCAAGGCCGGTGGCGGCAAGTACGAGATCCGCTGGCGCGAGAACTACGGCGGCACGCTCTACAAGTTCACCGACACGCGCACCGCCGTGCGCGACGGCATCGTGGACGTGGGCATGGTCGGCACGGTCTGGGAGAACTCCGCCATGCCGCTGCAGAACGTCACCTACTTCACGCCCTTCGCCACCACCAACCATGAGCTGCTGATCGAAATCTTCGACAAGCTCAACGCCAGCGTGCCCGCGCTGCGCGACAGCTGGGCCGCGCAGAACATGGTGCCACTGTCCTCGCTCATCACCGACAGCTACGACATCTACGCCAACTTCCCCATCCGCACCATGGCCGATCTTCAGAACAAGAAGATCAACGCGCCCGGCACCTCGGCCAACTGGCTGCGCGAAACCGGCGCCACGCCGGTGGATGGCGCGCTCACCACCTACTACACCAACATCCAGACCGGCGTGACGCAGGGCGCGCTGTCGTTCGCCAGCGGCATCGGCCCGGCGCGCGTGTACGAGGTGGCCAAGCACCTCACGCGCGTGGACGTGGGTTCCATGTACTTCGGCAGCGTGGCCGCGAACAAGAAGTTCCACGACGCCTTGCCCAAGGACGTGCAGGACGCCTTCGCGCAGGCCGGCAAGGCCACGTCAAAGGCGCACGGCCAGCACGTCACCAAGACCGCCAACGCCGCGCTGGAGACCATGAAGGCCGCCGGCCTGCAGATCGCCGATCTGCCACCGGCCGAGAAGGCCAAGTGGGTCAACGGCCTGCCCAACATCGTGCAGCCCTGGCTGCAGGCCACCGGCGACAACGGCAAGGCCGTGCTCAAGGCCTACTTCGACGAGTTGCGCGCGCGCGGCGTGAAGCCGCTGCGCGACTGGGACGGCCAGAACCGCTGAACCCCG
>NZ_DATIGV010000195.1:0-9967 GCF_035481345.1 Hydrogenophaga sp. | reverse complement strand
GGCACGCCCACCTGGGACGGCCTGCCCCTGCACGACTACCTGAGCCTGCTCGACATGCTCAACCCCATGCACCGGCTCTGGAGCGACGGGCGCTGGAACAAGCTGACGGTGGCGCACGGCTGCTACTGGAAGAAGTGCAGCTTCTGCGACGTGGGGCTGGACTACATCGGCCGCTACGAAACCGCCGAAGCGCGCACGCTGGCGGACCGCATCGAACGCATCGTCGAGGAAACCGGCCAGACCGGCTTCCACTTCGTCGACGAGGCCGCGCCGCCCAAGGCCCTGAAGGCCCTGGCCGAAGAACTGCTGCGCCGCGACCTGGCCATCAGCTGGTGGGGCAACATCCGCTTCGAGAAAACCTTCACGCCCGAACTCTCGCAGCTGCTGGCCGACAGCGGCTGCATCGCCATGAGCGGCGGCCTGGAGGTGGCCAGTGACCGCCTGCTCACGCTGATGAAGAAGGGCGTGACGGTGGACCAGGTGGCGCGCGTCACCAAGGGCTTCAGCGACGCGGGCATATTGGTGCACGCCTACCTGATGTACGGCTTCCCCACGCAGACCGTGCAGGACACGGTGGACGCGCTGGAGTACGTGCGCCAGCTCTTCCTCAACGGCTGCATCCAGAGCGGCTTCTTCCACCGCTTCTCGTGCACCGTGCACTCACCGGTGGGCCTGAACCCGGGCGACTACGGCATCGAACTGATCCCGCTGCCGCCGGTGAGCTTCGCCAAGAACGACATCGGCTTCATCGACCCCACCGGCGTCGATCACGACGCGCTGGGCATCGGCCTGCGCAAGGCGCTCTACAACTACATGCACGGCACGGGGCTGGAGGAAGACGTGCGCGCGTGGTTCGATCATTTGCCGTTTCCGGTGCCGAAGACGACGGTGAAGAAGCAGCGAATCACGCGCGCGCTGGCTCAGCGGGAGACGGCGTGATCGCCGAGCGCAGCAACTCGGCCATGCGCTCCAACCCCGCGCCGCGTGCGCGCTTGAGCCTCGCTTGCAGCTCACCCCAGGCCGGATCGCCCTGACGCGCGGCCCGCTCGAACAGCGCGCTGTAGGCCTCCAGCCGGCTGTGGCGGAACCAGTCCTGCAGTTTGGGCCGCTGTGCCCAGGCCAACTGGTTGCGCGCGGTGTGCAGGTGCATGCGCAGCCAGTCGAGCGGCTCGTTGGGTATGGGCACCGGCGCGCTCAGGGCGTTGCGCTGCTCGTCGTCCAGCGGGCTGAGCGCCAGGTGCGCGACGAAGGCGGCGCTGAAGGTGGGCGAGCAGCGGCGCACGTACTGCGGCACGATGCGCTCGCCCTGGAAGATCGGCTCCATCGGGCCCCGCGGCAGGCCGCCCGCGCTGCAGTGCACATGCACCTGCTGCGTCGAGGTGGCGATCTCGCCCCGATCCAGCACGATGCGATCGCGCTCGATGGCGCGCACATGGCCCAGGCGCACCACGCGGCGGATGCGGCGCAACTGCGCCAGTTCGGCTTCGCTGAGGATGGCGCAGCGAAACATCGTGGGCTCCACGCCGGTGTCGATGCGCTGCAGCAGGCGCGCCGCTTCGAGCCGTTCGAACAGTTCGGGCAAGGACCCCGCGTCGCGCGCGATCTCCAGCTCGGTCACCATCGCGGTCAGTGTCGGCAGGGCGAAGGGCGCGGCGGGCTGCACGTTGGTGCGGTTGAGCACCCAGGCCTCTCGCGGGCGGATCCAGGTGATGGTGTCCGGGTCCACCCCCTGCCCCAGCAGCCACAAGGCCGTGTCCATGGCCGTCTTGCCGCCGCCCACGATGACGACCCCCGCCACCGGCTCGTGGTGGTGCACCAGTTCGGTGGGGGTGAGGCAGCGCACGCCATCGGCCACGGCGAAGCGCGGCCCGTGCGTGGCCGGCACCTGCGTGTCGGCCCGCGTGGCGTCCACCCAGCGCTGCTGCGCCACCAGTGGCCGACGCTCGCCATTCACCAGCGAGACCGCCACGCCCTGCGCGTCCACGTCGTGCAAGGGCAGCCAGCTCACACGCCCACTGGCCAGCAGGCGCTGATGCAGCACGCGTTCGTAGTAGTCGCGTATCTCGGCACCACTGGCCAGCTCGTGCAGGCCCCGGTTGAGGCCGTCCTCGTCGATGCGGCCGCTGCCCAGCGGCAGCGAATTCACGCCGTAGATGGCCGAGGGACCGTGCAGGCGCACGAAGGGGTAGGCGTCGTTCCAGTGGCCGCCGGGGTGGGCGCGGCGGTCCACCAGGACCACACGGGACTGGCTCTCGGCCACCAGGGTGTCCGCCACGGCCATGCCGACGGCGCCCGCGCCGACGATCACGTAGTCGGCTGTCAGGGGGGAAGCGTTCATGTGTGTCTCCTGAGGCCCCGCACGGCGGGGCCCGGTGGAAGCATTCGGCCTGGCGCTCAGGCCTTGGTCACCACGATCTCGAGGTACTCGCTGGGCACCACCAGCGATCCCGGCGCGGTGTTGAGTTCGTCGAGCAGCGCGGTGATGCCGCGCTCCAGCGAGGCCGCGCCCGCGGCGTCCAGCGCGGCGAAGGCCTTGTGCGTGGGACCGTACACCTCACGGAACACCTGCACCCAGTGCGCCGCCGAGCGGTAGCGGAAGTGGAAGTGCCGACGCTCGCAGCGGATCTTCGCGGCCTGCGCGCCGAACAGCTCCACGATGTGCGGCTCGGTGCCCCACAGCGAGGGCGGCTGCACGCCAGCGGGCGGCGGCACGTGCGCGCCGATCACCTTGAACAGGCGGCCGATGAAGCCGGCCGGCGTCCAGTTCGCCAGGGCGATGCGGCCCCCGGGGCGGGTGACGCGCAGCATCTCGCTGGCGGCTTGCTGGTGGTTGGGCGTGAACATCACGCCGAAGGTGGACAGCACCACGTCGAAGCTGGCGTCGCCGAAGGGCAGCGCCTCGGCGTCGGCGAGCTGGAAGTGCACGTTCAGGCCTTCCGCCTGGGCGCGCGCGCGGCCCTTGTCGAGCAGGGATTGCACGTAGTCGGTGGACGTGACCTTGGCGTGGCGGCGCGCGGCGGCCAGGGTGGCGTTGCCATTGCCGGCGGCCACGTCGAGCACGGCCTCGTCGGCCCGCACGTCGGCGGCTTCGGCGAGCGTCTCGCCGACGATCTGCAAGGTGGTGCCGATGGCGGCGTAGTCGCCGCTGGCCCAGGTGGCCTGCTGGCGCTGCTTGATGGCGGCGAAATCGGGGGCGGGGGTGTCGATGACGGCGTTCATGGGGGATCTCCTCAGTCTGTGGGATGGTGGGGCGGTGCATCGGGCGGGTTCGCGCCGATGGGGGTGATTCTTCGAATCCGGGCCCGTTGACGCTTTCCCCGGCGTCGGGCAAATTTGCTCGCGCGTCCGCCAAACCGCCCGGAGCCCGGCGCGGCCGCTCGAACGGGCCCACACCACAACGCGCTGCGCGGAGGTTCCCCGTGAGCCACGACCCCTTGTCCGATGTCCTTCGCAGCGTGCGGCTGCGCGGCGCGGTGTTCTATTACGTCAGCTTCAACGGCGACTGGGCGGCCGAGACGCCCGCCTCGCCGATGCTGGCCAGCGCTCTCATGCCCGGTGCCGACCACGTGCTCGCGTACCACCTGTTCGTGCGCGGCGACGGCTGGGCCGCCGTAGACGGCGTGCCACCGGTGCGCATGAGCGAAGGCGACATCGTGATGTTCCCGCGCGGGGACCTGCACGTGCTCTCCAGCGCGCCCGGTCTGCGCGCCCAGGCCGACGACAGCGACTGGCGCTTCACCACCCGCAACGACCCCAAGCCCATTGCCGTGGCCTACCACCGCGGCGTGCTGCGGCCCGGCTCACCCGGCCCGGCCGAGGACGCCCGCACCGTGGTGGTCTGCGGCTTCGTGGCCTGCGACACGCGGCCCTTCAATCCCCTGGTCAACGCCCTGCCCCCGGTGATGCACCTCAAGGCCGGCGACCTGGGGCCCTGGACCATGCAGTTGCTGGACCAGGCCGTGGCCGAATCGCGCGAGCACCGCGCGGGCAGCGCCGCCGTGCTGGAGCGCGCCAGCGAGTTCGTGTTCGTCGACGCCGCGCGGCGCTACCTCGATGGCTTGCCGCCGGGCAGCGCCGGCTGGCTGGGCGCGTTGCGCGACCGGCACGTGGGCCAGGCCATCCGCCTGTTGCACGAACGCCCCGCCGAGCCCTGGAGCGTGGAAGACCTGAGCCACCAGGTCGGCCTGTCGCGCTCGAGCCTGCATGAGCGCTTCGTCGAGCTCACCGGCCAGGCGCCCATGCAGTACCTGGCCAACTGGCGCATGCAGTTGGGCGCGAGCCTGCTGCGACAAGGCCAGGCGAAGGTGGCCACCATCGCGCAGGACGTGGGCTATGAATCGGAGGCGGCTTTCGCGCGCGCCTTCAAGCGCATGACCGGACAGCCGCCCGCGGCCTGGCGAAGGGCGCAGGCGGCGGCCTGAAGGCCCCGATCAGAAGCGGTGGCGGATGCCGAGCGAATAGCCGTTGCCGCTCGACAGGCCATCGACCTTGTCGCTCATGGCCACGCCGTACAGCTCGGTGCGGCGAGAGAGGTTGTACAGGTAGCCCAGCGACAGCGTCTTGCGTTCGGCGCCCACGCGCGGGTCCATGGTGCCGTACTGGGCGATGAAGGCGCCCGCGCCCAGCGGCACTCGCGCGCCCAGACCGGTGATGTCGGTCTTGTTGTTGGTGGTCTCGTTCTTCACCTCGCCGTACTGCAGGAAGGCCTTGAGCACGCCGAAGTCGTAGGACGCACCGAACTGGGTGGTCTCGGTGTCCTGCACCGGCGCGGCGCCGTCCTTCTCCACGGTCTGGTGCACGGCGGTCACCGCCAACGGGCCGCCCGAGTAGCTCAGGCCCGCGCTCCAGTTGCCGCCGTTGCTGGTTTCCTTCAGGGCGGTGCTGGCGCCGAAGCGGAAACCACCCAGGCTGGGGCTGGCGTAGGAGACCGCGTCGTTCCAGCCGGTGTCGCCGGTGACCGCGCCCTGCCCGCTCCCGAAGTAGTGGCGGATGCTCGGCGAGTAGCCGAAGGAGTCGCCGAAGGCGTTGAACATCAGCGTGGAGACGAAGAGCTGCGTGGTGTTGCGGCCGAAGCTGAGCGTGCCGTAGTCCTTGTGCGCCAGGCTGATGGACGAGGTGCGCGCGAAGAAGGGATCGCCGCCAAAGCGGCCGGCCTCGCCAACGTCGGCGCGCATGAAGGACTCGATGCGGAACTGCGCCGACAGGCCGCCGCCCAGGTCCTCGGTGCCGCTGAAGCCGAAGAAGCTGGTGGTCATCTTGCCGCTGTCGACACCGCTGATGGAGGTGCCACCGGGCGCCTTGGTCGAGCCCACGCTCATGTCGATGAGGCCGTACACCTGAACGTTGCTCTGGGCTTGTGCACCAAGAGCGGTCAGGCCCAGCAAGGCGCCGGCAAGAATGCTGCGCTTTTGGAAGCGCTTGTTCATTTGGTTCATGGATTTGGAGACGTTTGTTGTGTGGAGAGATGAGCCGCTGGCCCAACGACGGAACGGCCCGCTGCAAGCGTCGCAGGCCTCCCCTTCCCAAGCACATCGCGTGCCCGGGCCCTACACTTGCTTCCCATGAGCCTCAAGATCACCGTCTATTCCAAGTCCGCCTGCCCGCAGTGCGAATCCGCCAAGATGCTGCTGAAGTCCCGTTCGATGGACTTCGAGGAGATCCGCATCGACGACGAGGCCGAACGCCTCGCGTTCTATGAGAAGTGCGGTCCTTCGGTTCGCCAGATGCCGCAGATCTTCATCAACGACCAGCGCGTGGGTGGCCTCGCGGGCCTGCAGGCCGCGCTGACGCAGTTGGGCCGCTGAGCGCCGGGGCCCGGCGGCACGCATCGCGCGCGCTGCGGTGTTGAAAGCACCCAGGCTTGCGTGCGGATAGGGCCGCTGTTTACCCTGGGCCCACATGGACGAACTGAACTGGTTGCCTTCTCCCCTGCTGGCCTGGTTGCCCTCACTGGGCAGCATGCTGGTCGGCGTGCTGATCACGAGCCTGGCCTTTCGCATCGGTGAGCGCATCGTGCGCCGCGCCACGCGCGACGCACCCGTCGCCGCGAGCGTGGCCAGTGCCATCCGCGCCCCCGCGAAATGGGGCCTGCCGCTCTTGCCCGTCAACGCCGTGCTGCAGGGCACACCGGCCGACACGCCGGGCCTGGGCCTGGCCCAGCAGGCCTGCGCCCTGCTGCTGATCGGCGCCGTGACCTGGCTGGCCTCCAATGCGGTGCGCGGAGTGGCCCAGGGCGTCATCACCGCCAACCCCACCACCATCGCCGACAACCTGCAGGCGCGCCGCATCCAGACGCAGACGCGCGTGCTCGCGCGCACGCTGCAGGGCGTGGTGCTGCTGATCGGCCTGTCGCTGATGCTGATGACCTTTCCGCAGGCGCGCCAGATCGGCACCAGCCTGCTGGCTTCCGCGGGACTGGCGGGCCTGGTGGCGGGCTTCGCCGCGCGCCCGGTGCTGGGCAACCTCATCGCGGGCCTGCAGATCGGGCTGAGCCAGCCGATCCGCCTGGACGACGTGGTCATCGTCGAGGGCGAGTGGGGCGTGATCGAAGAGATCACCGGCACCTACGTGGTGGTGCGCATCTGGGACCAGCGCCGCCTGGTGGTGCCGCTGCAGTACTGGATCGAGAAGCCCTTCCAGAACTGGACGCGCAGCACGTCCGAGCTCATCGGCACGGTCTTCCTCTGGACCGACTACCGCACGCCGCTGGCACCGCTGCGCGAGGAGTTGCAGCGCATCTGCGAGGCCTCGGCGCACTGGGACCGGCGCTTCTGCCTGCTGCAGGTGACGGAGGCCGGCGAACGCGCGCTGCAACTGCGCTGCCTGGTGACCGCCGCCTCCGCCGGCGCGGCCTGGGACCTGCGCTGCGAGGTGCGCGAGAAGCTGGTGGACTTTCTTCAGCGGGAGTACCCGCAGTACCTGCCCAGGCTGCGGGCGGAGGTGGCGATGGACGCGCCGCCCGCGCCGCCGGCCAACGGGTCCGGCGAAGGGCCGTTGCCGCTCAGTTGAGCGGCACCCGGCCGCTCACTCCACCTGTCCCGCGGCGATCTGCCGCAGCGCCTGCTCGAACACCGCCGCGGGTTGGCCGCCCGAGATGAGGTGGCGGTCGTTGATGATGACCGCCGGCACCGAGTGGATGCCGTGCGACAGGTAGAACTGCTCGCGCTCGCGCACCTCTTGCGCGAACTCGTCGCTGGCCAGGATGGCCCGGGCACGCGTTTCGTCCAGCCCGGCCTCGCGCACGCAGGCCAGCAGCACGTCGTGGTGGCCCATGGCCTCGCTGCGCGTGTGGCAGGCGGCCATCAGCGCCTTCTTCAAGGCAGCTTGCTGGCCGGGTTCACCCTCTTCGGCGGCCCAGTGCAAGAGGCGGTGCGCGTCGAAGGTGTTCCAGATGCGGCCACGGCCCGCCGGGTTGAAGCTGAAGCCCACTTCGGCGCCGCGCGCGGCGATGGTCTCGCGGATCTTCGCCTGCTGCTCGGGCGTGCTGCCGTACTTCTCGGTGAGGTGTTCGCCGATGTCCTGGCCCTGCGCCCCCATCTTCGGGTTCAGCTCGAAGGGCTGGAACGTGATGTCGGCGGCAACCTGGCCGTCGAGCTGGCGCAGGGCCTGCTCCAGCCCGCCCAGGCCGATGGCGCACCAGGGGCAGGACACGTCGGAGACGAAATCGATCTTGAGGCGGGGGGTGTTCATGGGGCGGCATTGTCCCGCCGGGCGCTGCGAGACAATGCCCGGCTCCCCCCAAGACCCTGCACACCGCAAGCCCTCCCATGACCGACCGCTACGCCGTCATCGGCCACCCGATCTCGCACAGCAAGTCCCCGCAGATCCACGCCGCCTTCGCCCAGGCCACGGGGCAGGACATCAGCTACACCGCCATCGAAGCGCCGCTGGACGGCTTCGCGGACACGGTACGGGCCTTTCGTGCACAGGGCGGGCGCGGATTGAACGTCACCCTGCCCTTCAAGCTGCAGGCCTGTGAATTCGCCACTGACCCGAGCGAGGCCGCGCGCCTGGCCGGCGCAGCCAACGCGCTGCGCTTCGAGGGCGAGCGCGTGTTCGCCGAGAACTTCGACGGCATCGGCCTGGTCAACGACATCCAGCGCAACCTGGGTCACCGCCTCGAGGGCCGGCGCGTGTTGCTGCTGGGCGCCGGCGGCGCCACGCGCGGCGCGCTGCTGCCCCTCGCGCAACAAGGGCCGGCCGTGCTGGCCGTGGCCAACCGCACGGCCGACAAGGCGCATGCGCTGCGCGCCGACTTCGCCGCGCACACCACGCTGCAAACCGGCGGATATGCCGACCTCGCGGGCGCCTCCTTCGACGTGGTGATCAACGCCACCTCCACCGGCCTCGGCGGCGAATCGCTGCCCCTGCCCGCCGGGCTGTTCGCGCCCGGCGCGCTGGCCTACGACATGGTCTATGGACGGGGTCTGACCCCATTTCTTCGGCAGGCGCGCGAGGCGGGCGTGAGGGCCCTGGCCGATGGCGTGGGCATGCTGGTGGAGCAGGCGGCCGAGGCCTTCGGATGGTGGCGCGGCGTGCGGCCGGACACGCGGGACGTGATCGCCCGGCTGTCGGTGCCGCTGGTTTAAAGTTGACGGAACAACACAGGGAGACGACCCCCATGCCCGCCATCCTGCTGCTCAATGGCCCCAACCTGAACCTGCTCGGCACCCGCGAGCCCGGCACCTACGGCGCGGCCACGCTGGCCGACGTGGAAGCCAACTGCCGCGCCACCGCCGAGCGCCTGGGCCACACGCTGGAGGCACTGCAAAGCAACCACGAGGGCGCGCTGATCGACGCCATCCACGCCGCCGGCCGGCGTTTCAAGGCCGGCGAGCTGCTGGGCGTGGTGATGAACCCCGGCGCCTACACCCACACCTCCATCGCGCTGCACGACGCCATCGCGGGCGTCGCACCGCTGCCGGTGATGGAGGTGCACATCTCCAACGTGCACGCGCGCGAGGCCTTCCGCCACCACTCCTACATCTCGCCGGTGGCGGCGGGCATCGTGGTGGGCTTTGGGGTCGCGGGCTACGAACTCGCGATCGAAGGGCTGGTCCGCAAGGCCGGCGCCCGGTGAAGACCCGCCACTTCGCCCAGCTCGTCGGCTTGTCGGCGCTCTGGGGTTCTTCCTTCCTGTTCCTGCGCATCGCCAGCCCGGCGCTCACGCCGCTGCCGCTCGCGGGCCTGCGCGTGGCGTTGGCCATGGTCACGCTGACGCTGGTCATGCGCCTGCTGCGCCAGCACTGGCCCTGGCGCCACTGGCGCGAACTGATGCTGCTGGGGCTGCTCACGGTGGTGATGCCCTTCCTGCTCTACGCCTGGGCGCTGCTGTACCTGCCCGCCGGCTACAGCGCCCTGCTCAACACCACGGCGGTGCTGTTCGGCACCCTGGCCGCGGCCTGGACGAAGGAGGACACGCTCACGCCGCACAAGGTGGCCGGCTGCGTACTGGGCTTCGTGGGCGTGGGCCTGGTGGTGCAGCTCGGCCCGGTGCGGCTCGACGGCCCCACCATCGCGGCGGTGCTGGCCTGCATCTTCGCCTCGGCCTGCTACGGCTGCTCCACGCCGCTCATGAAGCGCGCCACCACGCGCATGGAGCCCCTGGCCATCGCCACGGGCATTCACGCCACCGCCGCGCTGTTCCTGGCGCCCGGCGCGATCTGGGCCTGGCCGCAGGCGAGCTTCACCCCGCAGGCGATGGCCGCCCTGGCCGTGCTGGGGCTGGTCACCTCGGGCCTGGCGCACTGGATCCACCTGCGCGTGCTCCGGCACGTGTCGCCGGTGGCGGCCATCAGCCCGGCCTTCATGATCCCGATCTTCGGCGTCACCTGGGGCCACCTGTTCCTGGGCGAAGAACTCTCCAGCGGCCTGTTCCTCGGCGGCGCGCTGGTGCTGCTGGCCACGGGCCTCGTGACGGGCTTCAACCCCTTCCGTCGCTGGCTCGCGTCAACACCCGCACCCTGAG
>NZ_DATIGV010000194.1:0-19383 GCF_035481345.1 Hydrogenophaga sp. | reverse complement strand
GTCGCCGCGCCCAACAGCCTGCCCAAGGCGCACGTGAACCGGCTGGCCACGCTGCTCGCCGAGATCGTGCGCCGCCCGGACGTGCGCGAGAAGATCCTCAACCAGGGCTGGGCCGTGGCCGGCACCTCGCCCGAGGGCCTGGCGCGGCGCATCAAAGCCGACACCGCTGCCATGGCCGACGTCATCAAACGCAACAACATCCGCCCAAGCTGAGCGGAGGCTTGGCCCGGCGGATCAGGACCCGCCGCGGTGAGTCAGTCGGTCGAACAAGGTTTCGATCGCTGTCCTCAGGGGGTCCGGTTGTTGGCTCGCCTGCGCCCCCAGCGCGAACGTGAATCGCACGTCGTCGGGCAAACGCTTCACGTCGGACAAGGCCTCGCTCAAGACCGGGGCGAGGCCGTTCGGCAGGAGGAGCGTGCGCTCGACGTAGTACAGCGCCGTGTACAGCGCGACCTCGCCGGCAGCGCCTGGGTTGAGGCTGCGCATCAAGCCCAGCATGCCCAGAAAGCCTGGCAGGGTGATGGATTGCATCACCTGGTTCAGCTGTTGCCGGTCACGGCAGGCGGCGAAGGCAGCAAGGGTGTGGGCGACCGGTTGAAGCAATAGCAGCGTTCCTTGCTGCGCCAGCACCTGCAGTTCAGCGGCGTAGCGCGCCGGGCTCCATGAGGGCGGGGATGGCTGAGGCCTCGGCCCGGACAAGGTGCCGGGAATGGTGTGAGGCAAGGACGGCTGCGTCGGCGGGGTCAGAAGGTGGCTGTGGTGGGTGGGTGGCGCCAGCGACAGCAGGGGTGGCGGCTCCGTGGAGCTGTTCGTGCCGCCGTGCTCGGTGAACGTCTCATGGACAGTTTCCTCGTGCGTGCGCTTCAATGAGTTCGCCGATGATTGCGAGGCTCTTTTGGCGTACCGCAACTCGGAGAGCCGTTTCAATTGGTCCCCCGATACCTGCTCATGCGCCGTGGGCTCGCGTTCATAGGCCTGCAGCTTGGTTTCGAGGAGCTTCAGTGCGTCCAGGGCCATGGGCAGGTAGTCACCGAAATGCGCCGTGTCGGAGCCTCTGATGAGCTTGATGGCCTCGCGGCAGGCGTCGATCAAGACCGTCTTGTACGGCCCGAGTTCGTCGGGAAACGCCGGCGGCAACGCCTCGGCCAGCTTGGCGTAGAGAACTGGGGTTCTTAGGTTGCGCTCCGCGCGCATGTTGATGAGGCACATGCAGGCAAATATCTGGCTGTCGGATGTCCCGAGCGACAGCCTGCCCAACAGACCCAATACGGAAAGTACCCGCAGCCTCTCGTTTCCAGAGTACTTTTTGCCCGAGTTTCTTGCCGCCAGCATTTCCGCCAAAGCGTCCTCAATGGTCCGGCACTCCGACAGTTTGTTATGGGTTTCGCACCGCAGCTTTTTGGGCAGTGCGGATATGGCCCGCAGAACCGAAGGACGGGTGTCTGCCGGCGTGTTGCAGGGCAGTGCGTTGTCGGTTGTGTCGATGGTGTCGGCCTCGGCTGGCAGAGTCCAAGGATCGTTCCCGGAGTTGTGCACCAAATCGAAGATGTCTTCTTCGTTCCACCAATCGTCTTGTGCCGGAGGTTTTTCCTGCGTGGTGACGAGCCGATATCCCGGCACCAGATTCTCCGTCCCGATTTGGGGCGATGGCCTCGACGGCGTTGACGGGACCTTCCAGTTGTTCTCGTCTGCGGTGGGGTTCCAGTGTCTGTCAGGGGTGACGTGGTAGCGATTCATGTGGTTCAAGGGAGTGCGTGGGGGACTCGCCGATCAAGCGAAGCGGTGGGGTGGGATGTGGTCGTCAAGCATGAGGGCCGGGTCGGTGATGCCCTCGTTTTCCTCGTCCTCGGCGGCCTCGAGCGACTCGCGCCAGAGGCGGTGGCGCCAGCTGTGTTCGTCAAGCACTTGAGCAAGCGCTTGCGGCGACACGGCATGCCGTGGCCAGACATCCATGAGATGCAGGCGTGGACTGCCCGGCCGCAACGCGATCGAGAGCCGCATGCCCGGGCGATGGGGGTGTTCCAGTGTGTGGTGCCAGAGGGTTTGCGCCCACGCCAGATCGGCGTCGGGCGGCAGGCTGCCGGGCGAGCTGAGCAGCATGAGCTGGTCGTCGCGCGCGTTGCTGATGAGGTGAAGCGCGATGCCGTCGTCGCTGCGCAGTCGCCTCACGTGGGCCGGCGTGCCGGGGGCCGCCGGGCCCAGGAGCAGTTCAAGGGAGGTGGGCATCGGGTCTTTTGCGTGAGGCGACAGTGCCGCGGGCTGTGTGTCGAGCGTCCGCACCGGGTTCCAACCCCCGGCCCGAACAAGCCATGTCCATGACTGCACAGGGGGAAAGCCCGGTTGGTCCCGCGCTCAGCTGGTCTAAGCTCCGGCCTGCCCATGCCGATGGGCGGACGACAAAGGAGGCGGTCATGGGTGCGTACGACGACACCGTACCCGGCCCAGTGGGCTGGACGACCGAAAACGCCCAAGAGCGAGCGCACGACGTGGCGGACACCTTGCTGGCGCAAGCCCGCGAGTCGCTGTCCGTGGGCGACACCGAGGGCGCGACCCAGCGCTTCCTGCGCGCGGCCAGCCTGTTTTCCGCGCAAGGGCTGTCGGGCGACGCCGAGGCCGCCCGGCTGGCGGCGGTCGCCGCTCTGATGAGCCACGATCCCCGGCGGGCCGACGAACTGTGGCAGGGCCTGGCGGTCATCGGCGACAGCTCCGGCGCCGCCACCGCGCGGCGGGGCTTGCTGGGGGCGCGCATCGCGCGCGGCCTGGGCGAACAGGCCGAGGCCCTGCAGCGGCTGGACGTGGCGCGCCGCGGGGCCCTGGAGGTGCGCGACGCCCTGACCTACCTGGAGGCGGCCAGCCAGGCGGCGGCCGTGCACGTGGAGCTCGGCGAGGCCGCGCAGGCCTACGAAATGCTGGCCATGGGCTGGGCCACCCTCGTCAACCTGGTGGGCCGCCAGGCGGCGGCGCGCTGGGTGCGCCCGCTCATGCTGGAACTGCGCGCGGGCCTGGGTGAAGAGGCCTTTCGCCGCGCGCGCGCCGACTGCGAGAAGGCCTGGCAGGGCCCGCCCAGCCCCGTCGACAGCCTGCGCGGGCCGCTCTGAGCGGGGCTCAGAGGTCGGTGCGCAGGCGCCAGATCTCGGGAAACAGCACCACGTCGAGCATCTTGCGCAGGTAGCTCACACCGCCGGTGCCCCCGGTGCCGCGCTTGAAGCCGATCACCCGCTCCACCGTGGTGACGTGGCGAAAGCGCCAGAGGCGAAAGCTGTCCTCCAGGTCGGTGAGTTCTTCGCCGAGCTGGTACAGGTCCCAGTGGGCCTTGGGGTCGCGGTAGACCGTGAGCCAGGCCTGTTCGACGGCGTCGCTGGCTTCGTAGGGCTGGGTCCAGTCGCGCTCGGTGTGGCTGGCGGGAATGGGCAGGCCGTGGCGCGCCAGCAGGCGCAGGCACTCGTCGTAGAGCGAAGGCGCCTCGTACGCGGCGCGCACGGTGGCGGCGCGTTCGGGGTGGTGCGCGTGCGGCTTGAGCATGGCGGCGTTCTTGTTGCCCATGGCGAACTCGATGCAGCGGTACTGGTGGCTCTGGAAGCCGCTGGACTGCGCCAGGTAGGGCCGCAGCGCGCTGTACTCGGGCGGCGTCATGGTGGCCAGCACGTCCCAGGCGTGCACCAGTTGCTCCATGATGCGGCTCACGCGCGCGAGCATCTTGAAGGCCGGCGGCAACTCGTCGCGCGCGATGTGGGCGATGGCCGCGTGCAGCTCGTGCAGCATCAGCTTCATCCACAGCTCGCTGGTCTGGTGCTGCACGATGAACAGCATCTCGTCGTGCGCGGGCGACAGCGGCTTCTGCGCGTTCAGGATGGCGTCGAGCTGGAGGTAGTCGCCGTAGCTCATGTCGCGGCTGAAGTCGAGCTGGGCGCGCTCCTCGCGCACCACGTCTTCGGGGCGTTTGGTGGTGTCGCTCATTTCAGGTCACTGCGTGCTGGCGCTGGAATTCGGCGCCTTGCCATTCGCCGCTCTCCAGCACCTGGTGCAGGTGTTCGACGGCGTTCCACACGTCCTCGAAGCCCAGGTACAGCGGTGTGAAACCGAAGCGCAGGATGTCGGGGTGGCCCGCGCCGTCGCCCGCGCGGTAGTCGCCGATGACGCCGCGCGCGATGAGGGCCTGCACGATGGCGTAGGCGCCCGTTGTTTTGGAAAGGCAGACCTGCGAGCCGCGCCGGGCGTGCTCACGAGGCGTCACGAGCGACAGGCCATGGCCGGCGCAGCGCTCTTCCACCAGCGCGATGAAGAGATCGGTGAGCGCCAGCGACTTGCGCCGCAGCGCGGCCATGCCGCCCAGGGGCTCGGCCGCCAGCACGGTCTGCACGCCGCACTCCAGCGCGGCCAGGCTGATCATGGGCTGCGTGCCGCACTGGTAGCGCACGATGCCCTGCGCGGGTTGGTAGTCGGGCGTGAAGGCGAAGGGCTTGTCGTGGCCCCACCAGCCGGCCAGGGGTTGCCAGCAGCGGTCGGCGTGCTTGGGGTTCACCCAGACGAAGGCCGGCGCGCCCGGGCCGCCATTGAGGTACTTGTAACCGCAGCCCACCGCGAAGTCGGCGTCGGCGCCTGTCAGGTCCACCGGCACCGCGCCGGCGCTGTGCGCCAGGTCCCACACCACCAGCGCGCCCGCGTCGTGTGCGGCCTTCGTCACCGCGGCCATGTCGTGCATGGCGCCGGTGCGGTAGTTCACGTGCGTGAGCATCAGGATCGCCAGCTTCTCGTCCTTCAACGCTTCGGCGATCTCGTGCGGCTCCACCAACACCAGCTCCCAGCCCTTGTCCTTGCACAGGGCCTCGGCGATGTAGAGGTCGGTAGGGAAGTTGCTGCGCTCGCTCACGATGCGCCAGCGGCCGGGCTTCGTCTCGGCGCTGATGCGCAGCGCGGCGCTGAGCGCCTTGAACAGGTTCACGCTGGTGCTGTCCGTGGCGATGGTCGTGCCCGGTGCAGCGCCGATCAGGCGCGCGATCTGGTCGCCGACCTTGCGCGGCATCTCGAACCAGCCGGCGCTGTTCCAGCTGCGGATGAGGTCGTGGCCCCATTCGCGTGTCACCACCTCGGCCACACGCGCGGGCGCCGAGCGCGGCATGGCGCCGAGCGAATTGCCGTCGAGGTAGAGGGTGTTCGCGGGGATGTCGAAGAGCTCGCGCAGCGGGCGCAGCGGGTCTTGCGCGTCGAGCGCGCGGCAGTCTTGCAAGTGGGTGGTCATGGCAGGGAACGGAGCACCGCGCGCACCGGCGAGGCGTCGGCGGTGGTGAGCTTCAGGGGCAGGGCGATGAGTTCGTAGTCGCCTTCGGGCACGTCGTCGAGCAGCAGGTTCTCCAGCACGCGCAGGCCGCGGCGGCGGATCACCTGGTGGCTGTCCAGGGTCTTGCTGCTCGCGGGGTCGATGCTGGCGCTGTCGATGCCGATGAGCACCACGCCGAGGTCGGCGAGGCGCTCCACGGTCTCGGGCGCGAAGGCGGGCAGGTCGTTGTCGAAAGCGCCCTGCGGCATGCGCGCGTAGCTGCGCACGAGCACGCGTGGCGGCACATCCTTCATGGCGTGTGTGAGGTGTTCGAACCGGATGAGCGGCCCGACGCCGATCGCGTGGATCACGCGGCAGGGGCCGATGAAGGTCTCCAGCGGCACCTCACCGATGGGCGCGCCCGCCGGGTCGTAGTGCAGCGGCGCGTCGGCGTGCGAGCCCACGTGCGGGGAGAGCGTGATCGCGCTGACGTTCACCGGGCAACCGGGGCCGATGCTGGCGACCCACTGCTGCGCGTACGCCGTGTCACCGGGAAAGACCGGTGCGCCCGCGTGAACGGGAGGGGAGATGTCCCAGAGGGTTTTCATGGCGCGGCGAAGGTAGCACCGCAAAAATACCTGTGGTGTCGGTTATTGCCAACAGGTGACGGAAAACTTCAGATATGAAGTTTCGACGAGGGTTCAGGCCGCGTCGCCGAGCGGCGGCAAGTGGTGCCGCGCGCGGGCGCGAGCGCAGGCGTCACTGCCTTCTTCGAACTCGCGGCAGGGCGAGGGGCGCCATTCGTAGATGCCGCAGCCGACCCGCTCGCCGATGCGGCCCGTCAGCGCCGCGCAGCGGATGGGCACGTGGTCCGTGCCGCGCATGCGCATGGTGCTGCCGTTGACCTCCACGGCGAGGCCCGAGGGCACGCTGCCGCCCATGTCCTCCATCTCGTAGACCGCGAAGTCCACGCGAAAGCACGCGCAGCAGGCGCCGCAGTTCGTGCAGGCGGACATGGTCTCAGGCCACGCGGCCCAGCAGCAGGTATTCCATCAAGGCCTTCTGCGCGTGCATGCGGTTCTCTGCCTCGTCCCACACCACGCTCTGCGGGCCGTCGATCACCTCGGCCGCCACCTCCTCGCCGCGGTGGGCGGGCAGGCAATGCATGAAGAGCGCATCGGGTTTCGCCAGCATCATCATGGCCTCATCAACGCACCACTGGGCGAAGGCCTGGCGGCGAACCTCGTTCTCGGCCTCGAAGCCCATGCTGGTCCAGACGTCGGTCGTCACCAGATCGGCGGCTTGGCAGGCCTCTCGCGGGTCCTTGAACACCTTGTAGCAGTTGCGGTCGCTGATGCCCGCGAGCACGGGATCGACCTCGTAGCCGCCGGGCGTGCTCACGTGCACCGTGAAGCCCAGCAGTTCGGCCGCCTGCAGCCAGGTGTTGGCCATGTTGTTGCCATCGCCCACCCAGGCCACCACCTTGCCGCGGATGGCGTCCAGGGGTTTGCCACTGGGCGCGGGGCGGTACTCCACCAGCGTGAACAGGTCCGCCAGGATCTGGCAGGGATGGAACTCGTTCGTGAGGCCGTTGATGACCGGCACGCGCGAGTGCGCGGCGAAGCGCTCGATCTTGGCCTGCTCGAAGGTGCGGATCATCACCAGGTCCACCATGCGGCTGATCACGCGCGCGCTGTCTTCGATGGGCTCGGCGCGGCCGAGCTGGCTGTCGCCGGTGGTGAGGTGCACCACCGAGCCCCCCATCTGGTACATGCCGGCCTCGAAGCTCACGCGCGTGCGCGTGCTGGCCTTCTCGAAAATCATGGCCAGGGTGCGGTCGGGATCGGCGAAGGGCTGGTACTTCTCGACGGCCTTGAACTTGCGCTTGATGAAGGCGGCGCGCTCGAACAGGTGGCCGTATTCCTCGGCGCTCAAGTCCTTGAACTGCAGGTAGTGGCGGATCGTCGACATGGGCGCGCTCACTCCGCCAGGAAGGCCTTGACCAGGGGCACCAGGATGGCGGCGATCTCGTCGGCCTCGGCCGTGGTGAGGATCAGCGCTGGCACCAGGCGGATCACGCTGTCGGCCGTGACCGACAGCAGCAGGCCCGCGTCGGCCGCGCGCTGCAGGATCACGCCGCAGGGCTTGGTGAGTTCGATGCCGAGCATGAGGCCCTGGCCGCGGATTTCCTTCACGCCGTCCACGCCGGCCAGGCCTTTTTCCAGCGCAGCGCGCAGGTGCGCGCCCACGCGCTCGGCGTTGGCCAGCAGGCCTTCCTCTTCCATGATGCGGATGGTCTCGACGCCCGCGCGCATGGACAGCGGGTTGCCGCCGAAGGTGGTGCCGTGGTTGCCCGGCTGGAAGATGTTGGCGGCCTTGGGGCCGGCCACGACGGCGCCGATGGTCACGCCCGAGCCCAGGCCCTTGGCCAGGGGCATCACGTCGGGCACGATGCCGGCCCACTGGTGCGCGAACCACTTGCCGGTGCGGCCCATGCCGCACTGCACCTCGTCGATCATCAGCAGCCAGTCGCGCTCATCGCACAGGGCGCGCACCTCCTTGAGGTACTGCGCGCGCATCGGGTTGATGCCACCTTCACCCTGGATGGTCTCGAAAAACACGGCGACCACGTTGGGATTGTTGGCCGTGGCCTTTTTCAAGGCCTCGATGTCGTTCTGCGGCACGCGGATGAAGCCTTCCACCAGCGGGCCGAAGCCGGCCTGCACCTTGGGGTTGCCGGTGGCCGACAGCGTGGCGATGGAGCGGCCGTGGAAGGCCTTTTCGTATACGACGATCTCAGGGCGCTCGATGCCCTTGTCGTGACCGTACTTGCGCGCCAGTTTCAGCGCGGCTTCGTTGGCCTCCAGGCCGGTGCTGCAGAAGAACACGTTGGTGAGGCCCGATCGCTCCACCAGCATCTGCGCCAGGCGTTCCTGGTCGGGCACGTGGTAGTAGTTGCTGCTGTGGATCAGCTTGGCGATCTGATCCTGCAGCGCGGGCACGAGCTTGGGGTGACCGTGGCCCAGGGTGTTGACGGCGATGCCGGCCAGGCCGTCGATGTACTCCTTGCCGTTGGTGTCCCACACGCGGCAGCCTCGGCCGTGCGACAGCGCGATCGGCAGGCGACCGTAGGTGTTCATCACGTGGGGCGAGGCGACGGGTTTCAGCGCGGCGTTCATGCGGGGACTCTCCGATTGCGGGCCAGAAAAGAAATCGGCTCACAACGCCTGCGGGGCAGGGTGGAGCCGTTGAAGCGCGATTGTAGGCACACGTTTTGCGCCGGATCGATGACGGCTGGGCATCGCTGCCATGCCCCTGGCCGGGTGCCTCGGGGCCGTCACAAGTCTTATATAAGATACAATTCTTGGCTGCCGTCCCGGCCGGCGATCCCGGTTGATGCGATGGCCCGATTCCTGCACGAGCCCACCATCCGAGGCTTACCCTCCACCCGATGGCCGCACCCACGCCCAAGCAAGTCTTCATCCAGGGCATCACCCGCGATGGACGCACCTTTCGCCCGAGCGATTGGGCCGAACGCCTTGCCGGGGTCATGAGCGGTTTCCGCCCCGGTGGCGTGCAACCGGGCAGCCACCTGAGCTACTCCCCCTGGTGCGTGCCCACCGTCATCAACGGCGTCAAGTGCGTGGTGGTGAACGGCGATCTGCGCGAGGCCGAGCCCATGGCCTGGGATTTCTGCCTCAACTTCGCCCGCGACAACGACCTGCAGGTGGCCGAAGCCTGTCTGCTGCCCGAACCGCCACCGAAGAAGGCCTGATTCCACCGATGCCGATCGGGCAACAAAAAAGCCGTCTTGCGACGGCTTTTTTGCTTTTGCTGGCAGCGCACCCGATTCAAACGGCAGGCCCCTGGGGGCCTGGGCGGCTGGTGGTGGGGATCAGGCCGCGGCGGCCAGACCCTTGACCTTCGCGGACAGGCGGCTCTTGTCGCGAGCGGCCTTGTTCTTGTGGAAGATGCCCTTGTCGGCGATGGTGTCGACAACGGCCTGCATCTTGGCGAACAGCTCGGTCGCCTTGGCCTTGTCGCCAGAGACGACCGCCTTCTCGACGTTCTTCACCGCGGTGCGGTACTTGGAGCGCAGCGAGCTGTTGGCGGCGTTGAGCTTGACGTCCTGGCGGGCGCGTTTGCGGCCGGACGCCAGGCGAGGGTTCTTTTTCTTCGGCTTGGTGGCCATGGTGTGTTCCTTGAGTGTTTGTGGATGTTGCCAGCAAAGCCCGCGATTATAGCCCGGTATCCCCGGCTGCCCCAGGCACACCCGTCGGCTGCCGGTTAGGGCCCGCTTACACTCTGCGCCGTGTCGCTGTTCAAGTCCGCCTCCCTGGTTTCCCTGTTGACCCTGGCCTCGCGCATCACCGGGCTGGTGCGCGAGCTCCTTGTGGCGGCCACCTTCGGCGCCAGCGCCCTCACAGACGCCTTCAACGTGGCGTTTCGCATCCCCAACCTGCTGCGCCGGCTGTTCGCCGAAGGCGCCTTCAGCCAGGCCTTCGTGCCCGTGCTGGCCGGCACCCGCGCGCAGGAGGGCGACGAGGCCACCCGCCGCCTGATCGACCAGATCGCCACCGTGCTGGCCTGGGCCCTGCTGGTGACCTGCGTGCTGGGCGTGCTGGCCGCGCCGGTGCTGGTCTATGCCATGGCCGCCGGCCTGAAGCAGTCGCCCGACGGGTTCGAGGCCGCCGTGGTCATGACGCGCTGGATGTTCCCCTACATCGGCTTCATGTCCTTCGTGGCGCTGGCGGCGGGCATCCTGAACACATGGAAGCGCTTCGCCGTGCCGGCGGCCACGCCGGTGCTACTCAACCTGGCCATGATCGCTGCCGCCTGGTTCGGCGCGCCCTGGTTCGAGCGCTTGGGGCTGCCGCCGATCTACGCCATGGCCGGCGGCGTGCTGCTGGGCGGCGCCCTGCAACTGGGCGTGCAGATCCCGGCGCTGCGGCGCCTGGGCCTGTGGCCGCGCGTGGGCCTGGGCTGGGGCGCGCTCAAGACCGCCTGGGCGCACCCCGGCACGCGCCGCGTGCTCACCCTCATGCTCCCGGCGTTGTTGGGCGTGAGCGTGGCCCAGCTCTCGCTGCTCATCAATACCCAGATCGCCTCCCACCTGGCCGTGGGCAGCGTGAGCTGGCTCACCTACGCCGACCGCCTGATGGAGTTCCCCACGGCCCTGCTGGGCGTGGCCCTGGGGGTGGTGTTGCTTCCCCAACTGTCGGCCGCCCAGGCGGCGGGCGACAATGAACGCTACAGCGGCCTGCTCGACTGGGGCTTGCGCCTGGTGGTGCTGCTGGCCGTGCCCAGCGCGGTGGCGCTGCTCACGTTTGCCCAGCCGCTGGTGGCGGTGCTGTATCACTACGGCCGCTTCGGCGTGGCCGACGTGCAGCAGACATCGCTCGCCCTGATGGGCTATGGCGCTGGGCTGATCGGGCTGGTGGCCATCAAGGTGCTGGCGCCGGGCTTCTACGCCCGCCAGGACATCCGCACGCCGGTGAAGATCGCCATCGGCGTGCTGGTGCTCACCCAGCTGCTGAACGTGGTGCTGGTGCCGCACCTGGCGCACGCCGGGCTGGCGCTGGCCATTGGCCTGGGGGCGCTGGTCAACGCGGCCTTCCTGCTGATCGGCCTGCGCCGGCGGGGCGCCTACAAGCCGGCCCCGGGCTGGGCCAAATTCGGCCTGCAGGTGCTGGCGGCCAGCGTGCTGCTGGCGGTCTACCTCACCTGGCTGTCGGCGCGTGTGGGCTGGCTGGGCTTCGAAGGTGCTGCACTGCAGCGTGTGGGCCTGCTGGCACTGGGTATCGTGGGGGCGGGCGCGCTGTACTTCGGGGCCTTGGTTCTCTCGGGCTTGAACTTGCGGCAGTTCGTCCGACAATAGACCGTCCCGCGCCCGCTCTCGACCCTTTTCCATGCCACTCACGTTCGAGTTCACCGCGCCCACGCCCCTGAGCTACTTCGCGTCGCTCGTGCGTGACGACGAGGCCTTGCCGCTGTTCGAGGCGGCGGCCTCGGTGGCGCAGGACGAATACCCCGATCTCGACGTGCAACAGGTGCTGGGCGACGTGGACCAGATGCTGGCGCGCGTGAAGCGCCGCTGCCCAGAGGACGCCGGCCCGCTGCAGCGCTTGCGCGTGCTCAACCAGTTCTTCTTCCGCGACATGGGGTTCGGCGGCAATGTCAACAACTACTACGACCCTGACAACAGCTACTTGAACGCCGTGCTGCGCACGCGCCGGGGCATCCCCATCTCGCTGGCCGTGCTGTGGCTGGAGCTGGCCCAGGGCATGGGGTTGAAGGCGCGTGGCGTCAACTTCCCCGGGCACTTCATGATCAAGATCAACCTGCCCAATGGGCAGGTGGTGATCGACCCCTTCACCGGCCAGTCGCTCAGCCGCGAGGACCTGTCGGAGCGGCTGGAGCCTTACAAGCGCCGCAACGGCCTGGTCGACGATTTCGACGTGCCCGTGGGCCTGTACCTGCAGGCCGCCACGCCGCGCGAGATCCTCGCGCGCCTGCTGCGCAACCTCAAGGAGATCCACCGCACGCAGTCCGACTGGCTGCGCCTGGTGGCCGTGCTGGATCGTCTCATCGTGCTGCTGCCCGAGGCCTGGGTGGAGTTTCGCGACCGCGGCCTGGCCTGGGCCGAGATCGGCGACCTGCGCCTGGCGGTGAACGACCTCGAAACCTTCGTGGACCACACCGACGACGCGCTCGAGCGCAGCGCGATCGAGCAGCGGCTGCAGACCCTGCGGCGCGCCATGAACTGAGCGCCACGCCCGTATCGGCGTGTAAGCGCTGTTGACGCGCGGCCAGAGCTGCAACGAACATCGATCGGGAACCGAGGCCCGCCGGGCCCGGAACCGGAGCCTCGTTCTTGAAAACACTCATGATCGCGGGCGCCACCGGCCTGGTCGGCAGCCACGCGTTGCGCCAGGCATTGGCGCACCCGCAGGTGCGGCTGGTGGTGGCCCCCACCCGGCGCGCCTTGCCCACTCACCCCAAGCTGTTGAACCCCGTCGTGAGCTTCGAGCGCCTGCCCGAAGACGCGGACTGGTGGGGTGTGAACGCGGTGATCTGCACCATCGGCACCACCATCAAGACGGCGGGTTCGCGGAAGGCCTTCTACCGCGTGGACCACGACCTGCCGCTGCGCGTGGCCGAGCTGGCGCTGCGCCAGGGCACCCAGGCGTATGCCTTCAACTCGGCCCTGGGCGCTGACGTGCGCTCGCGCGTTTTCTATTCGCGCACCAAGGGCGAGGTCGAACGCGACCTGCTGGCGCTGGGCTATCCCTCGCTCACGCTGGTGCGCCCGGGGCTGATCGGCGGCGAGCGTGTGGAGGACCGGCCGCGCGAGCGGCTGTTCGTGCGCATCAGCGAAGCCATCGCGCCGGTGCTGCCGCGGCGCTGGCGCGTGGTGCCGGCCGAGGCCATTGCGCGCACGCTGCTGGAGTCCGCGCTGACGGCGACGCCGGGTGTGCGGGTGGTGATGTCCGAAGACATCACCTGAAGCCGGCGGCGGTTTACCCGACTACCACGGCCGCGCCCGCGCCGCGCGGCGCGATGCGGCCGATGGCATGCACCGATTCGCCCAGGCCGCGCAGGGTGGCGGCGCAGGCTTCCGCCTGGTCGGCGGCGATCACCACCACCATGCCGATGCCGTTGTTGAAGGTGCGGTTCATCTCGATGTCGTCGATGCCCGCGGTCTTCTGCAGCCAGGCAAACAACTCGGTCTGCGGCCAACTGCCCTTGACGAGGTGCGCGGCCAGCGCGTCGGGCAGCACGCGGGGGATGTTCTCCAGCAGGCCGCCGCCCGTGATGTGGGCCAGGGCCTTGATGGGGTGTTGCTGCAGCGCCGCCAGCACGTTCTTCACGTACAGGCGCGTGGGCTTCATCACCGCCTCGCGAAAGGGCAGGCCGTCCAGCGTGGCGGGCAGGTTCGCGCCGGCGCGCTCGATGCACTTGCGCACCAGCGAGAAACCGTTGGAGTGCACGCCATGCGAGGCCAGGCCCAGCACCACGTCGCCCTCGGCCACGTTCTTGCCCGTGAGGATCTTCGACTTCTCGACCGCGCCCACACAGAAGCCGGCCAGGTCGTACTCGCCGGCCGGGTACATGCCGGGCATTTCGGCCGTTTCACCGCCGATGAGGGCGCAGCCGGACAGCTCACAGCCCTTGGCAATGCCGCCGACCACCGCGGCGGCGGTGTCCACGTCGAGCTTGCCGCAGGCGAAGTAGTCGAGGAAGAACAGGGGCTCGGCACCCTGCACCAGCACGTCGTTCACGCTCATGGCCACCAGGTCGATGCCCACCGTGTCGTGCATGTTCCATTCGAAGGCCAGCTTGAGCTTGGTGCCCACACCGTCGGTGCCGCTCACAAGCACCGGCTCCTGGTAGCGCTTGGGCACCTCGAACAGGGCGCCGAAGCCGCCGATGCCGGCCAGCACGCCCTCGCGCATGGTCTTTTTCGCCAGCGGTTTGATGCGCTCGACCAGGGCGTCGCCCGCATCGATGTCGACGCCGGCGTCTTTGTAGGACAGGGGAGTGGTGCTCATGGGGAGGGCGCAGAGGGGGCGGCGGCGAGGCCGCGGGGCGGTGGTCGGACGGGAAAGGGAGGATGCCCCCGGGGCGCCGGGGGCGCACCGATAGAATCCGGAACCGGATTTTACGGGCTCGCCCCGGGCCCGAAGCCCGTCACCGAGCCTCGCCTCATGACCTTCACGCCCACCCAGATCCGCATCGCCGCCTGGACCTTGATCGCTTTGGTCATCGTCCTGCTGCTCACCTTGCTGGCGCCGGTGCTCATGCCCTTCATCGTGGCCCTGATCATTGCGTATGCCATGCATCCGCTGGTGGAGCGGCTGGCCGCGCGTGGCTGGCCGCGCTGGCTGGGGGCCGGTCTGTCGGTCACCCTGCTGATGCTCGTGCTGCTGGCGGTGGTGCTGCTCATTGTCCCCGTGATCACTCAGCAGGTGCCGATGCTGAGCGAGCAGGTGCCTGCCCTGCTGGAGCGCCTGGCCGACAAGCTCACGGCGCTGGCTGCGCGCTTCGGTTTCGACCTGAATCTGGATGTGAGCCAGTTGCGCCAATGGGCCAGCGAGCTCGTGAGCGGCAAGGAAAGCGAGCTGCTGGCTGGCCTGCTGTCCTCGCTGCGCATCGGTGGCAGCGCGCTGGCGGCGCTGTTCGGCAATCTGTTCCTCATGCCCATCGTCGCCTTCTACCTGCTGCTGGACTGGCGCGCCTTGATGGGCCGTGGCCGCTCGCTGGTGCCGCCGCGTTGGCGCGAGTCGGTGCAGGGCTTCCTGAACGATACCGACGATGTCTTGGGCAGGTACCTGCGCGGGCAACTGATGGTGATGGGCATTCTCGCCGTCTTCTATTCGGTGGGCCTGGCGCTGGTGGGCCTGAACCTGGCGCTGCCCATCGGCGTGTTCACTGGCCTGGCCACCTTCGTGCCTTTCCTGGGCTTCGGCGTGGGCCTGGTGCTGGCCATGCTCGCAGCCTTGCTGGAGTTCCAGTCGTTTACCGGCGTGGCGCTGGTGTTCGGGGTCTACATGTTGGGGCAATTGGTGGAGAGCTACTGGTTCACGCCGCGCCTGGTGGGTGAGGCCATCGGCCTGCACCCGATCAGTGTCATCTTCGCGCTGCTGGCCTTTGGCCACCTGTTCGGCTTCGTGGGGGTGCTGATCGCACTGCCCGCCAGCGCGGTGCTGCTGGTGGCGCTGCGCCGGCTCAAGCGCCAGTACCTGGCCAGTGACCTGTACCTCAAGGCGCCCGTCGGCCACAACGGACCGCCGCGCCTGCCATGAGATCCGCCCAGTGAGCACCCCTGGTCAACCCATGAAGCAGCTCGCGCTGGACATCGGCCTGGCGCCGCTGCCCACGCTGGACAACTTCGTGGGCGTGGGCAACGAGGCCGCGCTGGCGCACCTGCGCCTGTGGGTGCCCAACCCGCTGCGTTCGCCCGTGCCCACCTTCCTGTGGGGCGAGAGCGGCAGCGGCAAGACGCACCTGCTGCGCGCCGTGCGCGAGGCCCTGCGCGAGCAGGGCTCGCGCGTGGGCTGGATGGACGCCAGCACCCTGGACCCGGCCGAGTTCGACGAACACTGGGACGCCGTGCTGCTCGACGACACGCACCTCTACACCGCCACCCAGCAGGCCATGGCCTTCAACTGGTTCGTCAACGCCCAGACCCCGGCCCACGGCCCGGCGCGCTGGGTGCTGGCCGCGGGCGACCGGCCGCCCGCCGACCTGCTCCTGCGCGAAGACCTGCGCACCCGGCTCGGCTGGGGCCACGTGTTCCAACTGCGCGCGCTGGGCGAGACCGAGCGCCGCGCCGTGCTGCGCCGCGCCGCCGACGAGCGCGGCGTCTTCCTCGGCGACGAGGTCATGGACTTCATGCTCAAGCGCTTCTCGCGCGACCTCTCCAGCCTGATGCTGCTGCTCGAGCGGCTCGATGGCTACGCGCTGCGCACGCAGCGCGCGATCACGATTCCGCTCATCAGATCCATGCTGGAAGACGAATGAGCGGACACCCTCCGATGCGACTGGCCCTTTTCGATCTCGACCACACCCTCATCCCCCTGGATTCCGACCACGCCTGGGGCGAGTTCACCGTGCGCCTGGGCTGGCGCGACGCCGAGGCCTTCCGCCGCGCCAACGACGGCTACTACGCCGACTACAAGGCCGGCACGCTGGACATCCACGACTACGTGCGCTTCGCCACCGGCGCGGTGCGCGAACGCGGCCTGGCCGAGGGCCGCCGCGCCCACGAGCGCTTCATGGCCGAGGTGATCCGCCCGGCCATGACGGAGGCGGCGCGTGCCCTGGTTCGTCAGCACCAGGCGGCGGGCGACACCGTGCTCATCGTCACCGCCACCAACGCCTTCGTCACCCGGCCCATCGCCCAGGCCTTCGGTGTCGACCACCTCATCGCCATCGACCTGGAAGCCGACGCGCGGGGCGAACTCACCGGCGCCATCACGGGCGTTCCCTCGTTCCGCGAGGGCAAGGTCGCCCGTGTGGAACAATGGCTCGCCGATCGCGGCCTGCGCTGGCCCGATCTGGCGCACAGCACCTTCTACAGCGACTCGATGAACGACCTGCCGCTGCTCGAGAAGGTGGACGAACCGGTGGCCACCAACCCCGACGAGCGCCTCGCCACCCTCGCCAAAACGCGCGGCTGGCGCATCCTCAATCTCTTCGAATGATCAAGAAATTCATCGACAAGCTGCTGGGCAAGACCGGCGGCGCCCGCGCGGGCTCGCGCTTCGGCAAGCGCGAGGACGTGCCGGCCAGCGTGCACAACATCAACCCCAAGCTGGTGGACCAGCGCGCGCTGGACGTGGTGCACACGCTCAAGCAGGCCGGCTTCGAGGCCTACATCGTCGGCGGCGCCGTGCGCGACCTGCTGCTGGGCCTGCGCCCCAAGGATTTCGACGTCGCCACCAACGCCACGCCCGAGCAGGTCAAGGGCCTGTTCCGGCGCGCCTTCATCATCGGCCGGCGCTTTCGCATCGTGCACGTGGTCTATGGCCGCGGGCGCGAGCACGAGGTGATCGAGGTCTCGACCTTCCGCGCCTATCTCGATTCGGCCGACGCCGAGCAGGTGGCCGGCAACGAGCGCACCAGCAAGGGCGAGCTCTCGGGCATGAAGCACGCGGTGGACGCCAGCGGGCGCGTGCTGCGCGACAACGTCTGGGGTCCGATCGAGCAGGACGCGGCGCGCCGCGACTTCTCGGTCAACGCCATGTACTACGACCCGGAGACACAGACCGTGGTCGACTTCCACCACGGCATCCGCGACGCGCAGAAGAAGACGCTTCGCATGATCGGCGACGCCGCCACGCGCTACCGCGAGGACCCGGTGCGCATCATCCGCGCCGTGCGCTTCGCGGCCAAGCTCTCGCCGCTGGGCTTCAAGCTCGATTCGAAGACACGTGAACCGTTGATCGCGTCCAAGTCGCTGCTGCAGGACATTCCGCAGAGCCGCCTGTTCGATGAAATGCTCAAGCTGCTGCAGACCGGCCATTCGCTGGCCAGCCTGGCGCAGCTCAAGACCCTGGGCCTCAACAGCGGCATCTACCCCCTGCTCGACGTGGTGGTGCAGCGCGGCGACGACCCCTTCGTGCAGCTCGCCCTGCAGGACACCGACCGCCGCGTCGGTGAGAACAAGCCCGTGGCGCCGAGCTTCCTGCTGGCCTGCGTGCTGTGGGCCGACGTGCGCCGCGGCTGGGAGCGCCGCCTCGAATCGCGCCCGGACCGCAAGCCCGTGCCGGCCTTCGCCGCCCTGCAGGACGCCATCGACGAGGCCTTCGACTCGCGCATCGGCGACGTGTCGGGCCGCGGCAAGCTCGGCGCCGACATGCGCGAGATCTGGCTCATGCAGCCGCGCTTCGACAAGCGCACCGGCAGCGGCGTGTTCACGCTGGTGGAGCAGCCGCGCTTTCGCGCCGGCTTTGACTTCCTGCGCCTGCGCGCGCAGGTGGGCGAGGTGGACGAGGAGCTGGCGCACTGGTGGGAGACCTTCAGCACCGCCAGCGAGGACATGCGCCGCGACATGGTGGACGCCCAGCGCAACAGCGGCAAGGGCGCGCCCAAGGCGCGGCGCGTGAAGCGCGGCGATGCGGACCACCCCGACGCCGGCGTGTCCGACGACCCCCGCTTCCGTCCGATCGACGACGGCGGCGAGGCGCAGGGGGAGTCGGCCGGTGGGGCGCCTGAGGAGGAAGCGGCCGGCGAGGCCGGCGGCGTGCCCGCCAAGAAGCGCCGCCGCCGCCGCCGCAAGCCGGCCGGTGCCGCGCGCGGCGAGGGCGGTGAGGGCGGAGAAGGCAGCCCGCCCGCCAGCGGCGATGGCGCGGCCTGACGTCAGCGCCTGGGTCGCGCTCGGCGCCAACCTGGGCGATCCCGTGGCCGCCGTGCGCGCGGCGCTGAATGCCCTGGACCACACGCCCGGCCTGCGCCTGCTGCGCGCGTCCTCGCTGTACCGCAGCGCGCCGCACGAGGCCCAGGGCCCCGATTTCATCAACGCAGTGGCCGAGATCGCCACCACGCTCAGCGCGCCCGATCTGCTGAGCGCCCTGCAGGCCATCGAGGCCGGCGCGGGCCGCGAGCGGCCGTACCACCACGCCCCCCGCACGCTCGACCTCGACCTGCTGTTCTACGGCGACGCCCGCATTCACTCCCCCACGCTCACCGTGCCGCACCCGCGCTGGCGCGAGCGCGCCTTCGTGCTGGTGCCGCTGGCCGAGCTCGCGCCCGAGCGCCTGCCCGCCGGCTGGCAGGCGGCCGTGGCGGGCCAGCCCATCGAGCGCGCGAGCACCTCCCGCTGACCATGAAGGCCTTGCAGGACATCCTTTTTTCGCAGGGCTTCGGCACGCGCCGCATCTGCAGCGGCCTCATCCAGCAAGGCCACGTCTCGGTGGGCGACGCGGGGGCGCCCTGCACCGATCCCTTCGCCGCCTTCGAAGAAGAGGGCCTGGTGTTCCGCGTGATGGGCGAGACCTGGCACTACCACGCCCAGGCCTACCTGCTGCTGCACAAGCCGGCGGGCTTCGAGTGCTCGCACAAGCCCGGCGCGCACCCCAGCGTCTACACCCTGCTGCCCGGCCCGCTGCGCGCGCGCGGCGGTGGTGCGGCGGCCGGGGTGCAGGCGGTGGGCCGCCTGGACCAGGACACCACCGGCCTGCTGCTGCTCTCGGACGACGGCAAGTTCATCCACCGCCTGACCTCACCGCACCACCACGTGCCCAAGGTCTACGAGGCGCAGGTGAAGCACCCGCTGGACGATCGGCAACTGGCCCGCCTGCTCGATGGCGTGGTGCTCGACGACGACCCGAAGCCCGTGCGGGCGCAGGCCTGCGAGGCGGTGGGCGAGCGCCACCTGCGCCTGACCCTGACCGAAGGCAAGTACCACCAGGTCAAGCGCATGGTGGCCGCAGTGGGCAACCGGGTGGAATCGCTGCACCGCTCGGCCTTCGGCGAACTGGTGCTGACGCCGGACCTGCCCGAGGGGCGGTGGCGCTGGCTGACGGGCGAAGAAGTGCGTTCGCTCACGCAGAAAGCGTGACGCCGCGGGCGCCGGCGGGGCGGCTGCCGCTTGGCCCGCCAGCGCTGGTCAGGGCGCCAGC
>NZ_DATIGV010000193.1:0-23090 GCF_035481345.1 Hydrogenophaga sp. | reverse complement strand
TAGAAGCCCAGGTCCAGGTCGCGCGGGTTGCTGGCGTAGAAGCCGAACCAGGCCTGGGCCTTGGCCGCCAGGGCCTTGCCGGGCTGGGCCTTGGCCGCCCGCGCGGCCTGCACCTCGGCCTGCAGGCGGTCCAGCGATTCGGCCAGCAGGGCGCCGTAGATGGCCTCCTTGCTGTCGAAGTAGCTGTACAGCGCCCCGGCGGTGTAACCGGCCTCGCGCGCGATCTCGCGGATGCTGGCGCCCTCGACCCCCTTGTCGGCGAACACGCGGCGCGCGGCGTCCAGCACGTGCGCGCGGCGGGTGTCCGACATGGCGAGCTGGCGCTGCTGGCGCAGCTCGAGCTGGCGCTGGGCCTCGGCCTGGTCGGCCGCGCTGGGCAGGGGGCGAAGCTCGTCAAGGTGCACGTTCATGGCGCGCAGTGTAGCCAGGGAATCGAACTCGGTTTGATTCGATGAACCATTGTCAAACAATTGAACACTGTTTAATCTCTTGAGCGAAATCGAAGAATTCCAACGCCGCAAGGCCCCACGAACAGGAGACAAACCCATGAACACCACGGCACCCATTCGAACGCTGATGACAGGCGATGACTACCGCGAGTCGCTGCGGCGTTCCCGCCCCCGGGTGAGCGTGGACGGGCGCTGGGTGGAGAGCGTGGCCGACGACCCGGCGCTGCGCCCGGGCATCAACGCCGTGGCCCTGACCTACGACTTCGCCCACCGGCCGGAATACGCGCCGCTGATGACGGCCACGCAGCACACCAGCGGGCGCACGGTGAACCGCATGACCCACCTGTCCACCAGCGCGGGGGACCTGCTCAACAAGCTGGAGGCCGTGCGCCTGATCTGCCAGACAACCGGCTGCGCCCAGCGCTATCTCACGCACGATGCGCTGCACGCCATCGCCCAGCTCAGCGCCCGGCTGGACGACGCCACCGGCCGGCGCGAGCACGGCGAGCGTTTCCTGGACTACCTGCACCGCGTGCAGGACCAGGACCTGACCCTGGGCGTGGCCATGACCGACGCCAAGGGCGACCGCAGCCGCCGCCCGCACCAGCAGGCCAACCCCGACACCTACCTGCACATCGTCGAACGCAACGCGCGGGGCATCGTCATCAGCGGCACCAAGGCCATCGTCACGGGCGCGCCCTACATGCACGAGCTGCTGGTCATGCCCTGCCGCAACATGGGCGAGGCCGACGCCGACTTCGCCGTCTGCTGCGCCGTGCCGGTGGACGCCGAGGGCCTGACCATCGTGGCCCGCCCGGCCGGGCGCCCGGGCGAGAAACTGGAGCACGGCGACGCCCTGTTCTCGCGCCGCTTCGGGCAGAGCACCGGCGTGTGCCTGTTCGACCGCGTCTTCGTGCCCTGGGAGCGCGTGTTCCTGGCCGGCGAGTGGGAGCACTCCGGCCACCTCACCTACAGCTACGCCACGCACCACCGCCAGACCTGCATCGCCGCGCGCGCGGGCTTTGGCGACCTGCTGATCGGCGCCGGCGCGCTGATGTGCGAGGCCAACGGTTTCGACCCCGGCGCCGAGAGCCACCTGCGCGAGCAGATGGTGGAGCTGATCACCATCGTGGAAGGTTTCTACGCCTGCGGCGTGGCCGCCAGCGTCTACGGCCGGCGCGACGAACACGCCGAGGTCTTCATGCCTGACCCGGTGTTCGCCAACATCGGCAAGCTGCTGCTGGCCACCAAGATCTACGACATGCACCGACTCGCCCACACGGTCAGCGGCGGCCTCATCGTCACCCTGCCCGGCCCCGACGAAGACCACAACCCCGAGACGGCGGGCCGCCTGTCCGACGTGCTGCGCGCCAGCCCGGACGTGCCCTACGAGCAGCGCATCCAGGCCGCGCGCTTCATCGAGGACCTCACCGCCGGTTACCAGGGCGGCTGGTACAGCGTGATCAGCCTGCACGGGGGTGGCTCGCCGGCCGCGATGAAGCAGGAAATCTGGCGCCACTACCCGGTGGGCGACAAGGTCGACCTGGTGGAGCGCCTGCTCGATCGCGGCCTGAGCGCCGACCCGGCGCGCGCCATCACGCGCAACCGCCAGCCCGGGCGCTGCTGCGACACGGGCTGCACCCAGCCCGGTCAAGCCATGATGGTTGAATTGCCAACGAGTACGAAAGCAACAAAAGCCGCCTGAATCAAGCGTTTACGGCGCTTTTTTGAGTTGACGGAAGAGGTGCGGCGCACTACCCTCCGCGTCCATGCGTCGCTGGCTTCCCCTCCTCCTCATCGGCTGCTCGGCCGTCGCACACGCCGCGCCGCCCAGCGGGAGCTGGGAAGACATGGACACGCTGCTGGCCGAGAAGGGCTTCATGAGCCGCCTGGGCGAGCAGGTGCAGCAAGCCGGCGCCAGCGCCACGCAGCAGGCCTCCAGCCTGGTGATCAACGCCCTGGCCTTCCTGGGCGTGCCCTACAGGTACGGCGGCAACACCTTCGACACCGGCTTCGACTGCAGCGGCTTCGTGCGCGCGGTGTACGAGCAGTCCATGGGCAAGCTGTTGCCGCGCCGTTCGGATGAACAGGCCGCCGCCACCCAGCCCATCGAGCGCAGCGAACTGCAACCGGGCGACCTGGTGTTCTTCAACACCCTGCGCCGCTCCTTCAGCCACGTGGGCATCTACATCGGCGACGGCAAGTTCGTGCACTCGCCGCGCGCCGGCGCCCAGGTGCGCGTGGAAGACATGCGCGTGGCCTACTGGAACAAGCGCTTCAACGGCGCGCGCCGGGTGCCGGCGGGTTCCCAGGCCCAGCCCTGAGGGCCTCGGGGCCTCCGCCCCCTCCCACTTCACCCCTCACTCCAGGCGGATCCCCGCATCCCGCAAGCGCCGGTGGCTCAGCCATTCCTCGGCGATGCGGCGCTCGAAAGCGGCGCGGTCGTCCGTGACGGGCAGGTTGTCCGACGCCATCAGCCGGTCGCGGATGACGGGGGACGCCAGCACCTGGTTGATCTCGGCGTTGAGCCGATCCAGCAACACGGGCGGCGTGCCACCCGGCGCGAACAGGCCGAACAGCGAACCGATGTTGGCCTGCGGCAGGCCCAGTTCGGCGAAGGTGGGCACCTCGGGCAACACGTCCAGCCGCCGGGGCGCGCCCACCGCCAGCGGCTTGAAGCGGCCCGCCGCCACGTGCTGCAGCTGCAGCGGCGCCACGTTGGTGGACAGCAGCTCGAACTGGCCGCCCAGGGCGTCGTTGATCTGCTGCCCGCCGCCCTTGTAGGGCACGTGGGTCACGGCGATGCCGCCGCCCGCCTGCACCTGCTCCAGCACCAGGTGCCCGGCCGTGGCCACGCCCGACGTCGCCCAGCGCAGGGCCCGGGGCCGCTCACGGGCCTGTTGCAGCAGGTCGGCGAAGCGCTCGCCCGTGAAAGCGGGCGTGCCCACCAGCAGCACCGGCGTGACCATGGCGCTGGCCACCGGTGCCACATCGCGCAGCGGATCGAACCCGACGGGGCCCAGGTGGGGGCGCAGCGTCAGCGGGCTGCTGGCCGAAAACGCCAGCGTGTGCCCGTCGGGCGCGGCGCGCACCAACGCCTGAAGGCCCACCACGCCGCCGCCACCGGCGCGGTGGTCCACGTGCACCGGCACGCCCAGGCGCGCGGCCAGCCCCTCGGCGATGGCTCGGGCCACGCCGTCGCTGAGTCCACCCGGCGGGTAGACCACGATCAGGCGCAGCGGGCGCGCGGGCCATGGCGGTGTTGCCCGGGCTGGCCACGCCGCGGCCAGCGCCAGCAGCGCGGCCATCGATTGCCGGCGGTTCGCGTTCACCGGGTCGGTCCTCTGCGCCCACGCGCCTGGTGCCGGCGGGCCGTGTCGCGAACGATTCTGAGGAAGTGCGCGGCCGGCCCGCTCGCCTCGGCCGTGCGGTAGACCAGGGTCAGCGGCGCGTCCAGCGGCGTGCCATCGGCCAGCGGGCGGTACACCACCGCCTGCGGGTGCAGGCCGCGCATGGACGCCGGCACCACCGCGATGCCCGCGCCCGCGGCCACCAGGTTCAGGCTGGTCACCATGCGCTCCACCTCGGCCGCGATGCGCGGGCGAAAACCCTGCGCCTCGCACAGCGCCAGCAGGTTGGCGTAGAGCCCGGGCGCGCCCGGCTGGCGCACGAGGATGAAGCCCTCCTGCCGCAGGTCCGTCAGCGCCAGCGCGCGTGGGCCGCGCCGGCTGGCGGACTCGGTCGCCGGGCCCGCCAGGGGGTGGTCCACCGGCAGGGCCACCAGCACCGGCTCGCGCAGCAACACCTCGAAGCTCAGGTGCTCGGGCTGCGACACCGGCACGCGGATGAGCCCGCAGTGCAGGCGCCCGCTGGCCACGGCCTCGGTGATGCCGGCGGCGTGGTCCTCGCGGATGGACAGCGCGATGCCGGGCCAGGCGCGGCGGCAGGCGCGCAGGGCCTCGGGCGTGAAGGCGTGGGCCGCCGCCGAGCTGGTGAAGCCGACGTTGAGCACGCCGAGTTCGCCGCGCGCCACGCGGGCCATGCGCTGCTCCATGGCGGCCATCTCGTCCACCAGGCGGCGCGCCTCCTGCTCGAACTGGCGGCCCGCGTCCGTCAGCGACACGCCCTTCGGGTGGCGCTCGAACAGCGCCACGCCCAGCGCCTGTTCCAGGGCCTTGATCTGCAGGCTCAGCGGCGGCTGCTGGATGCCCAGGCGCTCAGCCGCGCGCGTCATGTGCCCGGCCTCGGCCACGGCAAGGAAGTAGCGCAGGCGCCGGAACTCCATATCTCAAAGGTATTGAAATCGGGCTTTCAGTATATTTGACGCGAGGTGGCGGCCCACCTATCGTGCGGCGGACTCGAATCACAACACCGGAGACAAGCCGTGCCCATCCGCCCCCTGGCGAGCCTCGCGCTGGCCGCCCTCGCCTGCTTCCCCCTGCACACCCTGGCCGCGCCGGGCCCCAGTGACCCCGCGCCCCGCGCCTGCCCGAGCGAAGTGCCGGCCGGTGCCCGCTGCTTCACCGCCGAAGACGGCCTGGGCGGCTTCTTCTGGACCGCCCTGCCCGCCGGCTGGAAACCCGGCACCGGCGTGCTGGTGGTGCACGCCCACGGCGGCCCCGCCGACACCGGCCCGGCCCGCTTCGAGCGCGGCGAGGAGGACCTCAAGCGTTGGGCGATCACGGTCAAGGCCGGCTACGCCTGGGTGGCGCCCACCTACCGGCGCGGCGGCTTCGGCGTGAGCATGGCGGCCGAGGACACCGAGCGCGCGCGCCGCCACTTCGTGCAGCACTTCGGCGTGCCGCGCCGCACCTTGCTGCACGGGCAGAGCTATGGCGCGGGTGTCGCGTCCAAGGCGGCCGAGCTGTACGCCACGGTCGACGGCCCGAACGGCCCCACGCGCGGCCCTTACGACGGCGTGCTGCTCACCAGCGGTGTGCTGGGCGGCGGCACGCGCGCCTACGACTTCCGGCTCGACCTGCGCGTGGTCTACCAGTACGTCTGCCAGAACCACCCCAAGGCCGACGAGCCGCCGTACCCCCTGTGGCAAGGCCTGCCCATGAACGCGCGGCTCACGCGCGCCGAACTGGCCGCGCGCGTGGACGAGTGCACCGGCGTGCGCAAGCCCGCCGCGCAGCGCACGGAGCAGCAGAAGGCCCGGCTGGCGACCATCGTCAACGTCATCCGCATCCCCGAGCGCACGCTCATCGCGCACCTCAACTGGGCCACCTGGCTGTTCCGCGACCTGACGCAACTGCGCCTGGACAAGCGCAACCCCTTCGACAACACGCGCGTGCGCTACCAGGGTTCGGCCGACGACGCGGCGCTGAACGCGGGCGTGCAACGCTACGCGGCCGACCCCGCCGCCGTGGCCGAACTGGCGCGCGACAGCGACCCGCAGGGCCGCATCAACGTCCCCGTGCTGGCGCTGCACGCGGTGAACGACCCGACGGCCTTCGTCGAGCTTTCGTCGGCCTACCGGGAGATCGTGGAACGCGCGGGCAACGGCGCCCTGCTGGTGCAGACCTACAGCGACGAGGCCGAGCACAGCTACCTGAGCGAGCCGCAGTACCCGGCGCTGTTCACCGCGTTGCTGAACTGGATCGACAGGAAGGACAAGCCCACGCCGCAGCGCGTGGCGGCGCTGTGCAAGGGCTACGAGGCGGCCTACGGCGAGGCCTGCAAGCTGCTGCCGGACTACCAGAGCCCGCCGCTGAGCCAGCGCGTGGCGCCGCGCTGACGAGCAGCGGCCGGCGCCTCAGCGCGCGTCGTGGAAGCTCAGCTCCAGGCCGATGCGTTCGCCCCGGCGCACGCGCCCGATGGCGTGCTTGAGCCTCACGCGGTAGGGGCCGCGGCTGCCTTGCACGGGGCGCTCGTCCGTGGCGATGAGGGCCACGTCCCCCAATTGCAGCGGCAGCACGGTGGGACGCGACTGCAGGCGCGGGCGCTGTTCCGTCGTCACGAACTCACCGCCCTCGAAATCCACGCCGGGCTCGGACAGCAGCGCGACGAGCTGCAGCGGGAACACCTGTTCGCCCTCGTTGCGCTGGTGCAGCAGCACGTGGTCGCCCACGCCGAGTCGGCTCAGGTGGGATTGCCCGCGCGTCTGGCCCGCTTGCCGGTTGCGTTGGAGAAACTCATCGAGCGTCGGTGGGTAGCGCGTGTCCACACCCAGGGCGTGTTGCCAGCGGTTGGCGATAGCGGCGAGCCGCGGGTAGAGCGCCGAGCGCCAGGCTACCAGCGGCGCCGGCAGGCCGGCCTGAAAGCAGAACAACTCGCCACTACCCAGGCCGCTGGCCGCCAACGGCACGCGCACGGCGCCGAGGGTCGCGGTCTCGCCCATCAGACCACGCGCCGCCTCGGCGCTTAGCCAGCCAGGCAGCAGGGCATGGCCCTCTTCATCGAGTTGGGCCGAGATGGCCGCCCAGTCCAAGCCATCGCCGTTCACGCCTGGGCCTCGCGGCGCAGCAGCTCGCGCTTGCGCTCCACACCCCAGCGGTAGCCGGCCAGGTCGCCGTCGCGCCGCACCACGCGGTGGCAGGGAATGGCCACGGCCAGGCGGTTGGCGCCGCAGGCCTGCGCCACGGCGCGCACCGAGCTTGGCGCGCCGATGCGCGCGGCGATCTCCGTGTAGCTCGCGGTGGCGCCCGGCGGTATCTCGCGCAGCGCGCGCCAGACGCGCTCCTGGAAGGCCGTACCCCGAACGTCCAGGGGCAGTTGCAGGCCGATGGCGGGCGCCTCGATGACGCCGACCACCTGCGCGACCCATTGCTCGAAGGCCGCGTCGCCCCCGATGAGCCGGGCCTTGGGGAACTGGTCCTGCAGCTCGCGCACCAGCGCGTCCGGGTCGTCGCCCAACAGGATCGCGCAGATGCCGCGCTGGCTGCGGGCCACGAGGATGGCACCCAGCGAGCACTGGCCCACCGCGAAGCGGATGTCCGCGCCGGCGCCGCCAGCCCGGTAGTCGCGTGCGCGCATGCCCAGCAAGTGCTCGGACGCCTCGTAGAACCGGCTGTTGGAGTTGAAGCCGGCGCCGTAGATGGCGTCGGTGATGGAGGCCTCGGGCGCGCTCAGTTCCTCGCGCAGCCGCCGGGCGCGAAAGGCCGAGCCGTAGGCCTTGGGCGTCAGCCCGGTTTCGGCCTTGAAGAGGCGGTGGAAATGGAAGGGGCTCATGCCGAGTGCGGCCGCCAGTGCGTCCAGCGGGGGCGGCGTTTCCGACGCCTCGATCAACCGGCAGGCGCGCGCCACCAAGGCGGCGCGCTCAGCCGCCGCGCGGGTCTGGTCGCCCTGCGCACGGCGGCTGGGGCGGTAACCCGCCGCCTCGGCGGCCTGGGGGGAATCGAAGAAGGCCACGTTCTCGCGCCGGGGCAGGCGCGCCGCCGAGCTGGGCTGGGCGTACACGCCCGTGGTGCGCACGGCGTAGACGAAGTGGCCGTCGGCGGCGGCCTCTCTTTGTTGCACCGCCGCCCAGCGGGCGTCGTCCGTGGCGTAGGCAGTCATCGTGCTCATGGTCATCCGGCTTGCCGGAACGTGAGGTTGAAGCGCTGGCCGCCCAGCAGCGCATGGGGCTCGTCCTTGAGCGGCGCGACGCCGTGGTAGCGCAGGCGATCGGCGCCGCCCCAGACCACCACGTCGCCATGGCGCAGCGGCACCTTGAGCGTGGGACCGGTTCGCGTCAGGCCACCCCACAGGAAGGTGGCGCGCATGCCCAGCGACACCGACACGATGGGGGCCGTGTAGTCACGCTCGTTGCGGTCCTGGTGCAGCGAGAGCCGCGCGCCGGGGGCGTAGCGGTTCACGAGGCAGGCGTCGGGCTCGAAGTGCTCGAAGCCTGCCGCCGCCGCGGCCTCATTGGCCAGTCGGGCGAAGACGGTCGGCATGGCGGGCCAGGGCTCGCCGCTCTCGGGGTCGGTGGCGGTGTATTGATAACCCAGGCGGTCGCTCGTCCAGCCGAGTGCGCCGCAGTTGGTCATCGCCACGGACATGGTGAAGCCACCGGGGGTCACCAGGTGACGGAACGGCGAGACCGATTCGATGGCGGCGATGGCGGCCACCAGATCGGGTGCCTGCGGCAGCGCGAAGCCCCTCAACAACACGGCGCCGGGGCCCAGGCGCTGCTGCCCTTGGGTGGGCTCGAACAGGTCAAGCGTTTCCATGCTCAGCTCGCGTCATGGAAGATGAGGCCCACCGTGTGCCGCTGGCCGCTGCGCACGCGGCTGACGCCGTGCCGCAGGGCCAGCCGGCGAATGCCGCGCCGGCCCGACGCGGGCCGTTCATTGACGGCGAACACCACCGCGTCGCCCTGGCGCAGCGGCACGACGTCCGCGCGCTGACCCTGGCTCGAGCGCTCGGTCATGACGAACTCGCCACCCGTGAAATCGCGGCCGGGTTCCGACAACAGCATGGCCACCTGCAGCGGAAAGACGTGCTCGCCGTACAGGTCCTGGTGCAGGCAGTTGTGGTCGCCCTCGCCGTAGCGCAGGATCAGCGGCGTCGGCCGCGTCTGGCCGGCCTCATGGCAACGCTTGAGGAACGCGTCCAGGTCGTGCGGGTAGCGCGTGACCAGGCCCAGTTGCTGCTGCCAGCGGTTGGCGATCGGCACCAACCGGGGGTACAACGCGTGGCGCAGCCGCTCAAGCAAGGCGGGCAGCGGGTAAGCGAAGTACTTGTACTCGCCGCGCCCGAAGCCGTGGCGGGCCATGACGACGCGCGAGCGAAAGCCGTCCGGGCGGGCATACAGCGCGGCAAGGGCGTCGCACTGCGCGGACGTCAGCAGGCCGGGAAGAACGGCGTGGCCTTGCGCGTCGAGCGAACGCTCAATGGCGTCCCAATCGGGGGCCTGCTTCGCCGAACTTGTCATGCACATCACTCACGGAAGGAAAAGGTGAGGTCAGTGTAGGAGTCCGCTCCTCCCGGGAAACTCCGCTCCTTGCGGTTGAATTCGTGTCTCAGTGAAAAAGCCACCGGCCCTCGCGGGCCGGTGGCTGTATTCCTGAACTTCAGCGGAAGGCTTACTTGCGTTGCGGTGGCACGTCCGTGCAACTGCCGTGCGCCACCTCGGCCGCCAGGCCCATGCTCTCGCCCAGCGTGGGGTGCGGGTGGATGGTCTTGCCGATGTCCACCGCGTCGGCACCCATCTCGATGGCGAGCGCGATCTCGCCGATCATGTCGCCCGCGTGCGTGCCCACGATGCCGCCGCCCAGGATGCGGCCATGGCCGTGCGCCTCGGGAGAGTCGTCGAACAGCAGCTTGGTGAAGCCCTCGTCGCGGCCGTTGGCGATGGCGCGGCCCGAGGCGGTCCAGGGGAACAAGCCCTTCTTCACCTTGATGCCCTGCGCCTTGGCCTGGTCCTCGGTGAGGCCCACCCAGGCGACCTCGGGGTCGGTGTAGGCCACGCTGGGAATCACGCGCGCGTTGAACGCGGCGGCGGCCAGATCGGCCTTGCCCTGCAGTTCTCCGGCGATGACCTCGGCCGCCACATGGCCCTCGTGCACCGCCTTGTGCGCCAGCATGGGCTGGCCCACGATGTCGCCGATGGCGAAGATGTGCGGCACGTTGGTGCGCATCTGGATGTCGACGTCGATGAAGCCGCGATCCGTGACGGCCACACCGGCCGCGTCGGCGCCGATCTTCTTGCCGTTGGGGCTGCGGCCCACGGCCTGCAGCACCAGGTCGTAGGTCTGCGGCGCGGGCGCGTTCTCGCCCTCGAAGCTCACCTCGATGCCCGCCGGCGTGGCCTTGGCCGCCACCGTCTTGGTCTTCAACATGATGTTGTCGAAGCGCGGCGCGTTCATCTTCTGCCAGACCTTCACCAGGTCGCGGTCGGCGCCCTGCATCAGGCCATCGAGCATCTCCACCACGTCCAGGCGCGCGCCCAGGGTGCTGTAGACCGTGCCCATTTCGAGACCGATGATGCCGCCGCCCAGGATGAGCATGCGCTTGGGCACGTCCTTGAGCGCAAGCGCGCCGGTGCTGTCCACCACGCGCGGGTCCTCGGGCATGAAGGGCAGGCGCACGGCCTGCGAGCCGGCCGCGATGATGGCCTTCTTGAAGGCCACCACCTGCTTGCTTCCGGTCTTGTCCTGGCCCGCGCCCTCGGTGAGTTCCACACCCAGGTGGTTGGGGCCGACGAAGCTGCCGTAGCCGCGCAGCACCGTCACCTTGCGCATCTTGGCCATGGCGGTGAGGCCGCCGGTGAGCTTGCCGATGACCTTTTCCTTGTGGCCGCGCAGCTTCTCGATGTTGACGACCGGGCGGCCGTATTCGATGCCGTAGCCGGCCAGGTGGTTCACCTCGTCCATGACGGCGGCCACGTGCAGCAGCGCCTTGGACGGGATGCAGCCCACGTTGAGGCAGACGCCGCCGAGCGTGGCGTAGCGCTCCACCAGCACGACCTTGAGACCGAGGTCGGCGGCGCGGAAGGCAGCCGAATAGCCGCCGGGGCCGCCGCCGAGCACGACGACGTCGCACTCGAGGTCGGCGGCACCGCCGTAGGCCGGCGCGGCGGGCGTGGACGCGCGCGGGGCGGGAGCGGGTGTGGAGGCGGCGGGTGCGGGAGCCGGTGCCGGAGAAGGTGCAGGCGATGCCGCGGGTGCCGGCGCGCTGGCGGCGCCCTCCCCGTCGATCACCGCCAGCAGGTCGCCGATGTTGACCGTGTCGCCGATCTTGACCTTGAGCTCCTTGAGCACGCCGGCCGCCGACGAGGGAATCTCCATCGAGGCCTTGTCGCTCTCCACCGTGATCAGCGATTGCTCGAGCTTGATGGTGTCGCCGGGCTTCACCAGCACCTCGATCACCGCCACGTCCTTGAAGTCGCCGATGTCGGGAACCTTGATGTCCATGAGTGCCATTGCTTGCTCCTACTTACAGCAGCACGCGGCGGAAGTCCGCCAGCACCTGGCCGAGGTACGCGTTGAAGCGCGCGGCGGACGCGCCGTCGATGACGCGGTGGTCGTAGGACAGCGACAGCGGCAGCGTCAGGCGCGGCTCGAACTGTTTGCCGTCCCACACCGGCTTCATCTGGCTCTTCGACAGCCCCAGGATCGCCACCTCGGGCGCGTTGATGATGGGCGTGAAGTGCGTGCCGCCGATGCCGCCGAGCGAGCTGATCGAGAAGCAGCCGCCGCTCATGTCGGCCGGGCCCATCTTGCCGTCGCGCGCCTTCTTGGCCAGCTCGCCCATCTCCTGGCTGATCTGCAGGATGCCCTTTTTGTCGGCGTCCTTCAGCACGGGCACCACCAGGCCGTTGGGCGTGTCGGCCGCGAAGCCGATGTGGAAGTACTGCTTGTAGACCAGGGTGTCGCCGTCGAGGCTGGCGTTGAACTCGGGGAATTTCTTCAGCGCCGAGACCACCGCCTTGATCACGAAGGCCAGCATGGTCACCTTGACGCCGGACTTCTCGTTCTCCTTGTTGGTGGCCACGCGGAAGGCCTCCAGCTCGGTGATGTCCGCCTCGTCGTTGTTGGTGACGTGCGGGATCATCACCCAGTTGCGGTGCAGGTTGGCGCCGCTGATCTTCTTGATGCGCGAGAGGTCCTTGCGCTCCACGGGGCCGAACTTCGTGAAGTCGACCTTGGGCCAGGGCAGCAGGTCCAGGCCCGCGCCACCACCGCCACCGGCCGGCGCCTTCGCGGCCTGGGCCTGCGTCTGGGCGGTGCCGGCCATCACGGCCCTGGTGAAGTTCTGCACGTCCTCCTGCGTGATGCGGCCCTTGGGACCGCTGCCCTTGACCTCGGCCAGCGGCACACCGAGTTCGCGCGCGAACTTGCGCACCGAGGGCGAGGCGTGCGGCAGGCCGATGGGGGCCGCGCCGGGCTGGTGGGCCGCAGGGGCTTGCGCGGGCGCGGACGTCGCGGCGACAGCGGCCGGTACCGGGCTGGGCGCCTGGACCGGTGCCGGTGCGGCAGCGGTCGGTGCCGCTGCAGGCGCTGGCGCGGCGGCCGGCGCCGAGGCGGAGCCCTCCACCACCGCGATCAGGTCACCGATGTTCACCGTGTCCCCGACCTTGACCTTGAGCTCCTTGAGCACACCGGCCACCGACGAGGGAATCTCCATCGAGGCCTTGTCGCTCTCCACCGTGATCAGCGATTGCTCGAGCTTGATGGTGTCGCCGGGTTTCACCAGCACCTCGATCACCGCCACGTCCTTGAAGTCGCCGATGTCGGGCACGTGCACGTCCACCGGGCCGGCGGGCGCGGCCGCAGCGGGAGCGGGTGCGGGCGCCGGTGAGGAAGCCTGAACCGGCGCCGGCGTGGCTGCGGCGGCCGCAACCGGTGCGGGGGCCGAAGCCGAGGGGGCCGGCGCGGGCGCGGCCGCGACCTCGGCGTCCAGCACCACCACCACCGAGCCCTGCTTCACCTTGTCGCCCAGCGCCACCTTGAGCTCTTTCACCACCCCCGCGTGCGAGGACGGGATCTCCATCGAGGCCTTGTCGCTCTCCACGGTGATCAGCGACTGCTCGGCCTTGACCGTGTCGCCCGGCTTCACGAGCAGCTCGATGACCGCCACTTCGTCGAAATCCCCGATGTCCGGGACTTGCACTTCAATGCTTGCCATGTCGGTCTCCGGCGCTCACGCGTACAGCGGGTTGATCTTGTCGGCCTTGATGCCGTACTTCTGGATCGCCTCGGCCACCTTGGCGGCCGGCAGCTTGCCTTCCTCGCTCAGCGCCTTGAGCGCGGCCAGCACGATGTAGTGCCGGTTCACCTCGAAGTGCTCGCGCAGCTTGCTGCGGAAGTCGCTGCGGCCGAAGCCGTCGGTGCCGAGCACCTTGTACGTGCGGTCCTTGGGCATGAAGGGGCGGATCTGCTCCGCGTAGTTCTTCATGTAGTCGGTGGAGGCGATCACCGGGCCGGTGGTCTTGGCGAGCTGCTCGGTCACGAAGGCCGTGCGCGGTGTCTCGGTCGGGTGCAGCAGGTTCCAGCGCTCCACGTCCTGGCCGTCGCGCGTGAGCTCGTTGAAGCTCGGGCAGCTCCAGATGCCGGCGGCCACGCCCCAGTCCTTCTCCAGCAACTCCTGCGCGGCGAACGCCTCGCGCAGGATGGTGCCGCTGCCCAGCAGTTGCACTGTGGGCGCGTCCTTCTTGAGGGCGGGCGCCTGCTTGCACAGGTACATGCCCTTGATGATCTGCTCCTCGGTGCCGGGCTGCAGGCCGGGCATGGGGTAGTTCTCGTTGAGCAGCGTCAGGTAATAGAAGACGTTCTCCTGGCGCTCCACCATGCGCTTCAGGCCGTGGTGCATGATCACCGCCACCTCGTGCGCGAAGGTCGGGTCGTAGCTCACGCAGTTGGGGATGGTGCCCGCCAGGATGTGGCTGTGGCCGTCCTCGTGCTGCAGGCCCTCACCGTTGAGCGTGGTGCGGCCCGAGGTACCGCCCAACAGGAAGCCGCGCGCCTGCATGTCGCCGGCCGCCCAAGCCAGGTCGCCGATGCGCTGGAAGCCGAACATCGAGTAGTACACGTAGAACGGGATCATGATCCGGTTGTTCGTGCTGTAGCTCGTGGCCGCCGCGATCCAGCTCGCCATGCCGCCGGCCTCGTTGATGCCTTCCTGCAGGATCTGGCCGGCCTTGTCTTCCTTGTAGTACATCACCTGGTCGCGGTCGACCGGGGTGTAGAGCTGGCCCTTGGGGTTGTAGATGCCGATCTGGCGGAACAGACCTTCCATGCCGAAGGTGCGGGCCTCGTCCACCAGGATGGGCACCACGCGCGGACCCAGCGCCTGGTCGCGCAGCAACTGGGTGAGGAAGCGCACGTAGGCCTGCGTGGTGCTGATCTCACGCCCTTCGGCCGTGGGCTCCAGCACCGCCTTGAAGGTTTCCAGCGAGGGAACGGTGAAGCTCTCGTCCGCTTGCGGGCGGCGCTGCGGCAGGTACCCACCCAGCGCCTGGCGGCGCTCGTGCAGGTACTTCATCTCCGGCGTGTCGTCGGCCGGTTTGTAGTACGGCAGCTTGGGCAGCTCGCTGTCAGGGATGGGAATGTTGAAGCGGTCGCGGATGTACTTGATGTCCTCGTCCGTGAGCTTCTTGGTCTGGTGGACCGTGTTCTTGCCTTCGCCGGCCTTGCCCATGCCATAGCCCTTCACGGTCTTGACGAGCAGCACCGTGGGCTGGTTCTTGTGCTCGTTGGCGGCGTGGAAGGCGGCGTACACCTTGGCGGGCTCGTGGCCGCCGCGGCGCAGGTCGAAGATCTCTTCATCGGTCATGTGCTCGACCAGCTTGGCCGTCTCGGGGTACTTGCCGAAGAAGTTCTTGCGCACGAAGGCACCGTCGTTGGCCTTCATGGCCTGGTAGTCGCCGTCCAGCGTCTCCATCATCAGTTGCTTGAGCTTGCCGCTCTTGTCGCGGCGCAGCAGCTCGTCCCAGCCGTTGCCCCACAGCAGCTTGATGACGTTCCAGCCGCTGCCGCGGAACTCGCTCTCCAGCTCCTGGATGATCTTGCCGTTGCCGCGCACCGGGCCGTCCAGGCGCTGCAGGTTGCAGTTGATCACGAACACCAGGTTGTCGAGGTTCTCGCGCGCGGCCAGGCCGATGGCGCCCAGCGATTCGGGCTCGTCCATCTCGCCGTCGCCACAGAACACCCAGACCTTGCGGTTGGCGGTGTCGGCAATCCCGCGGGCGTGCAGGTACTTGAGGAAGCGCGCCTGATAGATCGCCATCAGCGGACCCAGGCCCATCGACACCGTCGGGAACTGCCAGAACTCGGGCATCAGCTTGGGATGCGGGTAGCTGGACAGGCCCTTGCCGTCCACCTCCTGGCGGAACATGTCGAGCTGCTCTTCCGAAAGGCGGCCTTCGAGGAAGGCGCGCGCATAGATGCCCGGCGAGCTGTGGCCCTGGATGTAGAGCAGGTCGCCGCCGTGCTTGTCGTTCGCGGCGTGCCAGAAGTGGTTGAAGCCCGCGCCGAACATGCTGGCCACCGACGCGAAGGAGCCGATGTGGCCCCCCAGGTCACCGCCGTCGGCAGGGTTGAGGCGGTTGGCCCGCACCACCATCGCCATGGCGTTCCAGCGCATGTAGGCGCGCAGGCGCTTTTCGATGGCGATGTTGCCGGGGCAGCGGGCCTCCTGGTCCGGCTCGATCGTGTTCACGTAGCCGGTGTTGGCCGAAAACGGCAGGTCCAGGCTGTGCTGGCGGGCTTCTTCCAGGAGTTGTTCCAGCAGGAAGTGCGCGCGCTGGGGGCCTTCCTTTTCGATGACGGCGGCCAGCGCCTCCATCCATTCCCGGGTTTCCTGGGCGTCGCTGTCCACGGCCCCGCGGCCATCGTTGGTGTCGTTCGCTGACATCGCTGTCTCCTGTGTGTTGGGGCGAGCTTAAGGTCTGGCCCGTTGAAGTCGCGGATTCTTCCACAGAGCTTCGGGCATTTCAATATGCGCCGAGTGATTCCTTATTATGAAATTACAGAGGATGGGCCAGTGAAACCGTGGCCCCTCACGTAGACTCCTCACGCCATGTCCCATACCCCCCCTGCCACCACCGCCCCGTGGTGGAAACGCTGGTGGCGCCGGTTGCCGCCGTCGCGGCAGGACCGCTTCGCCACCCTGGGCCCGCTGCTGGCGGTGCTGCTCTTTCTGGCCGCCATCGTGGTGGCCATCGCCTACCTGCGCTTCGAGGAGATCGACCGCGAGCGCGAGGCCGTCACGCGCGACGTGGAGTACGCCCAGCAGCGGCTGCGCCTGCGCCTGCTGGAGCGCCAGGAGCAATTGATGCGCCTGGCCCGCGAGATCGACAACCACGCGATCGACACCGAGGAGTTCGCCTTCCAGGCCGAGACCCTGGTGAGCCAGTTCCCCGAACTGCTGGCCATCACCTGGGTGGATGGGCGCCGGCGCGTGCTCTCGGGCTACACCTCGCCCAGCGCGCCGGTGGCGCTCATGCGCAGCGTGGGCAGTGCACTCACGCCATCCGAGACCGACGGCAGCTTCGATCTCGCGCGCGACCTGCGCCAGCCCATCTACTCGCGCCCGCTCATCGGCACCGATCCGCGCGGCGCGCGCCTCATGCTGCACGTGCCGCTGTCCGAGCAGGGCCGCTTCGCCGGCACGGTGATGGGCGAGTACTCGGTGGACGGCCTCATGCGCTTCGGCATGCCGCCCGAGATCATGGCCCGCTATGCCGTGGCCTTGCTCGACGACACGGGCGCCGTGCTGGCCGGCAGCCTGCAGACCGCCGAGCCCGTGCTGTCCTTCCTGCCCTGGTCCAGCCCCTCGCTGGAACACGAGGTGCCGGTCTCGCCCGTGGGCAACGGCCTCATTCTCAAGGCGCAGGGTTACCGCACCTCGCAGGACATCGTGGGCTCGGGCTTCTTCGGCGTCATCGGCGCGCTGTCGGCGCTCACCGTGTGGATGCTGATCGGCACCTGGCGCCACACGCGCCGGCGCGTGCAGGCGCAGCAGGCCCTGGTGGCCGAGACCAACTTCCGCCGCGCCATGGAGAACTCCATGCTCACCGGCATGCGCGCCCTGGACATACAAGGCCGCATCACCTACGTGAACCCGGCCTTCTGCTCGATGACGGGTTGGACCGAGGCCGAGCTGGTGGGCCGCACCGCGCCCTTCCCCTATTGGCCCGAGGAAGACCACGAGCAGTTGCACGCGCGGCTGGACGACGAGCTCAACGGCCGCTCCACACCGGGTGGCTTCGAGGTGCGCGTGCGCCGTCGCAACGGCACGGTGTTCGACGCGCGCATGTACGTCTCCCCGCTGATCGACCCCAAGGGACACCAGACCGGCTGGATGACGTCGATGACCGACATCACCGAGCCCAAGCGCATCCGCGAGGAGCTCTCGGCCTCGTACGAGCGCTTCACCACCGTGCTGGAGTCGCTGGACTCGGCCGTGTCGGTGGCGCCGCTGGGCAGCGAGGAACTGCTGTTCGCCAACAAGATGTACCGCCTGTGGTTCGGCACGCGCGGCCAGGGCCACCGCCACCTGGTCGACCTGGCGGGCAACCAGCCCCAGCCCGCCCTGGACGACGCCGACCAGGTCGATGCCTTCGCCGGCATGCCCACGGGCACGCTCACCGACGCCGGGGTGGAGAACGCCGAGGTCTTCGTGCCGGAGCTCGACCGCTGGCTGGAGGTGCGCACGCGCTACCTCACCTGGGTGGACGGACGCCTGGCGCAGATGGTGATCGCCAGCGACATCACGCCACGGCGCACCGCCGAGGAACAGGCCGCGCGCCAGACCGAGCGCGCGCAGACCGCCAGCCGCCTCATCACCATGGGCGAGATGGCCTCCAGCGTGGCGCACGAACTCAACCAGCCGCTCACGGCCATCAGCAACTATTGCAACGGCATCATCTCGCGCCTGCAGGAGCAGCGCATCACGCCCGAGGAGATGCTGGTGGCGCTGGAGAAGACGGCGCGCCAGGCGCAGCGCGCGGGCCAGATCATCCAGCGCATCCGCGCCTTCGTGAAGCGCAGCGAGCCCAACCCCACGCTGTCGGACGTGGCGCAGATGGTGAACAACGCCATCGAGCTGGCCGACATCGAGCTGCGGCGCCAGCAGGTGCGGCTCACGCCCTACGTGGCCGCGCGCCTGCCCGCCCTGATGGTGGACCCGATCCTGATCGAGCAGGTGCTGATCAACCTGCTCAAGAACGCGGGCGAGTCCATCGTGCAGGCGGGTCGGCCGCAAGGCGAGCGATTGGTGGAGCTGCGCGTGGCGCCGCGCCAGCTCGACGGTGAGCAGGTGGTCGAATTCGAGGTGCGCGACTCGGGCAAGGGCGTGCCCGAGGAAATGCTCGAGCGCATCTACGAGGCCTTCTACAGCACCAAGAGCGAAGGCATGGGCATCGGCCTCAAGCTGTGCCGCAGCATCGTCGAGTCTCACCATGGCCGGATGCGCATGGAGAACCTCTACAATGGCACGGAGGTGACGGGGTGCTGCTTCAGCTTCTGGATCCCCGTCGCGTCGCGACTTCAACCCCAGGGTTCGCCGGACACCGCTGCCAACGAACCACTGACGGACACCGAGAGAGCGAGATGAGCCTGATCCCCAAAAAGGGCACTGTCTATGTCGTCGATGACGATGAGGCCGTGCGCGATTCCCTCCAGTGGTTGCTCGAGGGCAAGGACTTCCGGGTTCGCTGCTTCGAATCGGCCGAGGCCTTCCTCTCCCGCTACGACGCCCGCGAGGTTGCCTGCCTCATTGCCGACATTCGCATGGGCGGCATGACCGGCATGGAACTGCAGGACCGCCTGGTCGAGCGCCAGTCCCCGCTGCCCATCGTCTTCATCACCGGCCACGGTGACGTGCCCATGGCGGTCGAGTCCATGAAGAAGGGCGCGCTGGATTTCATCCAGAAGCCCTTCAAGGAAGACCAGCTGGTGGCCCTGGTCGAGCGCATGCTGGAGCACGCGCGCGAGGCCTTCGCCACGCACCAGCAGGCCGCCAGCCGCGACGCCCTGCTCTCCAAACTCACCGGCCGTGAATCGCAGGTGCTCGAGCGCATCGTGGCCGGCCGCCTGAACAAGCAGATCGCCGACGACCTGGGCATCAGCATCAAGACGGTGGAAGCGCACCGCGCCAACATCATGGAAAAGCTCGGCGCCAACACGGTGGCCGACCTGCTCAAGATCGCCCTGGGCCAGACGCCCGCGAAAGCCTGACCGAACACGCACCCACCAACGCCCGCCACCTTGGCGGGCGTTTCGCTTTCCCCTCGATACCGCAAGACCATGACCGCCCAGCTCATCGACGGCAACGCCCTCTCCCGCCAACTCCGTGCCGACGTGGCCACCCGCGTGCAGGCCTTGAAGGCCCGCGGCGTGACGCCGGGTCTGGCCGTCATCCTGGTCGGCGACAACCCGGCCTCGCAGGTCTACGTGCGCAACAAGGTCAAGGCCTGCGAGGACACCGGCATGCACTCCGTGCTGGAGACCTGGCCCGCCACGATGGGCGAGGCCGAGCTGTTGGCGCGCGTGGAGGCGATGAACAAGGACCCTTCGATCCACGGCATCCTGGTGCAACTGCCGCTGCCCGCGCACATCGACGCGCAGAAAGTGATCGAGGCGATCTCGCCGGCCAAGGACGTGGACGGCTTTCACGTGGCCAGCGCGGGCGCCTTGATGACCGGTCTGCCCGGCTTCTGGCCCTGCACGCCGCACGGCTGCATGAAGATGCTGGAGCACATCGGCTACGACCTGCGCGGCAAGCACGCGGTGGTGATCGGGCGCAGCAACATCGTGGGCAAGCCCATGGCGCTGATGCTGCTGCAGGCCAACGCCACCGTCACCGTGTGCCACAGCGGTACGAAGGACCTGGCCAGCTTCACGCGCCAGGCCGACGTGGTGGTGGCCGCCGTGGGCAAGCGCAATGTGTTGACCGCCGACATGGTCAAGCCCGGCGCGGTGGTGATCGACGTGGGCATGAACCGCAACGAAGCCGGCAAGCTCTGCGGCGACGTGGACTTCGATGGCGTGAAAGCGGTCGCTGGCTGGATCACGCCCGTGCCCGGCGGCGTGGGGCCGATGACCATCACCATGCTGATGGTGAACACGCTCGACTCGGCCGAGCGCCAGGCCGCGGCTCAGGCGGGCTGATCGACGGCCAGCCGGGGCCGGCTCAGGCGCCACAGCAGCGCCCCGCTGCACAGCCACTGGCCCAGCACGAAGGCGGTGCCCACGCCGTGCCACAGCTTGAGGTTGCCGCCGCTGGCGCGCGCGGTGACGATCTTCTGCGCCACGCCGAACTCCTGCACCAGGGCCAGCATGAGCCCCAGGCACACCAGCGCCAGCAGCGCGGCGTTGTCGTCACCGGGGCCCTCGCGCTGCACGATGATCAGCAGCGCCGCGCCGATGACCACACCGGCCCAGCATTGAAGGGAAAACAGCTTCGCCGCCACCGGCCCTGCCACCGCCGGACTGCCCAGCGAGGCGAAGAGCGTGGGCACGGCCAGGAAGCTCAGCGCCGTGATGCCGCCCCACCACAGGGCGGCGAGCATCAGCGCGGGGCGTTGCAGGCGCATCGCTGGCGCGATCAGGCGTAACGCACGGCCACGATCTCGTAGCGGCGCGTGCCGCCGGGCGCCTGCACCTCCGCGGTGTCGCCCTCTTCCTTGCCGATCAGCGCGCGCGCGATCGGGCTGCCGATGTTGATGAGGCCTTCCTTCAGATCGGCCTCGTCCTCGCCCACGATCTGGTACGTGACGGCCGAACCGCTGTCCTCATCCTCAAGTTCCACGGTGGCGCCGAACACCACCTTGCCGCCCGCGTTCAGGGCCGAGGGATCGATGATCTGCGCGGTGGACAGCTTGCTCTCGATCTCGGCGATGCGGCCTTCGATGAAGCCCTGGCGATCCTTCGCCGCGTCGTATTCGGCGTTCTCGCTCAGGTCGCCTTGCGCGCGCGCTTCGGCGATCGCGTTGATCACCGCCGGGCGGTCGATGGTCTTGAGGCGGTGCAGCTCTTCCTTGAGCTTTTCAGCGCCGCGTTTGGTGATGGGGATGGTGGCCATGTCTGTCTCTCCACAAAAGCAAACCGCCGGGCGTTGCCGCTCGGCGGTGTCGAAAGGCCATTATGCCCCGGCGGGCCTGCCGGTCAACCCGATGCCAGGGCACCGGGAGGGACTCAGTCGCGTCCGGCCTGCTCGATCTTTTCAGCCAGCAGGCCCGGGTTGGTGAAGCAGAGTTCGTGGCTGCCGGGCGTGGACACCAACCGGTACAAGCCCAGACGTTCCGACAGGCGCGGGTGCCAAGGCAGGCTGTGCGGCATGGCGGTGTCCTCGGTGCACAGCAGGTAGCTCTTGCCCATGGGCAGTTCGGCAAGCTGTGTGCCCAGGCGCGCGGGTTCGGTGAAGGTCTTGTAGGGCTGGGGGTTGAGCTGTTCGTAACTCTTCGTCGCCAACGCGGCGTCGGCGTCGTTGATGAAGGCCTCGCGCCAGATGGGGTACGGCAGCATCACCGCGTTGTGATTGGCGGTGGCGATCTGATCGAACAGGGCCCGGTAGTGCGGCGGGACCATGTCGTTCAGGCATTCGCCGTCCAGTGGCACGAAGGCGACCCAATACACCAGGCGCGTGATGCGCTGCGGCAGGCGCGCCGCCACCAGGCTGATCACCATGCCACCGTAGCTGTGGCCCACCAGACGCACCTCGTTCAGATCGTGCTGCTCCAGGTAAGCGGCGAGCGAGTCGGCGGCCTCGGTGAGGCCGGAGGTGGCGCGGTCGTCGCCCGGGCGGTTGCCGGCCAGCGTGGGGGCGTGCACCACGTGCCCGCGCGCGCGCAGCGCTTGGGCAAGGGGTTCGAAGAGTTCGCCGGTGTGCCAGGCACCGTGAACGAGGACGTAGGTATCGGCCATGCATGTCTCCTGAAGGAAGGCGCCCGATCGGCCGGGCGCTGCGCGCAGCGTAGGCGCGCGACCACGCGCCTGATGGCCTGTGCGTGCCACGCCCATGGCCTGCGTGCGCCACACGGCGCGCGGACCTCAGTGGGCGAGCCGTTCGCGGCGCCAGCGCGCCGGGGTCAGCGCGTGCCGGCGCTGGAACTCGCGCACGAAGTGCGAGGCGTCGGCGTAGCCGCATCGCCGGCCGATCTCCGCCACGCTCAGGCCGGCCAGGCGGGGCTGGACCAGCAACTCGGCGGCGCGTCGCAGTCGCAGGCCGCGCAGGGTGTCGGCGAAGGATGTGCCGCCCGCGGCAAAGGCCCGGTGCAGGGTGCGCAGCGACACGCCCAGGGCTTGCGCCAGTTCCGCTGCCTGCAGGCCGGCGCTGTCCAGGCGATCGCGCATCAGGGTCTCGGCGCGCGCGGCCAGATCGCGACCCGATCGGGTGGGCGCCACGGCCGGCTCCAGTGCGGCGGCCAACATGGCGCCGAGCTGATCGCTCAGCAGGTGCTCGGGCACCTGCGAGGCCAGGCCGGGCTCGTGTGCAAACTGCAGGCACCAGGCCGACAGCGCCTGACCCCAGCCCTGGTCGCGCCAGGCCACGCGCGCCGCGGGCTCATCGAGCGCGCGCAGCCACTGCCCCACCCAGGCGCGTGGCAGCTGGATCGACAGGGCCTCGACCGACTGCGTGAAGTGCAGCTCGTACGCGCACGCCGAATCCACCAGCACCGCGTCACCGGGCCGCAAGCCCAGGCGCTGGCCGCCCTGCACCACGTGCCAGGGCGTGCGGCGCTGGGTGATGAGGTAGAAGGGTTGCCGGGCGCCACGCGCGATCGCTGCCGGTGTGCGGTAGACGTCCTGCGTCGTGGCCTCGACCTGATTGAAGGACAACGGCCCACGGGCCAGGCTCACCAGCCGGCCATCGAAGTGCCGCGCCTCGCGCGAGCTGCAGTCCATCTCCAGGAAGGCCTCGCAGATCGCGCCGACCCAGTAGTCGAGCCGCCGCTCGGGCGGCACGGCCTCGGTGCTCCAGCGCCGGGCGCTGGCGGCGATGAGGGCGTCGGCGGGGAACATGAGCCGCACTGTAGGGCCACGTGCGCCGCGCCGCCTTGGCGCAAACCCGCAGGCACGCAGCGTCCGCCGCGCAAAGCGCGAAGGGGGCGCCCCTTACGCCGCGAGCTGCGCGTGCATTTCCTGCACGGAAATCACGTCCAGGCTGTTCAGGAACTTCATGCCCTCGACGGCCGCTTCGGCGCCAGCGATGGTGGTGAAGGTCGTCACACGGGCCAGCAGCGCCGAGGTGCGAATGGCGCGCGAGTCG
>NZ_DATIGV010000192.1:0-19190 GCF_035481345.1 Hydrogenophaga sp. | reverse complement strand
CGCGGAGGCGGCGAAAGAGATCAAAGGCCTGATCGGCGCCAGCGTGGAGCGCGTGGACGCGGGCTCGCGCCTGGTGGCCGATGCGGGCCAGACCATGAGCGAGATCGTGGGCTCGGTGCAGCGCGTGAGCGACATCATCGGGGAGATCACGGCGGCCTCGGGGGAGCAGAGCGAGGGCATCGGCCAAGCGAACGTGGCGGTGAACCAGCTCGACCAGATGACGCAGCAGAACGCGGCGCTGGTGGAAGAGAGCGCGGCCGCCGCGCAGAGCCTGAAGGAACAGGCCGAGCGCCTGAGCGACGCGGTGGCCGTGTTCCGGCTGGCGCCGCAAGCGGCCTGAACGGCGACCGCGCGGGCTCAGGCGAGCGCGAGCGTCAGCGCCGCCAGGGCCGCGGTTTCCGCGCGCAGCACACGGGTGCCGAGCTGCGCTGGGACGAAGCCCGCCGCGCGGGCTTGCGTGTCTTCGGCCGTGCTCAGGCCACCTTCAGGGCCGATCAACACGGTGAGCGGCGCGTCGCCGCCGAGCGCCTGGGATGCGGGTGCGCCGCCCTCGGCCAGCGAGAGCACCATACGCGCACCCTGTGCCTCGCGCAGGAAGGCGGCGAAGTCGCGCACGGGCTGGATGGTGGGCACGCGGTTGCGGCCGCACTGTTCGCAAGCGGCCTGCGCGATGGCCTGCCAGTGCGCCTGCTTCTTCGCCGCGCGCTCACCCGACAGGCGCAGCACGCCGTGCTGCGTGTGCAGTGGCGCGATGTGGGCGACACCGAGTTCGGTGGCTTTCTCGACCAGCCAGTCCATGCGCTCGTTCGCGGGCATGCCAATGGCGAGCGTCACCTCGCGCGCGGCCTCGCGTTCGATGGCCTCGTGCGCCTCCACCCGAACCGACACGTCGCTGCGGCCCATGCGCAGCACGCGCGCCGCCCACTGGCCACCTTGGCCATTGAACAGCGTGATCTCCTCGCCCGGCTGCAGGCGCAGCACCTGCACGTGGCGCGCGGCGCTGGGGGGCAGGGCCAACTCGGCCCCGGGGGCCAGCATGGCATCGCAGAAGAAGCGAGGCATGTCACCGACTCCACTGCACGGAGCACGATCCGCAACGGGGGAAGGGGCCGAACTCAGAGGCACCGCGGAACCGGCTTTGCCGGGCCGCTGGTGTCGCCCCCTTGAGGGGGTCGCGCGGAGCGCGGCGGGGATGCTTCTTCATGCTCGCCCGAAGGCCCAGCCATTGGCGGCCTGCAGGCCTTCCACGTCGTCGATCAGGCGCAGCAGCGGCGCCAGTTCGCGGTAGCGGTGCGCGGTGGCGCGGATGTAGGCGATGAAGCGCGGCGCGTCGGCCAGGTACTTGGGCTTGCCATCGCGCAGCGTGAGGCGCGCGAAGATGCCCGCGACCTTGAGGTGGCGCTGCAGGCCCATCCATTCCACCGCGCGGTAGAAGGCGCCGAAGTCGCTGTGCCAGTCCTCGAAGTCCATCAGGCCCGTCTGGCGCGCCTGTTCCCAGTAACGCACGGTGACATCGATGACGAAGTCTTCTTCCCAGCTCAGGAAGGCGTCGCGCATGAGGCTGGCGATGTCGTAGGTGATGGGGCCGTGCAGCGCGTCCTGGAAGTCGAGCACGCCGAGTTGCGTGGCCGGCGTGTCGCCGCGCTCGCGCAGCACCATGAGGTTGCGCGGCATGAAGTCGCGGTGCACGTACACCGTGGGCATGGCCAGCACGCGCTGCACGATCAGGTCGAAGGTCCTCTGCAAAACCTGTTGCTGGCTGTCGTTCAGCGCGATGCCCTTGTGCTGCGCGAGGTACCAGTCGGGAAAGAGCTGCAGCTCGCGGCGCAGCACGGCCTCGTCGTAAGGCGGCAGCACGCCGGGGCGGCTGGCCTGTTGCCAGGGCAGCAGCGCGGCCAGGGCGTCGCGGTACAGGCCGGTGTTGGCCTGCGGCTGCGCGGCGTCGATGACGTCGAGCAGGGTCTGCGTGCCCAGGTCGTCGAGCAGCAGGAAGCCCTGCGCCTGTTGCCAGTCCAGCACCTGCGGCACGCGCAGGCCGGCCGCGCGCATCAGGCCCGCGATGCGCACGAAGGGTTCGCTGTTTTCCTTGTCGGGCGGCGCGTCCATCACGATCGCGCTGCCGCCGTCCTCGCTGTCCAGCCGCAGGTAGCGGCGAAAGCTCGCGTCGGCCGAGGCGGGGCGCAGGCTGGACGGGATCAGGCGGTGTTGCCGCGCCAGCGGCTCGAGCCAGGAATGGAAGGCCGCCTCGCGCTGCGGGTCGGCCCACGCGACGGTGGTCGGCGACGGGGTCATGGCTGAGGGGAATAGGGGGGACGGTGCGCCGGGTGCTGGCAGGCCCCGTGGAATAATCCGGCGGATTCTACAAACGCCTTCAACGCCAGTGTGCGCGGCCCGAACGCCGCCGGGCCCGATCTTGAAACGCCGCACCGACCCGACTCGCTCTCCCGCCCGGTTCGCCATCGCACCGGTGGCCGCAGCGGTGCTGGGCGCCTGCTTCGCCAGCCCCGCGCAGGCTCAGGCCCAGGCCCAGGACCCGGGCCTCGCCTTGCGTCCCAGCCTGCGCCTGCAGGAGCAACTGCCCGCCGAGGTGCGCAGCCAGACACCCAGCTTCGTCTCGGGGCGTCGCATCGAGGGCCACACGGGCCAGACCACCACCGTCGAGGGCGAGGCCGAGCTGCGCCGCCACGACACCGTCATCCGCGCCGACCGGCTCAGCTTCGACGATCGCACGCGCGAGGCCCATGCCGAAGGCAACGTGCTCATCAACCGCGGCGGCGACCGCTTCAAGGGACCGGCGCTGCGGCTCAACGTCGACACCTTCAAGGGCTATTTCGAGCAGCCCGAGTTCGAACTGCTGAGCAACGACGGGCGCGGCGATGCCACGCGCATGGACTTCCACGACGAAGACCACTCCACCGCCCACCAGGCGCGCTACAGCACCTGCCCGCGCAACCCCGGCGCGGACTGGATGCCCGCCTGGCTGGTGCGCGCCAACCGCATCGAGTTCGACAACGTGGAAGAGGTGGGCGAGGCTTATGGCGGCGTGCTCGAATTCAAGGGCGTGCCCATCCTCGGTGCGCCCTACTTCACCTTCCCGCTGAGCGACAAGCGCAAGTCGGGCCTGCTGCCACCGACGATCGGCCTCGACAGCGTGAGCGGCCTCGAGCTCACGCTGCCCTACTACTTCAACCTCGCGCCCAACTACGACCTCACCGTCTATCCCACGCTGATGACCAAGCGCGGGCTCGATATGGGCGCCGAGTTCCGCTACCTGCAGCCCGACTACACCGGCCGCGTGCGCGGCTCCTTCATGCCCTCTGACCGCCTGCGCGGCGAGGACCGCTGGGGCTACACGCTGCAGCACAACCAGTCGTTCACCGACGCCCTCAACCGCCTGGGCGGCCGGGGCGGGGCGGGGCTGTCGCTCAACCTCAACCGCGTGAGCGACGACGACTACTGGCGCGACTTCCCGCGCGCCAGCGCCACGCTCACGCAGCGCCTGCTGCCCAGCGACGCGGTGGCGACCTGGAGCCAGGGCTACTGGTCCGCGTCGGCCGGGGCCTACACCTGGCAGACCCTGCAGGACATCGACGCACCGATCACGCCGCCCTACGACCGCGTGCCCTCGCTGGCCCTGACCTACAGCCGTGGCGACCTGGGCTGGTCCGACAAGACCGGCTCGCTCGCGATGACGCTGTACGGCGAGTACACGCGTTTCGAATCCAATCCCCTGCTCACCGGCCAGAGCAACGGCGAGCGCGCGATGGCCGTGGCGACGCTCAGCCGCCGCTTCCAGACGCCGGGCTGGTTCATCGAGCCGCGCGCGCGCCTGCACAGCACGCAATACACCTTCGACCAGCCGCTCGCCAACGGCCTGCGCAGCGCCTCACGCGCCGTGCCGTCCGTGAGCCTGGACAGCGGTCTGGTCTTCGAGCGCGACGCCAGCTATTTCGGCCGGGCCTTCCTGCAGACCCTGGAGCCGCGCGCCTACTTCACCTGGACGCCCTACCGAGACCAGAGCCTGCTGCCCAACTACGACTCGGGCGCGGTCGACTTCAACCTCGCGACCATCTACTCCGAGAACGTCTTCACCGGCAACGATCGCATTTCCGACACGCGCGGTGTCACCCTGGGCGTGAGTTCGCGCCTGCTCGACCCCGAGACCGGCGCCGAAATCGTGCGCCTGGGCGTGGCGCAGCGCTACCTGCTGAAGGACCAGAACGTCACCCTGCCTGGCGGCGAGCCGGTGCAGGAGCGCTTCAGCGACGTGCTGCTGGCCGCGCGCGTGCAATGGACCCCGCGCTGGCTGTTCGACACCACCTTCCAGTACAACCCCACCACCAACGAATCGGTGCGCACCACCGTGAGCGCGCGCTACACGCCCCGGCCTTACCACGTGCTCAGCGCGGCCTGGCGCCTGCAGCGTGGCGCGTCCGAACAATTCGACGTGGGCTGGCAATGGCCGCTCAGCGGCATGTTCGGCCGCAGCCCCGATCCCGTGCCGGGTTACGGGCTCGGTGCCGGCCAGTGGTACGGTGTAGGGCGCATCAACTACAGCGTGCCCGACCGCAAGGTGGTCGATCTGGTGGCGGGCTTTGAGTACGATGCCGGTTGCTGGATCGGGCGCGTGGTGCTCGAGCGGCTGCAGCGCAGCCAGGCGTCGGCGAACCAGCGCATCCTGTTCCAGCTCGAGTTCTCGGGCTTCTCGCGCATCGGCTCCAACCCGCTGCAGACCCTCAGGGACAACGTGCCGCGCTACCAGTACCTGCGCGAAGAGATCAACCCGCCGAGCCGGTTCCAACGTTATGACTGACCGTTCCCTCCTGACCGCTGTCGCCCTGGGCCTGGCCCTGCTCTGGCCCGCTGCGCTGCCGGCGCAGACACTGCGCACACCCGGCGGCCTGACGCTGCCCTCGGCCACCGCGTCCGCCGCGGGCAACCGCACGGCCGACTACATCGTTGCCCTCGTCAATTCCGAGCCCGTCACCAACCACGAGGTGCGCCAGCGCCTGCGCCAGGTCGAGCAGAACATCGCGCAGCGCGGCATCACCAACGCGCCGCCGCGCGCGGTGCTGCTGAGGCAGGTGCTGGAACAACTCATCAACGAACGCGCGCAACTGCACCTGGCCCGCGAATCGGGCCTGCGCGTGAGCGACGCCGAGATCGACCAGGCCGAGCAGAACATCGCGGCCCAGAACAGCCTGAGCCAGGAGGAATTCCGCCGCCGGCTGCGCTCCGAGGGCTACGACCTCAACCGTTTCCGCGACGAGCTGCGTCAGCAGCTGCTGCTGCAGCGCCTGCGCGAGCGCGAGGTCGACTCCCGCGTGCGCGTGACCGACGCCGACATCGAGGAATTCCAGCGCGAGCAACGCGGCGCAGGGGGTGTCGACAACCTTGAACTCAACCTCAGCCACGTGCTGGTGCTGGTGCCCGAGAACGCCAGCGAGGCGGTGGTGGCCGAGCGGCAGGCGCGCGCGCAGCGCGTGGCCGAGCGCGCCCGTGCGGGTGAGGATTTCGCGGTTCTTGCCCGCGAGTTCTCCGACGCGGCCGAGCGCGTCAACGGCGGCGAATTCGGCTGGCGCGCGGCCTCTCGCCTGCCCGAGCTGTTCGTGGCGTCCACGCGCAACCTGGCGGCCGGCGCCATCGCGGGACCGCTGCGCAGTCCCGCGGGTTTTCACGTGCTCAAGGTCAATGACAAGCGCCAGGCCGGCATGCCCTCGATGAACGTGACGCAGACGCGCGCCAGCCACATCCTGCTGCGCCCCAACGCGCAACTCACGCCGGAGGCCGCCATTGCGCGCCTGAGCGACTTCCGCCAGCGCATCACCGCCGGTACCGCCACCTTCGAATCGCTGGCGCGTGAAAACAGCCAGGATGGCTCGGCCGCCAACGGTGGCAGCCTGGGCTGGGCCCTGCCCGGCCAGTTCGTGCCCGAGTTCGAGGACACCATGAGCCGCCTGCGCCCTGGCGAGGTGTCCGAGCCCGTCGTCTCGCGCTTCGGCGTGCACCTCATCCGCGTCGACGAACGCCGCAACGTGCAGCTCGACGAGCGCCAGCAGCGCGAGCGCCTGCGCATGGTCGTGCGCGAGCGCAAGCTGCAGGAGGCCACGGAGCTGTGGGCGCGCGACGTGCGTTCGCGCGCCTACGTCGAGCTGCGCGAAGACCCCCAGCCGTGAAGCACATCGCGCGCAAGCGCTTCGGGCAGCATTTCCTCACCGATCCCGGCGTCATCGACGCCATCGTGCGCGCCATCGACCCGCGCGCGGGCCAGCCCATGGTCGAAATCGGCCCAGGCCTCGCGGCGCTCACGCAGCCGCTGGTGGAGCGGCTCGGCCGCCTGACCGTCATCGAACTCGATCGCGATCTCGCCGCCCGGCTGCGCGCCCACGGCCAGCTCGAGGTGGTCGAGTCCGACGTGCTCAAGGTGGATTTCACGGCCTTGCGGGCGACGGCGACGGGCCCCTTGCGGGTGGTCGGCAACCTGCCCTACAACATCTCCTCGCCCATCCTTTTCCACCTGCTAGAGCACGTCGCGGCCGTGCAGGACCAGCACTTCATGCTGCAGAAGGAAGTCATCGACCGCATGGTCGCTGCGCCCGCAACCGCCGACTACGGGCGCCTGTCGGTGATGCTGCAGTGGCGCTACGCCATGGAAAACGTGCTCTTCGTGCCGCCGGAGGCCTTCGACCCGCCGCCCCGCGTCGACAGCGCTGTCGTCCGCATGGTGCCGCTGTCCGAGCCACCGGCCATCGACGTGAAGCACCTGAGCGAACTCGTGCAGGTGGCCTTCAGTCAGCGCCGCAAGCTGCTGCGGCACACGCTGGGCAAGTGGCTTGAGCAGCGCCAGGCCACCGGAAACTTCGACCTGCAACGCCGAGCGGAAGAAGTGCCCGTCAGCGAATACGTCAGCCTGGCGCAAACCTCGCAGGCATGAAAAAGCCGCGACAAGTGTCGCGGCTCATCCAGTGACACCACGGATCTGGCTCTGCCAGTCCGTCGGTGTCGCCCCCTTGAGGGGGTGACGCGCCGTCAGGCGCGGCGCGGGGGTGGGCTTGTCAAGCGGCCGCCAGCCAGTAGCCGGCGTTGAAGGGGCTGCTCATGCGCAGGGCCTGCGGGCTCACGTCGAGGATCTTGTCCGTCGGCATGGGTTCTTCGTTCTGCACCTCGATCGGCTCTTCGCCTTTGGGGCTGCGCGCCACCGAGAACGAGTAGAAGCAGCGGAACGGGACCTTGCGGTCGCTCCAGTAGTCGGCCGCGTCGCGGAAGATGTCGAGCAGTTGCTCGCGCGCTTCCTTATCGAACTTGCTGTGCGCCGGGATGTGCTCGAGCACCACGATGAAGCCGGTCTGCGGCCCGGACTTGTGGACCATGTCGGTCATGCAGTCGTACAGCGCGTCGAAGTTCTTGCCGAAGTGCGCGGGCAGCGTGTACTGGGCGGCGATCAGCTCCAGCACGTCCTGCTTGCTCTGCGCCTTGGCCAGGTTGGCGTAGAGGAAGTGGTGGCCGAGGTACTCGGCCGCCGCTTGCAGGTCCTTCACGCCATAGGCGCGAATGGACTGGACGATGTTGGGTCGCACATTACGAAGTGGCGTGTCCATCTCCGCGTCTCTTTCACAGTCAAAGGTTGAAATACCGATCGCTCTTCGGAAGATCACTGCACGATGCGCCTGAAGCTCGAGTAGTGGTCTTCCGTGTAATAACAGGCATCAGGCGCCACGGGCCGGGCGCCGCCACACACAATACGCCGCGCTCCCCGGTGATTCAAACCCGGGGTGGGTACGGTGTATTCCCGGTAGTACCCCCGCCGTTCCCTGGGCAGCAGACCTTCGCGGTTGAAGAAGACGGTGCCGTCCTTTTCGTAGCGAAAGGGCCCACCCTGATGGATCTGGCCCAGAACCTGCTTGCCCTGCGTTGGCAGGGCCGATACCGACACGGATGCGGAGGGGGCGAGGACGACGGGTTCGGGACCGCGGGCTTGCACCAGAAAGGTGCCTGCGCTGGCGACCACAGTGGCCACGACAGTCGCAACAAAGCCGGCTTTGCCCTTGCCCCAGTGCTGGCGTATCCGCCGCAGATCCATGAGGTTGGCTTGCTCCTGATGCGGGAGAACCCGGACCCTGCGGCCTGGGGTTAACCCTGAAACTCAAGCGCGAGAGTGTGCCCTAACCGGCCCCAAAACGCAAGCGACTGCCTAAAAAATAGGCAGTCAGCTCGGCGAAATGGCGCAAAAAAAGTTAGCGCCCGCTTTGACTGAGTGCCCTAGCGGGCAACATTGGCGTCCGCCACCGTCAGGGCCGTCATGTTCACGATGCGGCGAACGGTGGCACTGGGCGTGAGGATATGCACCGGCTGGGCGGCACCGAGCAGCACCGGGCCGATGGCGATGTTGCCGCCGGCCGCTGTCTTGAGCAGGTTGTAGGCGATGTTGGCGGCGTCGATGTTGGGCAGGACCAGCAGGTTGGCCACGCCCTTCAGGGTGGAATTGGGCATGAGCGCGGCCCGGGCCACCGGGTCCAGCGCCACGTCGCCGTGCATTTCGCCGTCCACTTCCAGCCAGGGTGCCTGTTCGCGCAGCAGGTCCAGGGTGCGGCGCATCTTGACCGCCGAGGGCTCGTTGGACGAGCCAAAGCTCGAATGCGACAGCAGGGCCGCCTTGGGCTGGATGCCGAAGCGCAGCATTTCCTCGGCCGCCATCACCGTGATCTCGCACAACTCTTCGGGCGAGGGGTCGTGGTTCACGTGCGTGTCGACCAGGAAGACCTGGCGGCCGGGCAGCATGAGGCCGTTCATGCAGGCGTAGATGCGTACGTCCTGCGCGGTGCTGGGGCTGCCGCCAGCGCGCTTGCCGATGACCTGGTCGATGTAGTGCAGGTGCCCGTGGGTGCTGCCCCAGGTGCCGCAGATGAGGCCATCGACCTCGCCCTTGTGCAGCAGCATGGTGCCGATGAGGGTGAGGCGGCGGCGCATCTCGATCTTGGCGAGCTGCTGCGTGACGCCCTTGCGCTCGGTCATGCGGTGATAGGTCTGCCAGAAGTCGCGGTAGCGGTGGTCCTGCTCGACGTTGACGACGTCGTAGTCCAGGCCCTCCTTCAGGCGCAGGCCGAATTTGTCGATGCGCTGGGCGATGATGGCCGGTCGGCCGATCAGCGTCGGCCGCGCCAGGCCTTCGTCCACCACGATCTGGCAGGCGCGCAGCACGCGCTCTTCCTCGCCTTCGGCGTAGGCCACGCGCTTGCGCGTGGCCAGCTTGGCGGCCGAGAAGATGGGCCGCATGACGGTGCCCGAAGCGAACACGAAGCCCTGCAGCTTCTCGCGGTAGGCCGCCATGTCCTTGACGGGACGCAGCGCCACGCCACTGTCGGCCGCGGCCTGCGCCACGGCAGGCGCGATCTTCATCATCAGCCGCGGATCGAAAGGCTTGGGGATCAGGTACTCCGGGCCGAAGGCCAGCTTCTCGCCCGCGTAGGCGGCAGCGACGACCTCGCTCTGCTCGGCCTGCGCCAGTTCGGCGATGGCGTGCACCGCGGCGATCTCCATCTCGTCGGTGATGGTGGTGGCACCCGAGTCGAGTGCGCCGCGGAAGATGTACGGGAAGCACAGGACGTTGTTGACCTGGTTCGGGTAGTCCGTGCGGCCGGTCGCCATGATCGCGTCGTCGCGCACGGCCTGTACGTCTTCCGGCAGGATCTCCGGGTTGGGATTGGCCAGCGCCAGGATCAGGGGCTTGGCCGCCATGGACTTGACCATCTCCGGCTTGAGTACGCCGCCGGCCGACAGGCCCAGGAAGATGTCCGCGCCCGCGACCACCTCGGCCAGGGTGCGCGCGCTGGTTTTCTGAGCGAACTGGATCTTGTCCTCGTCCATCAGCTCGGTGCGGCCTTCGTAGACGACGCCGGCCAGATCGGTCACCCAGATGTTCTCGCGTGGCAGGCCCAGCTTGACCAGCAGGCCCAGGCAGGCGAGGGCGGCGGCGCCGGCGCCGGAGGTCACGAGCTTGACCTTCTTGAGGTCCTTGCCGACCACCTTCATGCCGTTGAGGATGGCCGCGCCCACCACGATGGCGGTGCCGTGCTGGTCGTCGTGGAAGACCGGGATCTTCATGCGTTCGCGCAGCTTGCGCTCGACGTAGAAGCAGTCGGGGGCCTTGATGTCCTCGAGGTTGATGCCGCCGAAGGTGGGCTCGAGCGCGGCGATGACCTCGACCAGCTTGTCGGGGTCTTTCTCGTTGATCTCGATGTCGAAGACGTCGATGCCCGAGAACTTCTTGAACAGCACGCCCTTGCCTTCCATCACCGGCTTGGCGGCCAGCGGGCCAATGTCGCCCAGGCCCAGCACGGCGGTGCCGTTGGTGATGACCGCGACCAGGTTGCCGCGCGCGGTGTATTTGAAGGCGTTGACCGGATCGGCCGCGATTTCCTCGCACGGTGCCGCCACGCCGGGCGAATACGCCAGTGCCAGATCGCGCTGGTTCGACAGGGGCTTGGTGGCGGCAATGGCCACTTTGCCGGGCAGGGGCTGCTCGTGGTACTGCAGCGCGGCGCGGCGCAGTTCGGCGCGTTTGTCCTCAGGGGTGCTGGATGCGGTCATGCATGTCTCCGGCCGTTGATTTTCTGCCATGCGAAAGGCGGATTCGCATTCTAAGTCGGGCACAGGGAAAACCCGAGCGCGCAGGCACGGCTCGCCGGGTGAAGGGCTTGTGACTGTGACGGGGGGAATCGGTTCGCCCAGCGCCTGCCGGGCGGAGGTTCAGGCGCGCTCGACCTGACGGGCCTGTTCGGCGGTCTGCAGTTGCAGGTGGGCCACCACATGGCCCGGGGCGCATTCGGAGAAGACCGATCGTGCGCAACCTTCGCATTGGCCGCATTGCGTGGCCACGCCAAGTTCAAGCTGGATGTCGTCGAACGCCATGCCGGACCGGGCGCACTGGGCGATGGTCTTGTCACTGACGCGATGGCAAACGCAGACGATCATGGGGATAGGGGTCGGGAAACTCCTGCAAATGATAATGGCTCGCATTCATTGCGCAAGACCCCGTGAAGACCGCCCGACGGGCGGCTTCTCCCCAGGGGCAGATCAGCTCACCGAGCCCATTTGGCTTTGCAGGTAGTTCTGCAGGCCGACCTTGTCGAGCAGATCGATCTGGGTCTCCAGGAAGTCGATGTGTTCCTCGGTATCGTCCAGGATCGTCTGGAGCAGGTCGCGGGAAACATAGTCGCGGACGGACTCGCAGTGGGCGATGCCTTCCTTGATGGTGGCTTGTGCGCCTTGCTCCAGGCCGAGGTCGGCGCGCAGCATTTCGGGCACGTCTTCGCCGATGTGCAGCTTGCCCAGGTCTTGCAGGTTGGGCAGGCCATCGAGCGTGAAGATGCGGTCCATCAGCTTGTCGGCGTGCTTCATCTCGCCGATCGACTCCTCGTATTCCTTGCCGGCGAGCTTGTCCAGGCCCCAGTGCTTGAGCATGCGGTAATGCACGAAGTACTGGTTGATGGCGGTCAGCTCGTTCTTCAGTTGCGCCTGCAGGTGCGCAATCACTTTGGCGTCGCCTTTCATGTGAACTCCTTGTCGTTGTTGGTGAGGGCTCGGGGATTGTGGACCGATGAAAAGACCGGGAAAGGGGTTGCTCCTTTGCAAATGAGAATTGTTCTCATATGATGTGGTGCCTGTCACCGCTGGAGCACCCCATGAACCCCCCCTTTGCGACCCACGCCGACGAGGAATACAGCCTGCCCCCCGTCGAAGCGCTGCTGGCCGGCACGCTCGCGCTCATGACTGGCTGCGCCCAGCACAGCGGCCCGGTGTGTCAGCGCGAATTGATGGTGGGCAAGGTGGTGAGCAACCTCACTGAGCTGGCGCAGCACCCGGCGCTGTCGCAACCGATGCGGGTGCTGCTGGGGCGCCTGAGCTCGCGCTGGCTGCTGGAGTTGGGCGGCGCCGCCGCGCCCACGGCGGGCATGGTGCCTCTGCCGGAGCACCGCACCCTGCAGTGAGGAGCGCGTTCAGCCCCGCATCAGTGCCTCGATGGCGTCGGGCGCCACCGGCACGTCGCGGGTGATCAGCTCGCAACCGGTGTCGGTGACCACCGCGTCGTCCTCGATGCGGATGCCGATGTTCCAGAAGCGCTCGGGCACGCCCTCGGCCGGGCGGATGTAGAGCCCGGGCTCGATGGTGAGCACCATGCCCGGACGCAGGATGCGGCTCGGGCGGTCCTTGATGGTTTCGCCGGACAACGGGTCCAGGCGCTCGCTGACCTGGCCGACCTCGGACGGCTCCACGTAGCTGCCGCAGTCGTGCACGTCCATGCCCAGCCAGTGGCCGGTGCGGTGCATGTAGAAGGCGAAGTAGCTGCGGTTGGCGATCACGTCGTCCACCGTGCCGGCCTTGTTCTTGTCGAGCAGGCCCAGGTCGAGCAGGCCTTGTGCAAGCACCTTCACCGTGGCCTCGTGCGGGCCCACGAAACGCGCGCCGGCCTTGGTCGCCGCCACGGCGGCGTCCTGGCTCGCCAGCACCAGGTCGTAGACCGCGCGCTGGGGGCCGGTGAAGCGGCCGTTGGCCGGGAAGGTGCGCGTGATGTCGCTGGCGTAGCCATCGAGTTCGCAGCCGGCGTCGATCAGCACCAGTTCGCCGTCGCGGATGGGCGCGGCGTCGGCTCGGTAGTGCAGGATGCAGGCGTTCGCGCCCGCGGCCACGATGCTGCCGTAGGCGGGGTATTGCGAACCGCCCTGGCGGAATTCGTGCAGCAGCTCGGCGTCCAGGTGGTATTCGCGCACGTCCTGTCCGGCGCGCAGCATGGCGGCGCTGCGCTGCATGGCGCGGATGTGGGCGCGCGCGCTGATGCGCGAGGCGCGGCGCATGATGTCCAGCTCGTGCGCGTCCTTCACGAGGCGCATCTCGTCGAGCAGGGTGCACAGGTCGCGCTGGCTTTCCGGGCACAGGGCGCCGTAGCGCACGCGGGCGCGCACCTTCTGCAGCCAGCCGTCGATGCGGCCCTCCAGCCCCGCGTGGGTGGCGAAGGGGTACCAGACCACCGAGCGGTTCTCCAGCAGCTTGGGCAGCCGCTGGTCGAGTTCGGCGACAGAAAACGCCTCGTCCACGCCCAGCGCGGCCGGGGCGGCCTCGGGGCCCAGGCGGATGCCGTCCCAGATCTCGCGTTCGAGGTCCTTGGGCTGGCAGAAGAGGGTGGTGCGGCCTTCGGCGGTGATGAGCAGCCAGGCCTGGGGCTCGGCGAAGCCGCTCAGGTAGTAGAAGTAGCTGTCGTGCCGGTAGATGAAATCGGTGTCGCGGTTGCGCGGGCGCTCCAGCGCGGTGGGCACGATGGCGATGCCGCCCGGGCCGAGTTGCGAGGCCAGGCGCGCGCGGCGCTCGGCGTAGAGGCGGAAGTGGGTCGAGGCGTCCATCGCGCCATTGTGGCGGCAAGCGCCCGACCCCGGGAACTCAGCGGGCGTTCAGCTCCGCGAGCCGCTCGGGGGTACCGACATCCGTCCAGGGCCCCGTGTACAGCTCCGCGCTCACCCGTCCCGCGTCCATGGCGCGGCGCAACAGCGGCGCCAGGGGCTCGGCGCGGCCTTGCGGGTTGCCGGGCGGGATGTCGAACCACGGCGCCTCGAACAGCGCGCGCCGGTACAGGCCGATGGTGCTGTAGGTGTGGCGCGGCTCACCCCCATTGAGCGCCAGGCCTTCGGGGCTCAGCCCGAAATCGCCGCGCGGGTTGTGGTCGGGGTTGGGCACCAGCCACAGGTGGGCCAGCCGGTCGCCGCGCGCGAAGCGCGCCAGCGCGTCGGGGTCGAAGGGGAAGCCGGGCGCGAAGACGTCGCCCGCCACCACCCAGAACACCTCGCCCAGCAAGGGCAGCGCGCGCGCGATGCCGCCGGCGGTCTCCAGCGCGTAGCCGAAGTCCTCGCCTTCGGCCGAGTAGGCGATGTCCATCGGCAGGCCGTCGCTGCTGCGCGGGTGCGGGCCGAAGTGCTCAGGGATCTGTTCGCCCAGCCAGGCGGTGTTGATGACCAGGTCGACACAACCGGCGTCGGCCAGTGCGTCTGCATGCCATTGCAGCAGCGGCTTGCCTTGCACGTCCAGCAAGGGCTTGGGCACCTGGTCGGTCAGCGGGCGCATGCGGTTGCCGCGGCCGGCGGCCAGGACGATGGCGTGAGCGGGATGGGCCATGGTGGATGGGCGAAGCCTCGACTGTAGCGTTCTCGGGGCGCCGGGGTGACAGGCCCGGGCGGACAGGCCGCCCGCCCCTGATGCGGCGTCGCTCGCGGTCGCGGCCGATACCCCCCACCCGGGCGGCCAGCGCGTGCCCAACCGGTAAAATCCGGGGTTTTCCCCAGGCTGGGCGGCGCCACGCGCCCACGCCGCGCCCCACCCCACCCGAGGTCTTCATGAGCGACTCCGCTGTCGTCACCGTCTCCCCCCTGGTCATGGCCAACGCCATTCGCGCTCTGGCGATGGACGCGGTGCAGGCCGCCAACTCCGGCCACCCCGGCGCGCCCATGGGCATGGCCGACATGGCCGTCGCGCTCTGGGGCCGCCACCTGCGCCACAACCCGGCGAACCCGCACTGGGCCGACCGCGACCGCTTCGTGCTGTCCAACGGGCACGGCTCCATGCTCATCTACTCGCTGCTGCACCTCACGGGCTACGCGCTGCCCGTGCAGGAGCTCAAGAACTTCCGCCAGTTGCACAGCAAGACGGCCGGCCACCCCGAGGTCGGCGTCACCCCCGGCGTGGAAACCACCACCGGCCCGCTGGGCCAGGGCATCAGCAACGCCGTGGGCATGGCCTTGGCGGAGAAGCTGCTGGCCGCCGAGTTCAACCGCCCCGGCCACACCGTCGTCGACCACCACACCTACGTGTTCCTGGGCGATGGCTGCCTGATGGAAGGTGTCAGCCACGAGGCCGTGGCCCTGGCCGGCGCCTGGAAGCTCAACAAGCTCATCGCGCTGTACGACGACAACGGCATCTCCATCGACGGCAAGGTCACGCCCTGGTTCATCGACAACACGGCCCTGCGCTTCGTGGCCTGCGGCTGGAACGTCATCGGCCCCATCGACGGCCACGACGTGGACGCGGTGGACCACGCCATCGCCCAGGCGCGCCAACACCCCGAACAGCCCAGCCTGATCATCTGCAAGACCCACATCGGCAAGGGCAGCCCGAACCGCGCCAACACCGCCAAGGCGCACGGCGAGCCGCTGGGCGCCGAGGAAATCAAGCTCACGCGCGAGGCCCTGGGCTGGTCGCACGAGCCCTTCGTGGTGCCCGACGAGGTCTACGCCGCCTGGGACGCGACAAGCGCTGGCGGCGAGGCCGAGGCCGACTGGCACGCGCGCTTTCGCGCCTATCGCGCCGCCCACCCCGAGCTGGCCGCCGAGTTCGAGCGCCGCATGAAGGGCGATCTGCCGACGAACTTCGCACAGGTGGCCGTGGACGCCGCCGTGCAGGCGCACAGCAAGGCCGAGACCGTGGCCAGCCGCAAGGCCAGTCAGCTCGCGCTGGAGCACTTCACCGCCGCGCTGCCCGAGCTGCTGGGCGGCAGCGCCGACCTCACCGGCTCCAACCTCACCAACACCAAGTCCACGCCCGCGCTGCGCTTCGACCTCGCCGGCAACCCGGTGCGTGACGAGGCCGGCCGCCTGGGCCGCCACATCAACTACGGCGTGCGCGAGTTCGGCATGGCCGCCGTCATGAACGGCGTGGCCTTGCACGGGGGCTACATCCCCTACGGCGGCACCTTCCTCACCTTCAGCGACTACTCGCGCAACGCCATTCGCATGGCCGCGCTGATGAAGCAGCGCGTGGTGCATGTGTTCACCCACGACTCCATCGGCCTGGGCGAGGACGGCCCCACGCACCAGTCGATCGAACACGCCGCCAGCCTGCGCCTGATCCCCAACCTGGACGTCTGGCGCCCGGCCGATACCGCCGAGACCGCCATCGCCTGGGCCGTGGCGCTGGAGAACAAGGACAAGCCCACCGCGCTGCTGCTGTCGCGCCAGAACCTGCCCTATGCGCCCAAGAAGGACCTGAGCGACATCGCCAAAGGCGCCTACGTGCTGTCCGAGCCCGCCGATCTGGGCCTGAAGAAGAAGGCCCAGGCAGTGATCATCGCCACCGGCTCCGAGGTGCAACTCGCGCTCAAGGCGCAGGAACTGCTGGCCAAGGAACACGGCATCGCGGTGCGTGTGGTCTCCATGCCCGGCACCACCCGCTTCGACCGCCAGAGCGCGGCCTACAAGAAGGCCGTGCTGCCCGCCGGCCTGCCGCGGATCGCGGTCGAGATGGGTGTGACCGACTTCTGGTGGAAGTACGGCGTGTCGGCGGTGGTCGGCATCGACAGCTACGGTGAGTCGGCCCCCGCGCCGGTGCTGTTCAAGCACTTCGGCTTCACCGAGCAGAACGTGGCGGACACGGTGCGCGCCGTGCTCGCGCAGCAGTGATTCCCTTCGACATCCAACCCCTGGAGATGACAGCATGACGATCAAGGTCGGTATCAACGGTTTCGGGCGCATCGGGCGCATGGTGTTTCGCGCGGCGATCGCCAACTTCAAGGACATCGAGGTGGTCGCCATCAACGACCTGCTCGAGCCCGACTACCTGGCCTACATGCTCAAGTACGACAGCGTGCACGGCCGCTTCGATGGCGACGTGAAGGTCGAGGGCAGCAACCTGATCGTCAACGGCAAGAAGATCCGCCTGACCGCCGTGAAGGACCCGGCCGAACTGAAGTGGAACGAGGTCGGTGCCGACGTGGTGATCGAGTCCACCGGCATCTTCCTGGACAAGGCCGGCGCCGAGAAGCACCTGGCCGCGGGCGCCAAGAAGGTCATCATGTCCGCGCCCAGCAAGGACGACACGCCCATGTTCGTCTATGGCGTGAACCACGAGACCTACGCCGGCCAGGCCATCATCAGCAACGCCAGCTGCACCACCAACTGCCTGGCCCCCGTGGCCAAGGTGCTCAACGACAAGTGGGGCATCAAGCGCGGCCTGATGACCACCGTGCACGCCGCCACCGCCACGCAGAAGACCGTCGACGGCCCGTCCAACAAGGACTGGCGCGGCGGCCGCGGCATCCTGGAGAACATCATTCCCTCCAGCACCGGTGCCGCCAAGGCCGTGGGCGTGGTGATTCCCGAGCTGAACAAGAAGCTGACCGGCATGTCCTTCCGCGTGCCGACCTCCGACGTGTCGGTGGTCGACCTGACGGTGGAACTGGTCAAGGAAGCCAGCTACAAGGACATCTGCGCCGAGTTCAAGGCCCAGTCCGAAGGCGCGCTCAAGGGCGTGCTGGGCTACACAGAAGACAAGGTGGTCGCCACCGACTTCCGCGGCGACGCCCGCACCTCGATTTTCGACGCCGAGGCCGGCATCGCGCTGGACGGCACCTTCGTCAAGCTGGTGTCCTGGTACGACAACGAGTGGGGCTACTCGAACAAGGTGCTCGAAATGGTCCGCGTGATTGCGAAGTAAGAGCGCCAAGTAAGCGAAGCGCTGCGCCGGGCGGCTTGTCCCGGCGCTGGCGGGCGCGCTACGATGTGCGCCCGCCTTGTCCCAGAAGTTCCACCATGTCCCAGCCTTCCAACGATGCCCAGGCCGCCAAGCACCTGGAGCAGGCGATCGAAAAGGCCAAGGAGGTCGCCGCCGACATCCGGCAGGCGGCCGACGACCTGGCCGTGGCCAACACCGTGCTCGACACCCACCTGAGCGAGGAAGCGCGCACGCGCGAGGTCGAGCAGGCGCTGGGCCACACGGGCGCCGTCGAGAAGACGCTGACCCAGTCGGCCGAGACGCTGGACGAGGTCAACACCGCGCTGGACAAGGCCGCCGCGCCACCGCGCGGCTGAGGCCCCCTCCTTCCACCCCCCAGAAAAAGGGCCGGTCGAGACCGGCCCTCCTGTTTTCCATGGACAAAGAAGTCGCACCCGCCGTCCTGGCGGTCATCAACGAGAAACGCCTGTCCGGCGACAAACGCACGCCGGTGGAGATCATCGCCAAGATGGGCGTGTTCGACGCGCGCGACAAGGCCTCCGACCTGGCCTGGCTGGCCACCGGCGACAACATCATCGTGACCATCTGGGCCGAACTCGTCAGCGTGGGCGAGGGTGGGCGCTGGTTCCTGCTCGAGTCGCTCGACCCGCTGCACCGCATCGGCGGCGGCGAGCGCACCGACCTGCGCATCCAGCGCACCAAGGACCGCATCCAGCTCATCAAGCGGGCGCTGGACGCCGACCAGCCCCTGCGCGCCGTGCTGCAGACCAACCGCGTGGCCATCGCCGACATCGAGACCGACAAGGCCGCCCGCATGTCGGTGCGCGTGCCCGACGACGAGCCCTGGCACGTGGCCGTCTGGAGCCCCGAGCAGCGCCATGTGGTGCTGGTGCGCGGCCCGCGCGGCTGGGTGCCGAACGAAGCCGAGGTCCAGGCTGCGCGTGGGCGTGCCGGCATCGTGGACGCCGCGCCCGATGCGCCGGCCATCGAGGTCGGCGGTGGCGGCGACCTGCACAGCGCCGCGCTGGACCACCTGACGCGCCATTTCGCCGGCTACGGCTACAAGACCGAGCTGCTGGAGGCGCCCAACCCGGGCTACGAGGCCGAGGTGCGCGACAAGAAGGGCAAGACCCTGCTCAAGCTCGTCGTCAAGGGCACGGCCACGGGCGCGACCGGCTATGCGCTGACGGCCGCGCAGCGCGCCTTCGCCCGGCGCGACCCGCAATGGCGCCTGGCCGTGGTGTCCGACGTGGGCAGCCCCGCTGCCCAGCACAAGCTGTACAACGGGGCCGACATGGACAAGGCGCCGGGCCTGGCGCCCGAGCTGGGCTGAGGCCCGGCCGCGCAGACCCTCAGGCCATCTTGCCCGACAGGTCCCACATGGCATCGACCAGCGCGTCGATGTCGTTGGCGTCGTGCCACAGGTGCGTGGAGACGCGCATCGCGTAGTGGTTCGAGGCGGCGCCGATCACCGGGAAGCTCGCGTTGCGGATGATCAGGCCCTGCGGGTACTCGGCCTGCAGGCGCGAGACGAACTGCGTGGCCTTGGCCGAGTTCATCACGTCGTCCTTGTTGCGGAACGGGTTGAACGAGGTCAGCGCGCACACCAGCTTGGGGTCGTCCTTGGGCGAGTACAGCGACTCCACGCCCCAGCGCTCGACGATCTTCTCCTTGAGGTAGGCCGACAGCGTGAGGTCGTAGGT
>NZ_DATIGV010000191.1:0-44222 GCF_035481345.1 Hydrogenophaga sp. | reverse complement strand
GGCCCCGCCGGCGCGCGGCGAGGCCGCCACTTCGGCGGGGCGCAACTGCTCGGCCAGGGGGTGCAGCACGCCGTTGACGAACTTGTGGCCGTCGGTACCGCCGAAGGACTTGGCGAGTTCGATGCACTCGTTGAGCACCACGCGCCAGGGCACGTCCAGGCACTGGCGGAACTCGTAGGTGCCGATCCACAGCACGCCGTGTTCGATGGGCGAGATCTCGGCCAGCGGGCGGTCCAGGCGCGGGGTGATCAGGGCGTCGAGTTCGGCGGCCTGCTCGATGCAGCCGCGCACCAGGGCGTCGAAGTGCAGGCTGTCGCACTTGTGGAAGCCCGAGAGGTCGCGGGTGAAGGCGTCGATGTCATCGATCGGGTTGCGGCCCACCAGGTGCTGGTACAGCGCCTGCAAGGCGAATTCGCGCGCACGGGTGCGGGCCGATTTGTCGGCGGCCTTGCGTGGCTTGGCGGGGGTGTTGTCGGGGGCGGTGCTCATGGAATCAGCCAATGCGGTCCAGCACCAGCGCCATTTCGACGGCCACGCGCGCGGCGTCGCGGCCCTTGTCGATCTGGCGCGCCAGGGCCTGTTCTTCGTTTTCGGTGGTGAGGATGGCGTTGGCCACGGGGATCTGGTGGTCGAGCGCGACGCGGGTGACGCCGGCACCGGATTCGTTGGCGACGAGCTCGAAGTGGTAGGTCTCGCCGCGGATGATGCAACCCAGCGCGATCAGGGCGTCGTATTCGTCAAGCTCGGCCATGGCCTGCAGGGCCACGGGCACCTCCAGCGCGCCGGGCACCTTGACGTGGGCGATGTTCTTCTCCTGCACGCCGAGGGCGAGCAGCTCGGCCTGGCAGGCGCTGAACAGGGTGTCGGTGATGGCTTCGTTGAAGCGCGCCTGCACGATGCCGATGTGCAGGCGTTTGCCGTCGAGCAGGTCGGCCGTGCCTTTGTCTGCGCCAAACATGGGGGCGTCCGTTTCTGTGGGGTGTGGGGTCAGTTGGGGTGGCCGATGAAGCCGGTGATCTCGAGGCCGTAGCCCTGCATGCTGGGCATGCGGCGCGGCGTGCCCATGAGCTCCATGCGGGTCACGCCGCATTCGCGCAGGATCTGGGCGCCCACGCCGTAGGTGCGCAGGTCCATGCGGCCGCGCTCGGGCGCCTGGGCCGAGCGCGCGGTGCCGTCGAACTGGGCCAGCAACTGGTCGGCGCTTTCGCCGCAATTGAGCAGCACGGCCACGCCGCGGCCGGCCTTGGCCAGGTGGCGCAGGCTGGACTCCAGGCTCCAGCTGTGCATGGCGCGGCCGACCTCCAGCGCGTCGAGCACCGACAGGGGCTCGTGCACACGCACGGGCACGGCCTCGTCGGCCTGCCACTGGCCCATCACCAGCGCCATGTGCACGGCGCCGCTGGGCTGGTCGCGGAAGGCGTGGGCGGTGAAGTCGCCAAAGGCCGTCTTGAGCGGGCGGCTGCCGACCTTCTGCACCAGGCATTCGGTGCGGCTGCGGTACTCGATGAGGTCGGCGATGGTGCCGATCTTGATGCCGTGTTCGGCGGCGAATTGCTGAAGGTCGGGCAGACGGGCCATGGTGCCGTCGTCCTTCATCACCTCGCAGATGACGGCGGCGGGCGAGCAGCCGGCCATGGCGGCGAGGTCGCAGCCGGCCTCGGTGTGGCCAGCGCGCATGAGCACGCCGCCTTCGACGGCCTGCAGCGGGAAGATGTGGCCGGGCTGCACCAGGTCGCTGGCCTTGGCGTTCGGCGCCACGGCGGCCTGCACGGTGCGCGCGCGATCGGCGGCGGAGATGCCGGTGGTCACGCCCTCGGCGGCTTCGATGGAGGCGGTGAAGGCCGTGCCCATCTTGGTGCCGTTGCGCGGCACCATGGGCGGCAGGTTCAGGCGCTCGCAGCGCTCCTTGGTGAGCGTGAGGCAGATCAGGCCGCGGCCGAAGCGGGCCATGAAGTTGATGGCCTCAGGCGTGACATGGTCGGCCGCGAGCACGAGGTCGCCCTCGTTCTCGCGGTCTTCCTCGTCCACGAGGATGACCATGCGGCCGGCGCGGATGTCGGCGACGATGGCTTCGACGGGGGAGATGGCCACGGGGGCCAGGGTTTCCGGGGCGTTCATGGCGTGGCCTCCTTGGCCGGATGCTGGCCCGCGCCGAGCATGCGCTCGACGTAGCGGGCCACGGTGTCGATTTCGAGGTTCACGGTGCTGCCGGCGACCAGGTCGCCCAGGGTGGTGTGCTGCACCGTGTGGGGAATGAGGTTGAGGCTGAACTCGCAACCGTCGGGCCGGTCGGCGACACGATTGACGGTGAGGCTCACGCCGTTGATGGTGATGGAGCCCTTGTAGGCGAGGTACTTGCCGAGCTCTGGCGGGGCCAGCACGGCGAGTTCGTGGCTTTCGCCCACGGGGGTGAATCGCAGGACGGTGCCGGTGCCGTCGACGTGGCCGGAGACGATATGGCCGCCCAGGCGGTCGTGGGCGCGCAGGGCTTTTTCAAGGTTCAGGCGACCGCCGACGGCGTCCAGGCCCGCGGTGCGGGCCAGCGATTCGGCGGAGATGTCGATGGTGAAACGGTTCTGCGGCGCGTCAAGGGTGGTGACGGTCATGCAGGCGCCGTTGAGGGCGATGCTGTCACCCAGGCCGACGTCGGCCAGATACCCGGGCGGGGCCTGAATGGTGAGGCGCCGCCCGTGCTGCAAAGAACCGCCCAGCGCATGGGAGTCGGCGATGCGCCCCACGCCGGTGATGATGCCGGTGAACATCCGGCTATTTTCGCAGGGTTTGAACGGCCGGCCGTCGCGGGGGTGTCCGTCGCCTCCCGCCGAGCGGGGTCAGCCGCCGCGGAAGCAGGTGGCCAGCGTGGCGCCGCCGGAGGCATTGACCAGCGAGCGTGCGCCGGTGTGGGCCAGTTCCAGATCGCCACAACGGTCGTCGGCCATGCTGCCCGTTCGGACCGCGCGCAGGGTGAAGCCGTGCGCCTCAGTGGCAGTGCCCACGGCCGCACCGCCCTCGATGAGCGTGATGTCGTAGGCTCCGCCCCCTTCGCGAGGGCTGCGGCTCAGGCCGTCGGGCAGGCTGGCGCCGGTGTGTGTGTCCATGCTGCTGTAGCGGCGGCGCAGGAACTGGCTGGCCTCTTCGAGGGCACGCTGGGCGTCGGCGCGCCGGCCTTTGCGCACGTGCTCGGCATAGCTGGGGTAGGCGATGCTGGCGAGGATGGCGATGATCGCGCAGGTGATCATCAGCTCGATCAGGGTGAAGCCGCGGAGGCGGACGCGGGGGCGGAAAGCGGGCGCGGAGTTCATTGGACGGGGGCTGTTGACGGGGGGGAGGCCGTGGAGACGCCGGGCGGGGTGGCCAGCTGGTATTGCTGGCGGCTCCAGCCGTAGGAGCAACTCACGCGGCCAAAGACCGGACTGCCATTGACGCCCAGCATGGCGTACCGGGCGGCGAGGCATTTGGTGTTCTCGTAGTCGCTTTCGCCGTCCTGGGTCGCGAAGCGGCTTTGCCGCCGCTGCGCGGGGGTCATGCGGGCTGGCGGGACGAGGTGAGTCAGTGCTGCGTTGCGAGAGAAGCCGCCGTTGTCGAGCAGGAGCATGGCGACATCGGGCACGCCATCGTTGTCGATGTCGAAGGCCGGCTTGGCGACGCCATCCAGGGCGTTGAATTGATAGTCCCTGTTGGGCGGTGGGCCTTCGCTCTGGCAGTTCTCTTCCTTGTTCGAGCGGTTGATGATCAACGAGGTGGCTTTCACGCTCGAGCCGACGTTGACCAGCCGATCGATCACTCGCTCTCCGGGCCAGCGCATGCGGCTCGTGCTGTTGTCGATGTGGCCCAGCATGAGTTTCCAGCCGCGGTGGACACCCCAATCGATGCGGTTGCGGGTGAAGTCCAGGGCCGTCACATCGCCGATCTGCCGCTCGATGACGGTCTGCTCAAGCAACTGGTCGGGTTTCACCGTCTCGAAGCCGGGGGCCTCCTGGCCATCGGCGCGAGCGGTCGGGTCCCAGATGCCGAAGATGCCTTCGCGCTGCTGGACATCGGTTTCGTCGGACTCGTCCAGCATCATGCCGGTCGCCGCGACCACGATCATGCCGCCTTTGGGATGCGCCTGCCACGCTGGGGCGGCATAGATGGGGCGTTTGTCGGGGGCCTGGAACAGGGGCTTGTTGTAGGACACCTTCCAGTTCGCGGGATCGCCACGCAGATCGAAGCGCCACAGTTGGCCCATGGCGTCACCCGCGTACGCGGCGACGATGCGCTTTCGCGTATCGCGTACCAGGGCCACGCCGCCCAGGCCGCGGCCGGCCGGGTACAGGGCGGGCTGGGGAAGGGGAAGGGTGCGGATGACCGCGCCCGTCATGGCGTCGAGCACCAGCAGACCGTGTCCGCTGCCGTTGATACGGCCATTGTGGTGGCCGCTGCTGAGCACCGTTACCCAGCGACCCGAGTCGGTTTGTCCGCCGCGCGCCGGGGTGCTTACGTGGCCCAGGGCGAACTCGGTGGTATCGATCCTGTCGGGGCCGGTTTCCCACAGGAAGTCGTCCGCACCCGGCGTGCGCGAGTGGTCCGCGTGGATCGGTACCCGCAGACCGTAGATCAGGCGTTCGCCGCGGCCGCCCGTGCCAACCAGGAGTTGATGCCACGCGCCATCCGCATGGACCTCCTGTGTGCTGAGAGGGCCGTCCAGGACGTAGCGGAAGCCCGCATTGGGGTCGGCCTGGTCGAGCAGGCGGCTCAGGCTGCGCCGGGGCAGGAAGGCGGCGAGCTCCTGGCCGTTGCTCGCGTCCAGGGTGTGTACCTCGCCCGCGTTGGTGGGCACCACCAGGACGCCTTTGGCCGCTTTGAGCCTGTCTCGAAAGTCGGCGTAGCTGCCCTTTCCGTCCACGCCGCTGGTGGCGTCGTCGTAGCCCATGTGCTGGGCGTCGCCCAGAGATAAAGGGGCGCTGTTGACGATGGCGCCGAGGCGCGAGTCGCGCAGTCGGTAAGGTTCTCCGTTCTTGTCGGAGACCAGGGCCTTGCCGCGCAGGTAGTCCACGAAGCCGCTGTCCTCGGGCAGGCGGCTGGCCCGCGCGCCGGTGCGCAAGGCCGCCTGTATGTCGGACGGCAGGGCGTCGAGGCGGCCCTTGAATTCGATGCCGCTGCGGGTGCCCGTCAGACTGAAGACGCGTCGGTTGCTGTGCGGCGGCATTTGCTGGTTGGCCGACCAGAAGGTGTCGCTTGGGGGCGAGAGCGTCTGACCATTGGCATCCTGATCGAGCAGGATTGGCAGAGCCTTTTCGTTGATCTTCTTGGCGATGACGTCGCCGCTGTTGTTCGTGGTCTGGTAGTTGACGAAGTACTGCAAACGCCCCGCCAGTGCCTGAGTCGAGTCATCGCCTGAACTCAGTGCGGTGCCCGCGTCGTTGCCCGAGGCGTTGAGGATGTCGGCCAGGATGGCGTCGATGGCGGAACGGATGTCGTCGGCGCTTTCAACGCTGAACCCACGCCCGCCGCCGGTGTAGCCGGCTTGAATGAAATCGTCGATGCGTTGGGCTTCGGTGGCGCCGGTATGGAGGTTCAGTTCGCCTGTGGGCAGCTGGGGCCACAGCGGAGCGGTGAGCGGAAGCACCTGCATGAGGTAGTCGGTGCGGTACCGGTCGATCTGGGCGAACGTCAGTCCTGTCGTGCTGGTGTCCGATCCTCCCGAGGGCTTGATCATGTAGCCAATGGTGTAGGTCCTCATGTTCTGCCAGTACGTCGGCTGCCCGGGTCGCGTCGACACGTTGTTGGCGAGCGTGGGGCGAAGGTCCGTGTGCCAGTGGTACTGCGCCGACAGATCGGCCAATCCGCCTGTGGCGGTGCTGGGGTATGGCACATAGACCTGAGGTTCGCCAGAGAGGCCTGCTGGGTCGTAGGCAAAGTCTTCGTCCGAGACCGTTGTCGCCGATCCTCTCGGGAATCGGGGGCCCCGCTGGTTGTCGTGCTTCTCGCCGATGTGCCGGTTGGCGCTTTCGATGCCGCTGGTCCAGCCGCCATCGGAGAACATCACGTGGTAGGAGCGGCGGCAACTCATCTCGGGGTTGGTGGCGCTGGGCAAACCGCTCGGGTCGCGGGCCCAGGGGTTCTCCTTGGTGTCGGGGCCACTGGCCTTCAGATAGGCTGCAACGTTGTCAAAGGCGTTGTGCAAAGGGGTTTGGCCCACCGGCAGCGCTTGGTAGAGCCACGAATAGAACTGTTCGTTGTCTGGGGAGCCCTTTTTCCACTCGCGCACGCCGCGCGACACCAGGGGATGTCCCAGGTCCTTGCCCGGCACCAGCGGGTTGGGCCAGAGGGCCTTGTTGATGAGCTGGTAGCCCACCCGCAGGATGCCGTCCTTGAGCTTGTGGTTCTGGAACGCTTGCCCCAGGGCGGTCTGCGTGGCTCGCATGCGCGTGGCGTAGTAGCGGTACCAGTTGACGATGTTGTCCATCTCCTCGTTGGGCGTGCAGCTGCGGCCGCCCTTGAGCACGTCCTGGCAGTCGATCCGCTGGTGATCGATGGGCAGTTCGATCGGCGTCGACAGCCTGCGCTGAACGTTCACCACCTGGGGGCTCGGGCACCCGTCCAAGGGCTTGGCCTTGTCCCAATCCGGGCAGAGGGCGTAGGTGAAGGGGGGAGCGCTGCTGTCTTCCGAGGCGGAATGGGTCAGGTGCTCGGGAACCAGCTCCGATCCCTTGCCCCCCCACTCCGTGGTCCAGTCCTGAGGCACTTGTTCGTTCTTGCGGGGAAAGGCGTATTCGACGAGATGGCTGCCACCGCCCCAGTACAGCTCGTCATACGAGCGGAAGAACAGCGTGTATTGGTAGTTGGTGTTTTTCTGGTTGGATATGGAGCTGATGCCGTCGTTGGGGACGAGAGGCGCACCCATGGCGTCCACGCGAGGCTTGTAGGTGATGCGGGGGTTGTAGTACAGGGAGTTGACCCGTGCCGACCGCGCCGCCCGGCTCAGCTCAGCGGGTGCCTTGGAAACTTGGGCTTCGCTCTTCTTGATGGGGTAGGCGTCGTTGAATGGCGCCGTCATCGAGCCCGAGTTGTCGAGCGTGATCATCAGGTTGGGCTTGGCCCCCGTGCTGGTGACGAGCAGCGGACGTTGGGCGGGCTGCGCCATGACATGGGTCGCGAGGGCGCAGGCGATGGCGACCCCTGCGCAACGGCCGCGGTGAGCGGCGCACAGGAACCCGTGCGCGCGATCGTCGACCGTGATGACTTCATTCATAACCGCCTCCAGCGGACCGTATGGGGACTTCGGGTGAGATGACCGACTGCAGCCAGACCTCGGCTCCGCCGAGCAGCAGGCCGTCGTTGTTGACCGTGGCGCCCGTCGACAGGCCGCGTGCGGTGATGAGGTACCGGCTGCCCTGCAGGGCCTGGGCGATGCAGCGCGGTGCCGGGGCGGCCTGCAGGGCGGCGCTGGCGTTGGCGTCGGCCACCGGCGCCGTGATCAGAACGGGGCTGGAGTCGCTCCAGTTCGCGAGCTGGTTCCAGGCAGCGCTCGCATCGGTGGGGCTCTGGAGCGCGCTGGCCTGCACGCGATTTTTCGTTGCGGCGTCGAATCGATTGCCGCTCTCGACCGAGTCGATGACCACCGCTTCGCAGTGGCGCAGGCCACTCTGGGCCGACAGCCACGCGACCTGGTTGACGCGCGAGTTGTTGGTGATCTCCTCCACCGTGGCACTGCGCCGGGCCGCAAGCAGGCCGGCAAAGGACATCACCACCAGCAGCACCAGCACCACCGGCAGCACCAGGCCGCGATGGGCGGGCGCGGCAGTCCCGTGGATCGGTTCGATGACACCGTGCATGGGCTCGCTCCTCACGGCGCACCGTTCAAGTCGGCATAGGGGTTCATGACGACGCCGCCGGCGTCGACCTGATAGGGCTTGGGCAGGGCGGGGCGCACGTTGGGCAGCGGGACCATGGTCCGGTAGGTGCGGCGCAGCCGGCCATCGGTGGCTGTTTTTTCCTGGCCCTCGCAGTCGAAGTGGCGTGTCACTTCGTCCATGGTCAGACCGCCCCTAGGCACCGGCTGCGCCGAACGCATCACCAGGCACACCTCCACCGCAGCGACGCGCGTCCAGTCCTTGCCAGGGAGGTCGGCCGACGCCATGATCGCCGTCACCTGGTGGGGCGGCACCTCGCCCACGACAGGGGTGCGGGTGATCGCGTACCGCAGTTGCATGCGTTCGACGTTCGGCACCAGGGCGACCTCACCGCTGAAGCTGTTGAGGCCGTCGCCGCCCCGGCAGAACAAGGTGGGTACGTTGTCGTTGGTGGCGTCGGCGGCCAGGTAGAAGCGGTTGTCGGCGATGGAGGCGGCGCCGATGGTGGGGTCGATGCCGGCGTTCGCGCAATTGGCCGGCTTCTGAGGGCTGCCGACCATGAACGCATTGACGGCGGTGGCCTGGTAGCGCAAGGCGATGGCGTCGTTGCCGCTGCCGCCTTGGCAGGCCAGCGAGTCGAACCCATCGGAGGCCGTGGCCTGGGTGAATCCGCCATCGCACCCCAGCAGAGGGGATTCCTTGAAGATGCGTTTGCCGTTCCCGTCCACCTCGGAGTAGCCCACGAGGCGCAGGTGTGATCGCACGAGATCCAGCGCAAGTGCGCCTTCCTCGTTCATTTGCGACTCAAGGGCACCGAAGCGCGCACCGCTGGCTGTCTGCAAATAAGTCCAGCTCACCACGCCCGCGAGAAACAGGCCCAGCGCCAAGGCGACCATCAACTCCACCAGGGTGAAGCCGTGCTGGTGCCGCCGAACGGCTGAAAGCAGGGAACGTTTCATAGACCCACCCGGAAATGCATGCAACTGGCGCCTCGGCGGTCCGCGTCTTTCAGTCCCTGGGGACACTGCCGCCTCGCAGCCGAATCCAGGCTGTCGGCATCGTCGACGGGGGTATCGCGCCAGAGCAACCAGACATCGAGGTCGCGCGCCGTCGTCGCGACGCCGCGTCGAGCGACCGCTTGCGCCCGGCCGTTCGGCAGTGCATTGGCCACAGCCTGCAAGAACTCCCGTTGGTCCGCCTGAGCCATCGCCGACGCCGCGGCCAGGTCTGTGGCATCGGCATTCAACGCGGGCTCCTCGGGCGCGGAGTCACCCAAGGAGATGTCGTAGCCCCCCAGGTCGAAGCCGTAAACGTTCAGACGGGCGCGTTCGGCGTACTGTTGGGCCAGGGTCTGGCCCAGCAGCCGCATCTGCGCCGCTTTCTGGTGTCCCAGGGCCGAAGCGGCCAGGCGCGTCATGGCCAGCAGGCCGATGCAGGCGATGAGCAGCGCGATGAGGACTTCGATGAGCGTGCTGCCAGCGTTTCTGCGCGGCGACGCCAGACGTTCATTCGACATTGGCCACACGGGCGCGGCCCATGAAGTTGAGGACGACGAGGCGGGCGGGATGGGTGGTGCCCTCGGGCGTCAGGTTCAGCTTGACGCCTCCTCCGCTGAGCGTGCCGTTGTTGCGGAACCGCAGCCGGGCCTCGGACGGTGAGGGACTCGCTTCGATCAGGGAGGCGTTGCCTGCCTGCGCGCCGCGATGCGCGATCACGGGCTCACCCGCGTCGAACGCGCCGTCGGCGTCCAGGTCGGAGAAGACCATCCAGCCAACGGTCCAGTTGGCCTGGGGGGTGCAGGCGCCTGTCTTGTGGTCGAGTGCGCACATGACGACCGGCCGGGACGTGCGCACGGCCGTGCTGCGCGCCAGGCGTACGTCACCGACGAAGGTGTCGATTGCCGCGTCCTGCTGCCACTGGCGGGCCATGGCGGCGAACGATGGCACGCCGATCGCCAGCAGCACAGTGAGCACCGCGATGCTCACCAGCAGCTCGATGAGGGTGAGACCAAGCGCCGTCTGAATTCGACGGCGCCTGGCATTCGCAATGGATGGACTGGCGGGCAAGGTGCCATGTGAGCGGTTCATGGCCTGCGATGATTCGACCTCCGCCCTCAGGGACCCAGGCGTCTGTCGACGGGCTGTCTGGCCAAAGGGATGTAGAACTAAGTCCTACTCTATTGGCAGTAGTTCCGGCCTGAGCGGCCTCGCCCGAATGATCAGCGGTTCGTGAGAAACGCGTCGCGCCCATCGACCCTGGCGCGCAGCCGCAGGTCGTCGCCTACCGCCTGGCTGTCCAGCCAGCGCAGGGCGACGCCATCGGCGAGGCGCTCCAGCGGCCCAAAGGGCACCATGCCCGCGCCCTGCCCGAGCAGGCGGGGCGCCAGGTACACCAGGAGTTCGTCCACCCACCCCTCGCGCAGCAGCGAGGCGTTGAGCTTGGCCCCGGCCTCCACGTGCACCTCGTTCACCTCACGGCGCCCCAATTCATGCAGCGCTGCCCCAAGGTCGACCTTGCCCTTCGCGCCTGGCAGGGGGATGGTGCCGGCGCCGCGCTGTTGCAGCGCCGCGGCCCGGGCGTCGGCGGGATCGGCGTGGAAGAACCAGAGATGGCGCGACAAACCGCTCTCGGGCGGCTCGAACAGCCGCGCCGTGGGCGGGGTGTCGAGACGGCTGTCGATCACGGCCAGATGCGGTTGGCGGGTGAGGCCCGGCACACGCGCGTCCAGGCGGGGGTTGTCCTGCAGCACGGTGCCCGCCCCGGTCAGGACGGCGCAGGCCCGGGCGCGCCATTGGTGGCCGTCCGCACGAGCGGCCTCGCCCGTGATCCATTGGCTCTGGCCGTTGGGCAAGGCGGTGACGCCGTCGAGCGAGGCGGCGATCTTCATGCGCACCCAGGGCGTGCCGCGGATCATGCGGCTGAAAAATCCGATGTTGAGTTCTCGGCTGCGCAGGGCGGCGGGGTGGTCGGCGGGCAGCAGGTCGACCCGGATGCCCGCGGCGCGCAGGCGCTCCAGGCCCTGGCCCGCGACTCGGGGGTTGGGGTCGGTGGTGGCCACCACGACGCGCGCCACCCGCGCCGCGATCAGGGCGTCGCAGCAGGGCGGGGTGCGGCCATGGTGCGAGCAGGGCTCGAGCGTGACGTAGGCGGTGGCGCCGGCCGGGCTTTCGCCGCGCGCCTGGGCGTCGCGCAGGGCCATGACCTCGGCGTGCGGGCCACCGGCCTGCTGGGTGTGTCCCGCGCCGATGACCCGGCCGTCGGGCGCAACGAGCACGCAGCCCACGCGGGGGTTCGGGTTCGAGAGCGTGAGGGCCTGTTCGGCCCGTTCGAGCGCAGTGGTGAGGGGCTCGGTGTTCACCGCTCGGCCCTTGTGCGCCGATCCATCAGCGCTTCACCTCATCCACCAGCGCCCTGAACTCATCGATGTCTTCGAAGCTGCGGTACACGCTCGCAAACCGGATGTACGCCACCTTGTCCAGCTTCTTGAGCTCGCGCATCACCATCTCCCCGATGCGGTTGGCCGGGATCTCGCGCACGCCCAGGTTGAGCAGCTTCTCCTCGATGCGCTCGATCGCCGCGTCGACCTGTTCGGTGCTCACCGGACGCTTGCGAAGGGCGAGGGCAAACGACGCCCGCAGCTTGTCGGGCGCGAACTCGACGCGGCGACCGTCCTTCTTCACCACCATCGGGAAGCTGACGTCGGGCCGCTCGTAGGTGGTGAAGCGCTTCTCGCAATGGCCGCAGCGGCGGCGGCGGCGGATGAAGCCGGCGTCTTCCGAGACCCGCGTCTCGACGACCTGGGTCTCGAGATGGCCGCAGAAGGGACACCGCATCGCCGCCGCTCCTGCCTCAGCGGTAGACCGGGAAGCGCGCGGTCAGGGCGTTGACCTTCTCGCGCACAGCGGCGATGTTGGCCGGGTCGCGCGGGTTGTCCAGCACGTCGGCCACGAGGTTGGCGGTCAGGCGCGCTTCCTCATCCTTGAAGCCGCGCGTGGTCATGGCGGGGGTGCCGATGCGCACACCGCTGGTCACCATCGGCTTTTCGGGGTCGTTGGGAATGGCGTTCTTGTTGATCGTCATGTGCGCCTGGCCCAGCACCGCCTCGGCTTCCTTGCCTGTGATGCCCTTGGCGCGCAGGTCCACCAGCATCACGTGGCTTTCGGTGCGCCCGCTCACGATGCGCAGGCCGCGCTGGGTGAGCGTCTCGGCCACGATCTGGGCGTTCCTGGCCACCTGTTGCTGGTAGACCTTGAACTCTGGCGAGAGCGCTTCCTTGAAGGCCACGGCCTTGGCCGCGATCACGTGCATCAATGGGCCACCCTGCAGGCCGGGGAAGATGGCGCTGTTGATGGCTTTCTCGTGTTCGGCCTTCATCAGGATGAAGCCGCCGCGCGGGCCGCGCAAACTCTTGTGGGTGGTGGAGGTCACCACGTCGGCGTGCGGCACCGGGTTGGGGTACACGCCCGCGGCGATCAGGCCGGCGTAGTGCGCCATGTCGACCATGAAGATGGCGCCCACGTCCTTGGCCACTTTGGCGAAGCGCGCGAAGTCGATGCGCAGGCTGTAGGCCGAGGCGCCGGCGATGATGAGTTTGGGCTTCGTTTCGTGCGCCTTGCGTTCCATGGCGTCGTAGTCGAGCTCTTCCTGGGCGTTGAGGCCGTAAGAGACGACGTTGAACCACTTGCCGCTCATGTTGAGCGCCATGCCGTGGGTGAGGTGGCCGCCCTCGGCCAGGCTCATGCCCATGATGGTGTCGCCCGGCTTGAGGAAGGCGAGGAAGACGGCTTCGTTGGCGGAGGCGCCGCAGTGCGGCTGCACGTTGGCTGCGTCGGCACCGAAGAGCTGCTTGATGCGGTCGATGGCGAGCTGCTCGGCCACGTCGACGAATTCGCAGCCACCGTAGTAGCGCTTGCCGGGGTAGCCCTCGGCGTACTTGTTGGTGAGCTGGGTGCCCTGGGCGGCCATCACGGCCGGGCTGGCGTAGTTCTCGCTCGCGATGAGCTCGATGTGGTGTTCCTGGCGGGCGTTTTCGGCCTGGATGGCGGCAAACAGCTCGGGGTCGGTCTGTTCGATGAGGATGCGGCGGTCGTACATGGCAGTCCTGAATGACGAGGAACCTTGCGCGTGACAAGGGCTGCCCAGGCGAACGGCTGAACACCCGGCCTGGCGGCACGGGCGGTGCGCTTCCCAGTGGTTGTCCCGGCAGCCGCCCGGAAGGGGCGGTCGGGTGTCCACGTCAGCGGCCGATTCCTCGATCGGATGGCCGCCTATCGCCAGTCGCGCACCGCACTAGTTTAGCCGAGCGGGGGCCACCGAAGTCCCGCTGGGTGCGGTGCGCCGCAGACCGTCAGGACGGTATGGCCGTGACCGGCGGCGTCGCGGCGTTGGGCCGGACCTCCGCCTCGACCTCGCTGTCCGGTGCCGGCGCGTTGACGGGGATGGCGCGCACGGGCGGCGGCGTGTCGAAGTGCTTGAGCGGCTTGCCCTGGGCCACGCGCTGGATGCGCAGGTGCTCGGCCATCACGCGGTTGATGTACCAGCTGCCGTCGGTGGTGACGGCGCCCACGTACAGGCGCAGGCCGCCTTCCAGCGAGCCGGAGCGCTTGACCGCGTCCTCCAGCACACGCGCGCCCACGCGCAGGTTCGACAGCGGGTCGAAGGCCGCGAGTTCGCCGCCGAAGTCCTCGTACTTGTCCGTGTGCACGCGGGTGAGCACCTGCATCAGGCCCTGGGCGCCCACGGGGCTCTGCGCGAACGGGTTGAACCGCGATTCGATGGCCATCACGGCCAGCAGCAGGGTCGGGTCGAGGCGGGTGCGTTCGCCGATTTGGTAGGCCTCGGCCACCAGGGCGCCCACGGGTTCGGGCGCCACGCGGTACTTGCGGCTGAGCCACTGCGTCACCTTGGCCTGCTGATCGGTCAGGTCGCGCAGGTTGGCCACGGTCACGCGGTCGATTGCGGTGGGCTCCACCTCGACTTCACGCTCCACCAGTTGCTGCGCCTCCTGGCGCTGCAGCAGCCAGCTCAGCAGCCGCTCCTCTCCGCTGGCGCGCAGGTCGGCACGCATGCCGAAGACGAGCAGCACCACCGCCGCAACCGTGCCCAGCAGGGCCAGGCTGTTCTGCGTGGTGTGGATGAAGCCGCGATACACGTCGTTCGCGGCGTTGTTCAGGGACGATGCCAGGGCACTGGTCGTGCTCTTCTGCGGCGTCGGCGAGATGGTCCTCATGGATCGCTCCTTGCTGGTCGTCCCGCCGATCCTCGGTTCGGCGGGGACGCTCGTTGGGGTTGCTCTCGATGGCAGCGCGGAGCGCTTTAAGCCTTGAGTGAGCCCGGGTGGGCAGCGTCGGGTTTACCCTCGCGTGGGCAAAAGTGGGCGGATGGTAGGGAGACGTTAATAGCCAGTCAATGGTTTTGAACGCTGTTTGCAGAATAATTAGTAATATAAAACTGTGAGCAAGTGTGTCGGAATTGGGGTGTCCCCCAGCGAGTCCCAATGGCCGCGCGGCTTTGCGCGCGGTGCCAATGGATGTGCCGCTCGTCGGTTGGGGGCCACCTTTCATGGAGCAAAACGGGGTTTTGAGGGCTTGGAATGGGGTATTTGGCCCCGATTGAAAAGTTCCATGGTGGGGCGACGCCTGTGCCTTGATTCCACCGGTGGGGCGTCGTACGCTTCACCTCGCCAGACTTGAAGTCCGGCATCAGCCGACTCGGTGGCGATCCATCGACCGGCCTCCCTTGGGGGCAATCTCTTGCTCCCTGGCTGGCGGGACATCACCCTCCCACCACCCGCCCCGACGGCAAGTGCTTCATTGCCCGCCGTCAACCCCGGCAGGTTGTCCTGCCGGGGTTTCTTGTTTCTGGAGCCTGTCACGCCACGCGGCGCGGCTTGCGCGACACTGCGCGCATGGTCGACTCGGCAACGGACACCCCACTTTCCGCGCTCCCCAGGGCTTTGCGTTCCCGCCTCGCGCGGTGGTTGGCCTGGGCGCTGGGTGGCCTGGTGGTGCTCTGGGGCCTGGCTTGGTTGGGCATACCACCCTTGCTGAAGTGGCAATTGGAAAAGCAGGGCAGCGAGCGGCTGGGCCGTGCGGTGACGGTGGAGCAGGTGAGGCTGCGGCCCTGGTCGCTGGAATTGTGGGTCGACGGCCTGCGGGTCGCCGACGCTGGGGGCAGTGCCGCACTGTTGTCCGTGCGGCAGCTCTATATAGATGCGGAGTTGCAATCCCTCCTGCGCCTGGCGCCCGTGATTGATGCCCTGCGCATCGACACGCCGCGGTTCGCGCTGCGCCACCTTGGTGAGGGCCGCTGGGACTTCGATGACGTCCTGGCCCGCTTGGCGCCGCCCGAGGCCCCGGCCGAGCCGGACGAAGGCCCGGCGCGCTTCGCGGTCTTCAATATCGAGCTGGTGAACGGGCAGGCCAGCGTGGTGGACGAGCCCGTGGGCGTCACCCATCGGCTCGACGCCCTGCAACTGTCGGTGCCTTTCCTGAGCAGCCTCGGCTCGCGCCGGGAGGTCGTCACCGAGCCGCGGCTGGCCTTCACGCTCAACGGCAGCGCCTTTGACAGCCAGGCCGCCACCACGCCCTTCGCCGAGGATCGCCAGACCCGCGCGCGTGTGCAGATTCCCACGTTGGACTTGGCGCCTTACCTGCCGTATTGGCCGAAGGCCTGGCCGGTTCGGCTGGCTACGGGGGCCTTGCACCTCGACCTGACACTGGACTTCGAGCAGCACGCCGAGCCGACCCTCGTGGTGTCGGGCAGCGCGGGCGTGTCGAACCTGCGGCTCGACGAAACCGGTGGACCGCCCCTGCTGTTGTCGCCGCGCCTGGACCTTGCCCTGCAGCGCGTGGAGCCGCTGCGGCGGCGCCTGGCCCTGGGCGCGGTGCGCTGGCAGGGGCCCGAACTGGACCTGCGGCGCGACGCGCAAGGGCTGATCAATGTGCAGCGCCTGGCGGCGGGCTGGCAAGCCGCTCCCACCGGCCCGGCCGAGTCGGCGCCCCCGGCGCCGTCCAACCCCCAGGCGGCCTGGCAAGTGGCCGTGCAGGGCTTCGAGCTGAGCGGCGCCGTGGTGCGTTGGCGCGACGAGTCGGTCAAGCCGCGGGCCGAGCAGGACCTTCGCATCGACTCGCTCACGGTGGCGCCGATCGCCTGGCCGGTCACCGATCCCGCGCGCATCCAGATCGCTGCCGCGGTGGGCGAGGCCACGCTCAAGGCCGAGGGCGAGTTCGCGGGCGAGCGCGCCCAGCTGCGCGCGGCGCTGGACGCCTGGGGACTGCGGCTGGCCGCGCCCTACCTGGCGGCGCTGCTGGAGCCCGAACTCGATGGCAAGGCCCGCGCCGCGCTGGTGCTGGACTGGGCGCGCGGCGCCGCGGGCGAGGCGGACCGGCTCAGCCTGCGGGCGACCGAACTGGTGGTGGACCAGCCGCACCTGGGCCCGGCGAAACGTCCGCTCGCCCGGCTGGACAGCCTGCGCCTGGCCGACGTGAACGTGGACCTGGCGCAGCGGCGCGCCGAGCTGGGGCAGGTGGTTCTGGACAAGCCGCAGCTCGACGTGCACCGCGATGCCCGGGGCCAGTGGATGGTGCAGCGCTGGGTCAAGGCGCCGGCGGCCGATGCGGCGCCCGATCCCGCTGCGGCGCCCTGGACTTGGCGCGTCGCCGACCTGCGGGTGCAAGACGGGCGCGTGCGTTTTCTCGACGAAGCGGGTGCGCGCCCGGTTCGGCTCGAGCTTGACCGCTTTGACGGGCGCCTGCAGGACCTGCAGGCGCCGGACGCGCGCGCTCCCGAGATGCCGCTGAGTCTGAAGCTGCGCGTGGCCGACGGCGAAACCCCGGTCACCGGCACCGTGTCCGCCGACGGGCGCCTGCGCCTCCCGGCCGCGGGGAGCGCCGGCCCGGACCTGCGCTGGCGCAGCCGCGTGAGGGTGGAGCGCTTCCCCGTGCACGCGCTGGAGCCCTACCTGGCCGATCGCCTCAACCTGGAGCTGCTGCGCGCCGACACCAGCGTGCGCGGCGACATCGACCTGAGCCTGCCCGCCGGCGGCCCGCGCGTGGAGGCGGCGGTGGACCTGGCGGTGGAGGACTTCCGCGCGAACACGCTGGCGCCCGGCGAGGAATTGCTGCAGTGGGAATCCCTGCAGGTGCGTGGCCTGCGGGTGCGCAGCGCGCCGAACCAGGCGCTGTCGGTGAACGTGGCCGAAACGGTGCTGAGTGATTACTACGCGCGCATCGCCATCGACGAGAACGGCCGCTTCAACCTGCAGGACCTGATCAAGCCCGCACCGGGCGAAGCGGCCGAGGCCAGCGCCGCGCCAGCCGCCCCCACCACCACCGCGCCCGGTACTGCGCCCGCTACCACCGCCGCCGCCGTCACGCCGCCATCCGGCCCCGCGCCCGATATCCGTGTCGGCCCGATCAGCCTGGTCAACGGCCGCGTGCTGTTCTCCGACCGCTTCGTGCGACCCAACTACAGCGCCAACCTCAGCGAGGTCACGGGGTCGCTCAGCGCCTTCTCCAGTGCGCCGGCCGCGCCCGGCCAGGCGCCCGAGATGGCCACGCTCTCGCTCAAGGGCCGCGCCGAAGGCACCGCCACACTGGACGTCAACGGCCAGCTCAACCCGCTGGCCAAGCCGCTGGCGCTGGACATCAAGGGCGTGGTGCGCGACCTGGAGCTGCCACCGCTGTCGCCCTACAGCGTGAAGTACGCGGGCTACGGCATCGAACGCGGCAAGCTCAGCGTGGACGTGGCGTACCGCGTGGAGCCCAATGGCCAGCTCACCGCCAGCAACCAGATCATCCTCAACCAGCTCGCTTTCGGCGAGCGCGTGCCCGACAGCCCGGCCAACCTGCCGGTCAAGCTCGCCGTGGCCCTGCTGGCCGACCGCTCAGGCGTGATCGACATCAACCTGCCCATCAGCGGCTCGCTCAACGACCCGCAGTTCCGCCTCGGCCCGGTGATCGTGCGCGTCATCGTCAACCTCATCGGCAAGGCCATCACCGCGCCGTTCTCGCTCATCGCCAGCGCCTTCTCCGGTGGCGGCGCCGACGCCAGCCAGGTGGACTTCGCGCCCGGTCGCGTCGAACTGGCCGATGCGCAGCGGGCGAAGCTGGAATCGCTGGTCAAGGCGCTGGAGAACCGGCCCGCGCTGCGCGTGACGATCGTGGGCCACAGCGATCTGGAGGCCGAGCGCGCCGGTTGGCAGCGCGCGCGCCTGGACGCCTTGCTGCAGGCCGAAAAGCGCCGCCGCCTGGCGCGCGCCAGTGGCGAAGTGCCCGCCCAGGTGAGCGTGAGCGCGCAGGAGCGGCCCGAACTGCTGCGCGAGGTCTACCGCCGCGCCGACATCCCCAAGCCGCGCAACGTCGTCGGTCTGGTCAAGGACATCCCGCTGGAAGAAATGGAATCGCTGCTGCTGGCCGCCCAGGCGCCCACGGCCGACACCATGCGCGAGCTGGCCGTGGCGCGCGCCATGGCGGTGAAGGATTTCCTGGCGAGCCATCGCCTGCCCGAGGACCGACTGTTTCTGGGCTCGCCCAAGACCGCGGCCAGTGGCGGGCGATGGCAACCGCAGGCGGAACTGCAGCTCGCGCCGCGATAGGGCGCCCGACCACCCCGGCACACATTCCCCCGCGGCTGCGGCGACAATACGCGTTTCGTCGCGCGCCGCGCCGCGCGCCCGCTGCCCATCCACATGTCGCTGTTTTCTCCGCGTCAGACGCCTGCCCCCCAGCCCGCCGTGAACACCCCATCCAGCCCCAAATCCGCCAACGCCCATCCTCTGGACGCGCTCACCGGCGGCGTCTTTTCCGCCGCCACCGCCGGCGAACGAGCCACCCGCGTGCGCGACTGGCTGGCCACCGGCCCCTCGGCCGAGCACATGAGCGAAGTGTTCAAGGAACTGAGCCAACGCGACCGCGGCGCGGCCAAGCCGCTGAAGGAAAAGCTCGACGAGCTCAAGCGCCAGAAGTCGCAAGAGCAGGCGGGTGCCGAATGGGCCGCCAAGGCCGAGGCCCTGCTCACCGCCTCGCGCCTGAACCTGGCCGACGCCCTGGCCTGGCAGCGCGACGCCGCGCGCGCGGGTGCGCCGCTGTCGCGCGAACCGCTCGCCACGCTGCGCCAGCAACTGGCCGAGCGCATCAAGTCCATCGAAGACCTGCAGCACGCGGTGCAGGTCGAGCGCGAGGCCGCGGTGCTGATTGCCCAGCGCATCGAGGTGCTCTCCACCAAGCCCTGGCGCGACGCCCAGCAGGCCGCCGACGCGCTGCGCGCCGATGTGGCGCAGTGGCAGCAGCAGATCGGTGGCCTCACGCAAGACGCGCAATGGGCCAGCGTCGAAGCCAAGTTCCCGCCCATGCTCGAGGCCTCGCGCCAGCAACTGCAGCTGGTGTGGGACGCTTTCGAGGCCGCGCTGGCCCAGGCCGTGGCGGCGGACGCCGACGCCAACGCACCGCTGCCGGCCGTCCCCGTGTGGGCCGACGAGTTGCGCACCGCGCGCGGGGTACCGCCCGCCGAGCAGCAGGCCGTCAACGAGCAGGCGCAGCAAGCGCAGCAGGCGCGCCGCGAGCGCGCCGGTGCCGACGTCGAGAAGGCCGTCGCCGCGCTGGAGGCCGAGGTGGCCCAGGGCCACGGCAAGGCCACGCCCAAGGCCGCGGCCGATCTGCGCCAACTGCTCAAGCAGCACGGCCGTCTCATCGGTCAGGCACTGGAGGCGCGCGCGCATGCCGTGCTCTCGCAGGCGGGTGAACTCGAAGGCTGGCAGCGCTGGCGCGCCGACCAGCTGCGCGAGGAACTCGTGGCCAAGGCCGAGGCGCTCACGCAGGCGCCAGAGGGCCAGCGGCCCACGGGGCGCAAGCTGCAGGAAGCCATCCGCCAGTTGCGCGAACAGTGGAAGACCACCGACCAGGGTGGCGCGCCCAACCATGCGCTGTGGAAGCGCTTCGACGAGGCCTGCACCGAGGCGCACAAGGGCGTGGAGGCCTGGCTCGCGCAGGTGCGCCAGCAGAGCGAGGCCACGCGCGCCCAGCGCCAGACCATCATCGATGAGCTCAAGGCCTGGACCGAGGCGCACGCCCAGAGCAGCGACTGGAAAGCCCAGTTGCGCGAGCTGCACGCCTTCTCGGAGCGCTGGCGCCAGGCCGGCCACCTGAGCGAAAAGGCTTTCGCCGAGGTGCAGCCGATCTGGAAGGACGCCATGCACCAGGCACATGCGCGCCTGGAGGCCGCGCAGGCCGAGAGCGTGGCGCGCCGCAAGGCGCTGATCGACGAGGCGGGGGCGCTGTCGCAGGCGCAGCCGCTGCGCATCGACGCCGTCAAGGCGCTGCAGCAGCGCTGGCAGGCCGAGGCACACGCCGTGCCGCTCGATCGCAAGCAGGAACAGAAACTCTGGGAGGCCTTCCGCTCGCCCATCGACGCCGCGTTCGAGCGCAAGACGAACGAGCGCCAGCAGCAGGCCAGCGCGATCAGCGCGGTCGATCAGCGCGTGCTGGACGCGTCGCGTGAACTCGAGGCGGCCACGCAGTCGGGCGATGCGCAGCGCATCCGTGCGGCCATGGCCGCGCTGGAAGCGGCCGGGCGCGCGGAACCGCCCGCCGCCGCCGCGCCGGCGCCCACCGCGTCGGACGCCACTGCGGGTGCTGAGGGCGCGCCGACCGCGGCCGAAGGCAGCGATGCCGCGCCGGCCAAGCCCGAGGCCCCGCCGCGCAAGCTGGTTGCCATGCGCGGCGACGACCGCCCAGGCGCCAAGAAGAGCGAGCCCGCGTCCCGCGACGCCCGGCGCGATGGGCGACCCGGCCGCCCCGACGCGCGTGGAGGCCGCGATGGCCGTGACGGTGGACGCGATCGCCGCGACTTCCGCGACGACCGCGAGCCGCGCGGTCCCCGCCTGGGCGACACCGCCTTCCGCGCGCAGCGCCAGGCCCTGGAAGCGGCGCAGGCCAGCCTTCGCCGCTTGGCCGAACAGGCGCACGGCGAAGTGCTCACGCAGGTGCTGGACGCCTGGCAGGCGCGCGACGCCGAGCAACTGCCCGCCGCGCAGGCCCTGGGCGGGCGCGTGGCGCCCGCTCAGCGCACGGCCTGGGCCGCCGCGCTGGGGCGGCCCGCGGGCGACCTGTCCGGTGAAGCCCTGCTGCGTTTGGAAATCGCCGCCGAGGCGCCGACGCCGGCGGAGCACCTGAGCGAGCGCCGCCTCTTGCAACTGCAATTGCTCACGCGCCGCAATGCGCCGTCGCCCGCCGAAACCTGGGCACAGGACGTGGCCCAGGTGCTCGCGGGCGCGCACGACGAGAAGTCGGCGCGGCGCCTGCAGGCCACGCTCAAGGCGCTGCTGAAGCGTTGAAGAAGCCGTCGTAGAGCGCGAGCAGGGCGGGGAACTCCTGCCCGAAGCGCTCGCGGCTGACGAAGTAGGCTTCGCAGGTCACGGCGAAGAACTCGGCGGGGTTCTTCGCCGCGTAGTCGTCCAGCCAGGGGGGCTCGCCGCCGAAGCGCTCGGCCATGGCCACGGCTTCGCGAAAGCCTTCGTAGGCGTCCTTCATCACGCGCTGCCAGTGCGCGCGCGCCGCCCGCGAATCGCGGGTGTTCAGAAAGCCATCGGGCAGGGTGGGTGCGCCCTGAGGCTGCTCGCCCACCTGCAGCTCGCGCATGTCCATCTTGTGCACGAACTCGTGGATCACCACGTTGTGGCCGATCGCGGCGCGCTCGCCCGCGCTGGCCACGTCCTCCCAGCTCAGCATCAGCGGGCCGCCGTCCATGGCCTCGCCGGCCAGGGCTTCGGTGTATTCGTGCACCACGCCCGCGTGGTCGCGCACCTCGCGGCGGGCGAGCACCGCGCCCGGCTGCAGCACGATGCCGACGAAATCGTCGTACCAGTCGAGCAGGTCGGGCAGGTGCCGCACCGCGCGGCCATCCGGGCCGTGCATGCCCAGCAGCGGCCGGCAGGCCTGGGCGGCGATGGACAGGGCCATGGCGTCGGTGACCACGAGTCCGTTGGCTCCGCTGAACTCCTTCTCGGCCATGAAGTGCTCGCAGAGCACGCGCAAGCGGGTGAGCGCGGCACCGCTCAGAGAGGAGAGGAAGGGCAGTGCCGCGAGCGTGTCGCGCCACAGGCCGTCCGGCACGGCGGCGGGGCGGCGCCAGCGGCGCCGCAGGGAGGCCAACCAGCTCATTCGAGTGGGACCCGCCGCGCGCTGCCGTCGGCGCTCAGGCGCAGCGCCTCGGCGCGCGGCGGCTGGGCGCTCGCGTCCCAGTCGCTGAGCACGGTGCGCTGGCGCCCTGGGCCCAGCCCATGTTCGCCGGGGCGATGGGTGTGGCCGTGGATGAGCGTGGCCGCGTCGGCGCGCGCCAGCCAGTCGCTCGCGGCCGCGTCATCGACGTCGGCCCACAGGCTGGGGTCGGGGCCCAGCGTGCGCTTGCGCGCCTCGCTGCGCACGCGAAGGTCGCGCGCGATGGCCTGGCGCTCGGCCAGGGGGCGCGAGAGGAAGTCGCGCTGCCAGTCGGCACCGCGCACCTGGGCGCGAAAGGCCTGGTAGTCGGTGTCGGCCAGGCACAGCGCGTCACCGTGGCTCAGCAGCCAGCGCCGACCACCGAACACCAGCACGGTCGGGTCGTGCAGACCGGTCATGCCGCAGGCGGCCAGGCCGGCGGGGCCCAGCAGGAAGTCCCGATTGCCGGCGATGAAAAAGGTGGGTACCTGCTGCGCGAACGCATGCAGCGCCTGTGCACAGCCCCGCCAGAAGCGGCGGTCGACATCGCCGTCCCCGTCGGGGGCGAGCAGGTCGTCGCCGACCCAGACCTCGAACAGGTCGCCGAGGATGAAGAGTGCGTCGGGGCGCGGCGTGCGCGCCAGGTAGGCGAGCCACGCACCCTGCGTGGCGGTGTCGCCCGCGTGCAGGTGCAGGTCCGAGATCAGCTCGACCGTTCGCCACGGCGCGGGCGCCACCAGCTCGGGGAAGCGCTCGGCCATGCGTGGCGGTGCGTCGCTCAGAGAGCGACAGCTTTCTCGATCACGACGTCGGTTTTCGGCACGTCGTCGTGGAAGCCGCGGCGGCCGGTGGGCAGGCCCTCGATCTGCTTGACGATCTCGCTGCCCGCGACCACCTTGCCGAACACCGCGTAGCCCCAGCCCTGCGCGCTGGGCGCGGTGTGGTTGAGGAAGCCGTTGTTGGCCACGTTGATGAAGAACTGCGCGGTGGCCGAGTGCGGGTCGCTGGTGCGGGCCATGGCGACGGTATAGACGTCGTTCTTCAGGCCGTTGTTGGCCTCGTTCTGGATCGGCGCGTCGGTGGGCTTCTGGTTCATGCCCGGCTCGAAGCCGCCACCCTGGACCATGAAGCCCGGGATCACGCGGTGGAACACGGTGTTGTTGTAGTGCCCCTTGTTCACGTAGGCCAGGAAGTTGGTGGTGGACTGCGGCGCCTTCTCGGCATCGAGTTCGAGCGTGATGACGCCCATGCCGGCGATGTGCAGTTCGACTTTCGGATTGGCCATGTTCATTTCTCCAGGCTGGCTTTGACGATGGTGACGGGGGTCTGGGGGACGTTCTGGTGCATGCCGCGGTTGCCGACCGGCACCGCGCGGATCTTGTCGACCACGTCCATGCCGGCAACGACCTTGCCGAACACGGTGTAGCCGTGGCCATCGGGCGAGGGCGCGTTGAGGCCCGCGTTGTCGACCACGTTGATGAAGAACTGCGAGGTGGCCGAGTTCGGGTTGGACGTGCGGGCCATGGCGATGGTGCCGCGGTCGTTCTTCAGACCGTTCGATGCCTCGAGCGCAATGGGCGCGCGCGTGGCCTTCTGCTGCATGTCGGTGGTGAAGCCGCCGCCCTGGATCATGAAGTTGCCGATCACGCGGTGGAACACCGTGCCGTCGTAGTGCTTGTCGTTGACGTACTGCAGGAAGTTCTCGACCGTCTTCGGTGCCTTGGCGGCATCGAGTTCGACCACGATGTCGCCGAGCGAGGTGCTCAGGCGCACGCGCGGCGATTTGTCCTGGGCCGGCGCGGCGAGCGGAAGGGAAAGCGCCAGGGCGGTGGCGAGCCCGGCGGTCAGGCGGGCGAGGGCGCGGCGTTGCAGCGTCATGAAGAGATCCTCAGCGGGTGGGGGTGTCGAGCAGGCCTTGCACGGCCTTGAGCTTGGGGGCCAAGCGCGGGTTGCGCGCGTCGAGGGACTGGGCGCGTTGCCACGCGCGTTCCGCCAGGCGCGCGTACACGTCGCCCAGGTTCTCGAGCGCCACCGCGTAGGCCGGGTTGGCGCGCAGCGCGGCTTCCAGTGCGACGCGGGCTTCGTCGTAGCGGCCGGCCGCGGCGTGCAGCACGGCCAGGTTGTTGTGCGGCTCCGGCAGTTCGGGGTTTTCCTGCGTGAGACTCGTGAAGGTCTCCATCGCGGCGGCGCTGTCGCCCTTCTCGTTCTGCGTCACGCCCATCAGGAAGCGCATCTGCGGATCGCGCGGGTTGGTGCGCAGGTAGTCCTGTGCGCGAGCAAGCGCCTGATCGAGCTGCTTGGCCCGCAGGAGGCGCGAGACCTCGTCATACGCAGTGGGTTGGGGGATGCTCGGCGACTGGGCCTGCGCCAACCAGGGCAGGGCCAGCATCAGTCCGGCCAGCAGGGCGCGGGCGAGGAGGCGGGAAAAGATGGGGACGGCGCGGTCCGGCGGTGAAGCTCGGTGGGACATGGAACCTCATGGGATGCGCCGGGCGAAGCGGGTGCCCGACCAGTGGCGCCCACTGGCGCGTGCGAGCGCGGGATGGGCGTCGATATACTGGCGCATTGTATCTGAGGGGTACCGGCGAGCCGGTCGCATCAGACCGTGCCTGCGGGGCGCCGGACCCGAGAGGCGCCGCGCTTGTGGACGCGGTTCGAGGCGGTCGGCACCGCACCCGCCCTGCGCCTTGCGATGACCCTGCATATCCACAACACCCTGACGCGCCGGCTCGAGCCTTTCGCGCCCATCGAGCCCGGTCACGTGCGCATGTACGTGTGCGGCATCACGGTCTACGACCTGTGCCACGTGGGCCACGCGCGCTCCAACATCGCCTTCGACGTGGCTCGCCGCTGGCTCGAGGCCAGCGGGTACCGCGTCACCTACGTGCGCAACATCACCGACATCGACGACAAGATCATCCGCCGCGCCGTGCAGAACGGCGAATCGGTTCGCGCGCTCACCGACCGCATGATCGCCGCGATGTACGAGGACTTCGACGCCCTGGGCATCGCACGCCCCACGCACGACCCGCGCGCCACCGATTACGTGCCGCAGATGCTCGACATCGTGCGCACGCTGGAAGGCAAAGGCCTGGCCTACCGCAGCGGCGACGGCGACGTGAACTACGCGGTGCGCCGCTTCCCGGGCTACGGCAAGCTCTCGGGCAAAACGCTGGACGAACTCAACGCGGGCGAGCGCGTGGCCGTGGCGCAGGGCAAGGACGACCCGCTGGACTTCGTGCTGTGGAAGGCCGCCAAACCCGAGGAGCCCGCCGACGCGCAGTGGGATTCGCCCTACGGCCGCGGCCGTCCGGGCTGGCACATCGAGTGTTCCGCCATGTCGTGCGCGCTGCTCGGCGAGACCTTCGACATCCACGGTGGCGGTGCCGACCTGCAGTTCCCGCACCATGAGAACGAGATCGCCCAGAGCGAGGGCGCCAACGGTGTGCCGCTGGCCAGGGTGTGGATGCACAACGGCTTCGTCAACGTCGACAACGAGAAGATGTCCAAGAGCCTGGGCAACTTCTTCACCATCCGCGAGGTGCTGCAGAAGTACGACGCCGAGACGGTGCGCTTCTTCATGCTGCGCGCCCACTACCGCAGCCCGCTCAACCACAGCGACGCGCACCTCGACGACGCGCGCGCCGCCCTGAAGCGGCTGTACACGGCGCTGTCGGCGGTGAAGGCCGTCGACTTGAACATCGACTGGAGTGAGCCGTTCGCCGCCCGCTTCAAGGCGGCGATGGACGACGACTTCAATACGCCGGTGGCGCTGAGCGTGCTGTTCGATCTCGCGAGCGAACTCAACCGCGGCAAGGACCCGCGCCAGGCCGGCCTGCTGCGCGCCTTGGGCGGCACGCTGGGCTTGCTGCAGAGCGATCCGGCCAGCTACCTGCAGGGCGGTGGCGCGGGCGATGCGCTCGATGAACCGGCGATCGCCGCGCGCATCGAGGCACGCGCCGAGGCCAAACGCGCCAAGGACTTCGCCGAGGCCGACCGCATCCGCCAGGAACTGCAGTCACTGGGCGTCGTGCTCAAGGACAGTGCCGCCGGCACCACGTGGGAGCGTGTCTGATGAGCGCCGTGTTGAGCGTGGCCGAGCCCGAGTACTGGCAGGATGCCTGCAAGCACCTGATGAAGCGCGATCGGGTGATGAAGAAGCTGATCCCGCGCTATCCCGACGGCTTCCTGCAGTCGCGCGGCGACGCCTTCGTCACGCTGGCGCGCAGCATCGTGGGCCAGCAGATCTCGGTGAAGGCCGCGCAATCCGTGTGGGACCGCTTCGAAGGCCTCACGCGCAAGATGACGCCCGCGCAAGTGCTCAAGCTCAAGGTGGACGACATGCGCGCTGCCGGGCTGTCGGCGCGAAAAGTCGAGTACCTGGTGGACCTGGCCCTGCACTTCGCCGACAAGCGTGTTCGCACCAGCGAATGGCCGACGATGGACGACGAGGCCATCATCGCGGAGCTGGTGGCCATCCGCGGCATCGGCCGCTGGACGGCCGAGATGTTCCTCATCTTCCATCTGATGAGGCCCAATGTGCTACCGCTGGACGACATCGGCTTGCAGACCGGCATCAGTCAGGCTTACTTTTCGGGTGAGCCGGTCAGCCGCAGCGAGATCCGCGAAGTCGCCGGGTCCTGGGCCCCGTTCTGCAGCGTGGCCACTTGGTATATTTGGCGGTCGCTCGATCCGCTCCCCGTCAGTTATTGAGTCACCCCCGCCGCGCTGCGCGCGACCCCCTCAAGGGGGCGGCGTCAGCGGACCGGCAAAGCCGGATCCGCGGCGCCCTGGGCCAGTCCCTGGAGCGCGCAGCGGATCTCAGTTAAGGAGCCTGTCTTGGCCAAGAAGAACTTTCTCGACTTCGAGCAACCGATTGCGGAGCTCGAATCCAAGATCGAGGAACTGCGTTACGTGCAGACCGAGTCCGCGGTCGACATCTCGGAAGAGATCGACAAGCTGGCCTCCAAGAGCCTTCAGCTCACCAAGGACATCTACAGCAGCCTGTCGCCCTGGCAGATCACCAAGATCGCCCGCCACGCCGACCGGCCCTACACGCTGGACTACGTGCGGGAGATCTTCACGCACTTCGTCGAGCTGCACGGTGATCGCCACTTCGCCGACGACCTGTCCATCGTGGGCGGCATGGCGCGCTTCAATGGCCAGCCCTGCATGGTCATCGGCCACCAGAAGGGCCGCGACACGAAAGAGCGCGGCCTGCGCAACTTCGGCATGACCAAGCCCGAGGGCTACCGCAAGGCCTTGCGCCTGATGAAGCTGGCCGAGAAGTTCAAGCTGCCGGTCTTCACCTTCGTCGACACCCCCGGCGCCTACCCCGGCATCGACGCCGAAGAGCGCGGCCAGTCCGAGGCCATCGGCCGCAACATCTTCGAGATGGCGCAGCTCGAGGTGCCCATCATCTCCACCATCATCGGCGAAGGCGGCTCCGGCGGCGCCCTGGCCATCGCCGTGGCCGACCAGGTGCTGATGCTGCAGTACTCCGTGTACTCGGTGATCAGCCCCGAGGGCTGCGCCTCCATCCTGTGGAAGACCAGCGAACGCGCGAGCGACGCCGCCGAGGCCCTGGGCATCACCGCGCACCGACTCAAGGCCCTGGGCCTGGTCGACAAGATCGTCAACGAGCCCGTGGGTGGCGCGCACCGCGACCACAAGCAGATGGCCGCCTTCCTCAAGCGCGCCCTGGCCGACGCCTACCGCCAGGTGGTCGACCTCAAGGTGAAGGAACTGCTGGAGCGCCGCCACGCGCGCCTCGACGGCTATGGCCGCTTCACCGACACCAAGGCCGACGTCAAAGACCGTCGCTGAGGCGAACGGATGGCCCGGTGCCGACGAGCTCGGCGACTGGGCGGCGCGGCACGCCATCGATCAAGACCTCGCACCGATCGGCATCGCCTGCAGCGGCGGGGCCGACTCGGTGGCCTTGCTGCTGGCCGCGCACGCGCGCTGGCCGGGGCGGTGTGTGGCGCTGCACGTGCACCACGGCCTGCAGGAAGCGGCCGATGGCTTCGAGGCCTGCGTGCGCGAACTCGCGGCTTCACTGGGCATGCCGGTGCACGTGGCCCGGGTGGACGCCCGGCACGCCCCCGGCCAGAGCCCGGAGGATGCCGCCCGGCTCGCGCGTTACAGCGCGCTGGCCGAACTGGCGAAAAGACAGGGCCTCGGCTGGGTGCTGCTCGCGCAGCACGGCGACGACCAGGCCGAGACCGTGCTGCTCGCGCTCTCGCGCGGTGCCGGCCTGCCTGGGCTGGCCGCCATGCCCGAGGCCTTCGAGCGCCATGGCCAGCGCTTCGGTCGCCCCTGGCTCGGCGTGCCCGCGCACAGCTTGCGAGAGGCCTTGATCGCGCGCGATCAGCGCTTCGTCGATGACCCGAGCAACGGCGACGAGCGCTACACGCGCAACCGCATCCGCTCGCAGTTGATGCCGGCCTGGGCGCACGCCTTCCCGGGTTACCGCGCCGCGCTCGCGCGCAGTGCGTCGCACGCCGCGCAGGCGCAGCGCCTGCTCGACGAACTGGCCTCGATCGACCTGCTCGCCACCGGCGAGCCGCCGCGCATCGCCGCGCTGCAGGGTCTCGCGCGCGACCGGCAGGCCAACGCCCTGCGGCACTGGCTGCGCCGCGTGCACGGCGTGGCGCCCAGCACCGCGCAGCTCGACGAATTGCTCGACCAGGTCCACGCCTGCCGCACGCGCGGTCATGCCATCCGCATCAAGGTGGCCGACGGCTTCGTGCAGCGCGACGGCGAGTGCCTGGCCTACACCCCCTCGGTATAATCCCGCGGTTTTGCCCGGCCCCGGTGGCTGTGCGGCGCGCGCCCCGATGAAGCCCTGAAGGACCCGACGCGCCGCGTCCCTTCTCCATTCCAAATGGCCCTCATCGTTCACAAGTACGGCGGCACCTCCATGGGGTCGACCGAGCGCATCCGCAACGTCGCGCGTCGCGTCGCCAAATGGCACAAGGCCGGCCACCAGATGGTGGTGGTGCCCAGCGCCATGAGCGGCGAAACCAACCGCCTGCTCGGTCTCGCCAAGGAACTGGCGCCCTCGAAGCAAGGCAAGGCCTACGGCCGTGAGCTCGACATGCTGGCCGCCACCGGCGAGCAGGCCTCCTCCGCGCTGCTGGCCATCGCGCTGCAGGCCGAAGGCATGGAGGCGGTGAGCTACGCCGGCTGGCAGGTGCCCATCAAGACCAACGACGCCTACACCAAGGCCCGCATCGAATCGATCGACGATGCGCGCGTGCGCGCCGACCTCGACGCCGGCAAGGTGGTCATCGTCACCGGCTTCCAGGGCATCGACGACGACGGCAACATCACCACGCTGGGCCGCGGCGGCAGCGACACCTCGGCCGTGGCCGTGGCCGCGGCGCTCAAGGCCGCCGAGTGCCTGATCTACACCGACGTCGACGGCGTCTACACCACCGACCCGCGCGTGGTGCCCGAGGCGCGCCGCCTGCTGCGCGTGAGCTTCGAGGAGATGCTGGAGATGGCCAGCATGGGCTCCAAGGTGCTGCAGATCCGCTCGGTGGAATTCGCCGGCAAGTACCAGGTGCCGCTGCGCGTGCTCTCCAGCTTCACGCCTTGGGACATCGACCTCGCCGAAGAGGCCGCCTCCGGCACCCTGATCACTTTTGAGGAAGACGAACAAATGGAACAAGCCGTCGTTTCCGGCATTGCGTTCAACCGCGACGAGGCCAAGGTCTCGGTGCTCGGCGTGCCCGACAAGCCCGGCATCGCCGCGCAGATCCTGGGCGCGGTGGCCGACGCCAACATCGAGGTCGACGTCATCATCCAGAACCTGAGCAAGGACGGCAAGACCGACTTCAGCTTCACGGTGCACCGCAACGACTACCAGAAGACGCTCGATCTGCTCAAGGCACAGGTGGTGCCCGCGCTTGGCGCGGCCGACGTGGTGGGCGACAACCGCATCTGCAAGGTCAGCATCGTCGGCATCGGCATGCGCAGCCACGTGGGCGTGGCCAGCCGCATGTTCCGCTGCCTCAGCAACGAAGGCATCAACATCCAGATGATCTCCACCTCGGAGATCAAGACCTCGGTGGTCATCGACGAGAAGTACATGGAACTGGCCGTGCGCGCGCTGCACCGCGAGTTCGATCTCGACCAGACCGCCGACACGATCAGCGCCTGAGCGGGGCTGGCCCGCGTGTGCTTTGGGGCATAATGCGGGCTTCGCGGAGTGATGACCGAGTGGCCGAAGGTGCTCCCCTGCTAAGGGAGTATGGGGTGTAGAGCCTCATCGAGGGTTCGAATCCCTCTCACTCCGCCAGATGTTCTTCATCGACAAAGGCGCCCCGCGGGGCGCCTTTTGTTTTGCCCGATCCGTTTGCCGATCCGCCAGACCCACCCATGTCACAAAGCCTGTCGCGCACCGCCTTCGCCACCCTGTTGCTCATCGCCTTCATGATGGGTGCCAACCACGTGGCCGCGCGCCTGGCCTTCGACCATGGCGTCACCGTGGCCACGGCCGTGACCTTCCGCAGCGGCGTCACGGCGCTGGTGGTTGCGGCCATCCTGCTGGCCTACCGCGTGCCCTTCAAGCTCAACGCGCGCCACCGCAAGGCCTTGCCCGCCATCGGCCTGCTGGTGGGCGTGCAGAGCCTTTGCCTGTACGCGGCCGTGGCGCGCCTGCCGGTGGCGCTGGCGCTGCTGGCCTTCAACACCTACCCGCTGTGGACGGCGTTGTGGGCGCGCCTCGTGTACGGCCAGAGGCCCGCGCCGCATCTGCTCAAGGCGATGCCGCTGATGCTGCTGGGCCTGGCGCTGGCGCTGGACGTGTCGGGCGCGGCCTCCGGCCTGGGCGCGGGCGGGCACTGGGCGCGCATCGGCGTGGGCGTGGGCTTCGCGCTCGCTGCGGCGGCCAGCTTTGGCCTGGCGCTGGTGTTCACTCAGCACGAGGCGGGCGACCTCGATGGCCGCCTGCGCACGGCCACCACCATGGGCATCGTGGCGGTGATCGCGCTGGCCGCCAGCGCCACGCAGGGTGGGCTGCATTTTCCGGACGCGCTGCCGGGCTGGTGGGGGCTGCTCGGCCTGACCTTCCTCTACGGCACCGCCTTCACCATCATGTTCACCGTGCTGCCGCGCCTGGGTGTGGTGGGCAACTCGGCCATCATGAACATCGAACCCATCTTCGCGCTGGTGCTGGCCTGGGTGTTCCTGGGGCAGTCGATCGCGGCGATCCAGGTGGCGGGTGGCCTGATCGTGGTGGCCACGGTGATGTGGCTGGGGTTGCGCAAGGGCTGAAGGTCGCGGGGAACCGCGGGGCGGGGCGCTGCCACGGAACGTGGCAACCACCGGCCAGCAGGTCCCGCCGCACATGTCCGACCCCGCGCAGAACCCCGATCTCGATCCCGACACCGACTCTCTCCCGCACACGACCCGACTGGCGATCGCCGAGTTGCGCGCCGGGGTCCTGCATGAACAGCAAGGCGACTTCGCGCGCGCGGCGGCATGCTACGAAGGCGTCATTTCCGCGTGCGGGACACCGCCCGATGACCCCGGCCTACTGGCCGCCGCCTTGTGCCACATGGGCGGTCTCCTGGTGGGGCAAGGCAACCTGCTCCGCGCCTTTCCCTTGCTGGAGCGAGCGCGCGGCCTGCTGGAGGGGGAGGGCGAGACGCCCGCGTTGTCGTATATCGAGTTCCACATCGGCCTGGCGAGAATCGCGCAGGGGGAGGTGGAAGGGGGGCTCGCTGCCCTTTCGACGGCTGAGCGAATCCAGCGGGCTTGCGGCGACCACCGGCACCTGAGCGCCACGCTGTCGGCGCAGGCCGTCGTCTGCGTTCGCCGCCGCCGGTTTGCCGCAGCGGAGGCCTTGCTGCGGCAGGCCCTGGGCATCCAGGAGCGCCTGGAGGAGCACGAGGCGAAGGTCCACACGCTCCGGTTGCTCGGCTATTGCATGGCCGAGCAAGGCCGCAGCATGGCCGCCCGGCGCTTGCGCATCGAGGCCGAGCAGTTGTCGCTGTTGCTGTCCCTTCCTCGGCCGAATGCCACCACCGCCGGTGGCGATGATCCGGGTTCCACGGTCGCGCACGCCATCGACGGTGCGCGTGTCTGGCTTCAGTAGCGCGCGATCGCTCGTGCCGGGGCGCTCAAGTCGCTTCGTCGTCCAACGACGCGCTCCAGCGATCCCCCCAATCCTTGAGCGTGCGACGGTCGCGCTTGGTCGGCCGTCCCTGCACCTGGCTCAAGGCGGGCTCGGGCGCCAGGCGGCGCTGTTCGGCGCTGGCCAGCCGGCGCGCCACCGACTCGGGTGTTTCCTCATAGAGCTGCTGCGCCACCGGTGCCGGCCCGCGCACCGAACTCAGCCCGCGCACGATCACCGCGCGCAGGTCGTTGCCTTGGCGGAACTCGATGGTGTCGCCCACGCGCGGCTCGCGCGAGGCCTTGGCCGCCTGCCCATTGACGCTCACGCGACCCTTGTCGATCGCCTCGGCGCTCAAGGCGCGGGTCTTGAAGAAACGCGCGGCCCACAGCCACTTGTCCAGGCGCACGCGCTCGGGTTCGGTCTTCGTCGTCGTCATGTCGTCGTGGTGGAGGCCAGGGGCAGGCGCACCGTCGCGTCGAGTCCGCGCACGCTGCCGCCGTCCATGCGATTGTCCAGTTCGATCTGCCCGTCCAGCGATTGCACCACCTCCCGGCAAATGGCGAGCCCGAGGCCCGAGCCCGAGAGGCTGGGGCTGGCGCGGTGGTCGGTGGCGAAGGGCTGGAACAGCCGCTCGCGCAGCGCGGGCGCGATGCCGGGGCCGCTGTCGCGAACGATGAGCGCCGCGGTGCGCTCGTCGCGCAGCAGGCCCACGCGCAAGGCGCCACCGGGCGGCGAGTGCTTGATGGCGTTGTGCAGCAGGTTGCGCGTGAGCTCGCGCAGCGCCCATTCGTGGGCGCGCACCGGCGCCGCCTCGCTCACGTCCAGCGCGAAATCCAGCGAGCGGTCGGCGATCAGCGCCGACAGGTCCAGCGCCACCGCGCGCACCACGGCGGCCCAGTCGCTCACGGGCACGTCGCGGTCCTGGCGCAACTGCTCCACCTTGGCCAGCGCCAGCATCTGGTTGGCGAGTTCGGTCGCGCGGTCCACCGTGTGCGCGATCTCCTCGAGCGCCTGGCGCGGCTCCACATCGCCGCGCCGCGCCGACTGCAGCTGCGTCTTCAGCACCGCCAGCGGCGTGCGCAACTGGTGCGAGGTGTCGCGCACGAAGCGCTTCTGGTGTTCCAGCAGTTGCGACAGCCGCTGCATGTGCTGGTTGGTCGCGTCCAGCAGCGGCAGCAGCTCGCGTGGCGCGTCCTGCGCGGGCAAGGGCGACAGGTCGTTCTCGCTGCGCGAGGCGAGCGCGCGGCTGATGTCGCGCACCGGCCGCGTGGCGCGTTGCACCACCAGCACCACCACGAAGGCGATCACCGCCAGCAGCGCGGCCTGGCGCCACAGCGTGTCCACCAGGATCTGGCGCGCCAGGGTTTCGCGCAGCTCCAGCGTCTCGGCCACCTGAATGGTAGCCATGCCCTGGCCTTGCACGCCGGCCACGGGCTGCAGCAGCACGGCCATGCGCACCGGCACGTCGCGGTAGCGCTCGTCGTAGAAGCTCACCAGCGCGGCGTAGATGTTGTCCGAGGGCGCGTCGCGCCGGGGCGGCGGCATGTCGGCGAAGCCCGAGACCATCTCGCCCTGGAAGCCGCTCACGCGGTAGAAGAGCCGGCTGCGGTTGTCGGCCTCGAAAGCCTCGAGCGCGGAGTACAGCACCGTGGCCTGCACGTGTACCTCGCCGTTGCGCGAGGTGACCTGCAACTGCTCGCCCAGCGACTTGGCCGTGGCCAACAGGGTGCGGTCGTAGGCGGTGTCAGCGGCGGCCAGGGCCTGGCGGTACAGCACCACGGTGTTGAACACCACATAGCCGAACACCGGCAGCAGGATGCCCAGCAGCAGCGTGCGGCGCAGCGACAGCGCGCGCGGCTTCATGGGTTGCCTTTGATGAGGTAGCCCAGCCCGCGCAGGGTGACGAGCTGCGCGCCGGTGTGCGCGATCTTCTTGCGCAGGCGATAGGCCACGACCTCGATGGCCTCGGGCTGCACGTCGTTTTCGCCCGGGAAGACGAGTTCGAACAGGCGCTCCTTGGCGATGGCGTGGCCCGGGCGCGCGAGCACGGCACGCAGCAGGGCGAGTTCGCGCGGGGGCAGCTCCAGGGGCTGGCCCAGGTGGTAGACGGCGCCGCTCTCGCGGTCCACGGCCATGCCGCACCAGGCGGTGGCGGGGGCGGCCTCGGCGCCGCCCGCACGGCGCACCAGGGCGCGCACGCGGGCCTCGAGTTCGTCCAGGTCGAAGGGCTTGGGCAGGTAGTCGTCGGCACCGGTGTTCAAGCCCAGGATGCGGTCGCCCACCGTGCCGCGCGCGGTGAGGATGATCACCGGGGTCTTGAGGCCATTGCTTCGCGCCTGCGCGAGCACCTCCAGGCCGTCCTTGCCGGGCAGCGACAGGTCGAGCAGCACCGCGTCGGGCTGCGTATCGCGCCACAGCGCCAGCGCGCGCTCGCCGTCGTCGCAGGTCACCACCTGGATGCCGCGCCGCTCGAAGGCACGGCTCAGCGTGGCCTGCATGGTGGTGTTGTCTTCGACGAGCAGGAGCTTCATGGGGGCACCGATTATGGAGAGGCGCGCACCTCAGGGTTTCTCCCAGGGTGCCCGACAGCCAACTGACAGCCCCCGGCGCGACCATTCGCGGCGCCGATTCCACAACCCAGGAGACATGCCATGCGCCGCGACACCTTCCTCAAATCCCTGGCCGCGCTCGCCGCTGCTGGTGCCTTGCCCAACGCGGCATGGGCTGCCGCCAACCTCAAGATGATGATCCCCGCCAACCCCGGCGGCGGTTGGGACGGCACCGGCCGCGCGCTCGGCGACGCCCTGCGCGACGCGGGCGTGGCGTCTTCGGTGACCTACGAGAACAAGGGCGGCGCGGCCGGCGCCATCGGCCTGGCCCAGTTCTTCAACGCCAGCAAGGGCGACCCGAACGCCCTCATGGTCATGGGCGCCGTCATGCTCGGCGGCATCATCACCGGCAAGCCACCCGTGTCCATCACCCAGGTCACGCCCATCGCGCGCCTCACCACCGAATACAACGTCTTCGTCCTGCCGGCCGAATCGCCGCTCAAGACCATGAAGGACGTGGTCGAGCAGCTCAAGAAGGACCCCGGCAGCGTCAAGTGGGGCGGCGGCTCGCGCGGTGCCACCGAGCACATCGCGGCGGCGCAGATCGCGCAGGCCGTGGGCGTGCCGGCCGCCAAGATCAACTACGTGCCCTTCCGCGGGGGCGGCGAGGCGGTCGCCGCCATCCTGGGCGGCAACGTCACCGTGGGCGGCAGCGGCTACAGCGAGTTCCAGCCCTACATCGAGAGCGGCAAGATGCGCGCCATCGCCGTCACCTCGGACAAGCGCCTGGACGGCATCAATGTGCCCACGCTGAAGGAGCAGGGCATCGACGTGGTGATCGGCAACTGGCGCGGCGTGTACGGCGCGGCCGGCATCACGCCCGCGCAGCGCGACGCGCTGGCGGCCATGATCGTCAAGGCCACGCAGAGCAAGTCCTGGGCGGAGGCGGTGAAGAAGAACAACTGGACGCCCGCGCTGCTGACCGGCAAGGCCTTCGAGGAGTTCGTGGACCGCGACTTCTCCAGCCTGCGCGCGACCATGGTGCGCGCGGGCATGGTCTGAGCCGGGCCGCGTCATGAGCGAGATGCAGCAGCCCGCGTCGGTGAACGCGGGGCAGGTGGCGATCGGCCTCGGGGCGCTCGGCGTGGCCGTGGTGCTCGCGGTGGGCGCCTGGCAGATCCCCTCGGCGTCGGGTTACGCGGGCGTGGGCCCCGACTTTCTGCCCTGGGTGATGGGCGCGGCCATGGCCGTGTGTGGAGGCCTGCTGCTGTGGCAGGCGCTGCACGGTGGCTGGCGCGACGTGGAGCCGCCCTCGGGCGCCGAGCGCGGCGACTGGCGCGCCCTGGCCTGGGTGGCGGGCGGCGTCGTCGCCAACGCGGCGCTCATCACCACCATCGGCTTCGTGCTGAGCTGCACGCTGTGCTATGCGCTGGCGGTGCGCGGTCTGCGCCTGAGCGAAGGCCGCGCCGCCGGTGGCGCGCGCACCACCGTCATCGACGCGGTCACCGGCGTGCTGATCTCGGCGCCCGTGTTCTGGGTCTTCACCAAAGTGCTGGCGGTCAACCTGCCGGGCATCAGCGCCGGCGGCTGGATCTGACATGAGCGAGATCCTGAGCCAACTCATGGGCGGCTTCGCCACGGCCGCCACGCCCCTCAACCTGCTGTGGGCACTGGCCGGCTGCGCGCTGGGCACGGCCATCGGCGTGCTGCCCGGGCTGGGCCCGGCCGTCACGGTGGCCATGCTGCTGCCCATCACGGGCCAGGTGGAGCCCACCGCCTCGATGATCTTCTTCGCCGGCATCTACTACGGCGCCATGTACGGTGGCTCCACCACCTCCATCCTGCTCAACACGCCCGGCGAGACCGGCACCATGGTGACGGCGCTCGAAGGCTTCAAGATGGCCAAGAACGGCCGCGCGGGTGCGGCGCTGGCCACGGCGGCCATCGGCTCCTTCGTGGCCGGCACCATCGGCACCGTCCTCGTCACGCTGTTCGCGCCCTTCCTGGCGGAATTCGCTGTGCGCCTGGGGCCGCCCGAGTACTTCTGCCTCATGCTGCTGGCCTTCACCACGGTGAGCGCGGTGCTGGGCCAGAGCGCGCTGCGCGGTCTGGCCGCGCTGTTCCTGGGCATCTCGCTGGGCCTGGTCGGTATTGACCAGATCACGGCCCAGGTGCGCTACACCGGTGGCGTGCTGGAGTTCATGGACGGCGTGGAGGTGGTGCTGGTGGCCGTGGGCCTGTTCGCGGTGACCGAGGCGCTCTACAACGCGCTGTACGAAGGCCGCTCGCAGAGCAGCATGAACCGCCTGACCAAGGTGCACATGACGCGCAACGAGTGGCGCCGCTCATGGCCGGCCTGGCTGCGCGGCACGGCGATCGGCTTTCCCTTCGGCACCATTCCGGCCGGCGGCACCGAGATCCCCACCTTCCTGAGCTACGCGACCGAGCGCAAGCTGGCCGACCCCGAGGCGAAGCAGAGCTTCGGCACCTCGGGCGCGATCGAGGGCGTGGCCGGCCCCGAGGCGGCCAACAACGCGGCCGTCACGGCCACGCTGGTGCCGCTGCTGACGCTGGGCATCCCCACCTCGGTGACGGCGGCGATCCTACTGTCCGCCTTGCAGAACTACGGCATCAACGCCGGACCCCAACTGTTCCAGACCTCGTCGGCCCTGGTGTGGGCGCTGATCGCCTCGCTCTACATCGGCAACGTGATGCTGCTGGTGCTGAACCTGCCGCTGGTGGGCCTGTGGGTGAAGCTGCTGAAGATCCCGCGTCCGCAGCTCTACGCCGGGATCCTGATCTTCGCGACGGTGGGCGTGTACGGCATGCGCCAGAGCGCGTTCGACCTGTACCTCATGTTGGGCATTGGCCTGCTGGGCGTTCTGATGCGCCGCTTCGATTTCCCCGCCGCGCCGGTGATCGTGGGCCTCATCCTCGGGCCACTGGCGGAAGCGCAGATGCGCAACGCGCTGTCGATCGGCGAGGGCAACTGGCTGGTGTTCGTGCAGCGGCCGATGTCGCTTATTTTGCTGATCGTGGTGGTGGGCGTGCTGGTGGTGCCGAGGCTGCTGGCGCGGCGGCAGAAAAGGGACTTGGCTTCGGCTTGAGGGATGTTGCGCGCTTCCATTTCGCGCGTCTACCTCGCGAAGTTCGCGGCCACTGGGCGCCCTGCTCCGCGAATGTCCCCCGCCAAGGGCTGCGCCCTTGGCTCCTCCTTTATTTCGCTGCGCAGGGCACCCAGCGTCCGCGAGCCAGAGATACGTTCGAGTGCCAACAGACGAGTGCCCATGAGGTCGTCGGTGATTGGGTGTCCGGCGTAGCGAAATAAAGGAGGAGGAGCGGAGCGCGCCAGCGATCCGTTCCGGGGGACATTCGCGGAGCCGGACACCCAAGCGCCGATGACCGCAGCCGCCGGAGAAGAACCCTTGGGTGAGGAAAAAACATACCCCACCCGGGTACCATCCCTCCCATGACCCGCGACGACCGCCTGCCCCGCGACGCGCAGAGCATCCTGGAGCTCGCCGCGCGCTCCATGTTCGACCTCTTCGCCAACGCCAGCGAAGGCATGCTGCTGGTGGACCGGCACGCGCGCGTGGTCTGGATCAACGACCAGTACCGCCGCTTCCTGCCCGCCCTGGGCTTCGACCGCGAGGAAGACTTCGTCGGCCAGCCCGTCAGCAAGGTCGTGCAGCACACCCAGATGCACCGCGTGCTGGAAACCGGCAAGCCCATCCTCATCGACCTGCTCACCAACCGCGCCGGCACCTTTGTGGTCACGCGCATCCCCTTGCGCGACGAGGCCGGCGAGGTCATCGGTGTGCTCGGCATCGTGCTCTTCGACCACCCCGAGACCACGCTGCAACCCCTCATCACCAAGTTCGCCCGGCTCGAGCAGGACCTGCACGACGCGCGCCGCGAACTCGCCCACCAGCGCCGCAGCAAGTACACCTTCGCCAGCTTCGTCGGCACCAGCGCCGCGGCGGTGGAGGTCAAGCGCCAGGCGCGCCGCGCGGCCCAGTCCAGCAGCCCCGTGCTCCTGCTCGGTGAAACCGGCACCGGCAAGGAACTGCTCGCGCACGCCATCCACGCCGCCTCGCCGCGCGCCGGTCGGCCCTTCGTCAGCGTGAACATGGCCGCCGTGCCCGAGACGCTGCTCGAGGCCGAGTTCTTCGGCGTCGCGCCAGGCGCCTACACCGGCGCCGACAAGAAGGGCCGCGACGGCAAGTTCAAGCTGGCCGACGGCGGCACCCTGTTCCTCGACGAACTGGGCGACATGCCCATGGCCCTGCAGGTCAAGCTGCTGCGCGCCCTGCAGGAGGGCGAGATCGAGCCACTGGGCTCGAACAAACTCGTGCCCTTTGATGTGCGCGTGGTGGCCGCCACCTCGCGCGACCTGCCGCAGATGGTGAGGGAAGGGCGCTTCCGCGAGGACCTGTACTACCGCCTGAACGTGTTGCCCATCCGCGTGCCGCCGCTGCGCGAACGCCAGAGCGACGTGCCGCTGCTCATCGAGGCCCTGTGCGAGGACATCGCCGCGCGCGGCGGCGGGCCGCAACTCGAATTCGGCGCCGAGGCGCAGGCCCTGCTCGCGGCCCAGCCCTGGCGCGGCAACATCCGCGAGCTGCGCAACGTGCTGGAGCAGCTCGCCCTGCGCACCGACTCGCCGCTGATCAATGCGGCCCAAGTGGACGAGGTGCTGCGCGAGGCCGGCCTGCCCGCGCTGGCGCCGGTGCGCGAAGCGCCGCCGACGGGGGGCGCGGCCGAGGTCGAATGGCGACCGCTCGCCGAGCAGGTGGCCGAGCTCGAGCGTCGCGCCATTGCCCAGGCCCTGGCGCGCACCGGCGGCAACCGCAGCGCGGCGGCCAAGCTGCTGGGCATCTCGCGCGCCAGCCTGTACGACCGTCTGGCGGCCTTCGAGGGTGTGTCCGAATTTCCGGCATCTGTCTGAATTTCAGACAATGGGGCGAAATTCGATTGTCTGAATTTCAGACAGCCATTTAGGTGACTCGTAAGAAAATCCTTTGAGATCAACGGCTTGTCGAGCTGGCACGGCACGTGCACCACGGTGGCACGGCGCACCGCGCTGTGCCAGCAACCATCAGGAGACAAGTATGTTCGACACCACCCGCCGCCTGGCGGTGATCGCCCTGGCCTGCACGGCCACCCTGGGTTTTGCCCAAGCCAGCAAGGGCGAAATCCGCATCGCCCACATCCACAGCAAGACCGGCCCGCTGGAGGCCTACGCCAAGCAGACCCACACGGGCCTGATGATGGGCCTGAACTACGCCACGGGCGGCACCATGACGGTGGCGGGCAAGAAGATCGTGGTGATCGAGAAGGACGACCAGGGCAAGCCCGACGTGGGCAAGAGCCTGCTGGCCGCCGCCTACGCCGACGACAAGGTCGATCTCGCCATCGGCCCCACCGCCTCGCCCGTGGCGCTGGCCATGCTCCCCGTGGCCGAGGAGTACCGCAAGATCCTGCTGGTGGAGCCCGCCGTGGCCGACTCCATCACCGGCGACAAGTGGAACAAGTACATCTTCCGCACCGGCCGCAACAGCAGCCAGGACGCCGCCGCCAACGCCGTGGCGCTCGACGCGCCCAACAACGTGATCGGCGTCCTCGCCAACGACAACGCCTTCGGCCGCGACGCCGTGAAGGCCGCCAAGGACTTCACCACCAAGGCCAAGATCGTCCACGAGGAGTACCTGCCCGTGGGCACGACGGACTTCACCGCCGGCTTGCTGCGCCTGGTCGACAAGCTCAAGGACCAGCCGGGCAACAAGTACATCTCGGTCGTGTGGTCGGGCGCACCCACGCCCTTCGCCAAGATCGCCGAGATGGAGCTGGACAAGCGCTACGGCATCAAGCTCGCCACGGGCGGCAACATCCTGCCGGCCATGGTGGCCTACAAGCAGTTCCCGGGCATGGAGGGCGCGCTGTACTACTACTTCGGCATCCCCAAGAACCCGATCAACGAGGCCATGGTGTCGGAGCACTACCGCCAGTTCAAGCAGCCGCCGGATTTCTTCACCGCCGGTGGCTTCAGCGCCGCCATGGCCGTGGTGACCGCGCTCAAGAAAACCAACGGCGACACCAACACCAACAAGCTCATCCAGACCATGGAAGGCATGAGCTTCGACACGCCCAAGGGCACCATGACCTTCCGCAAGGAAGACCACCAGGCCATGCAGAGCATGTACCACTTCCGGATCAAGGCCGACCCGGCCTTCGCCTGGGGCGTGCCTGAACTCGTGCGTGAGATCAAGCCTGAGGACATGAACATCCCCATCCGCAACAAGCGCTGAACCTGGCGTGCGCCCGGCGGGCGCACGAACCCCCATGCTGCAAACCTCGAACCTCACGGTCCGCTTCGGCGGGCACGTGGCGGTGAACGCTGTCTCCTGCGCCTTCGCGCCGGGCACGCTCACCGCCATCGTCGGTCCCAATGGCGCGGGCAAGACGACCTACTTCAACCTGATCTCGGGCCAGATCAAGGCCAGCGCCGGCACGGTGACGCTGGACGGGCGTGAGCTCACGAACCTGAGCGCGCCGCTGCGCACGCGCGCGGGCCTGGGGCGCGCCTTTCAGCTCACCAACCTGTTCCCGCAACTGAGCGTGCGCGAGAACGTGCGCATGGCGGTGCAGGCGCGCGCCGGCGCGGGCATGGACTTCTTTCGCATCTGGAGCGACCGCAAGGACCTGATCGAGCAGGCCGATCGCATCCTGGAGACCGTGGCCCTGGCCGACAAGGCCAACGCCCGCGCCGCCAGCCTGCCGCACGGCGACCAGCGCAAGCTGGAGGTCGGCATCCTCATGGCGCTGGACCCCAGGGTCTACATGTTCGACGAGCCCACCGCCGGCATGAGCGTGGACGAGGTGCCGGTGATCCTGAACCTCATCCGCAGCCTCAAGGCCGACAAGTCCAAGACCATCCTGCTGGTGGAGCACAAGATGGACGTGGTGCGCGAGCTGTCGGACCGCATCATCGTGCTGCACAACGGCGAGCTGGTGGCCGATGGCGAGCCCGAATCGGTGATCGCATCGCCCGTGGTGCAGCAGGCCTACCTGGGCGTGAACCCCGAAGAAGAGGTGAGCGCATGACGCAGCCGCTGCTGACGCTCGAGGGTGTGCACACCCACATCGGCGCGTACCACATCCTGCATGGAGTGGACCTGCAGGTGCCCGCCAACCAGCTCACCATGCTGCTGGGCCGCAATGGCGCGGGCAAGACGACCACGCTGCGCACCATCATGGGCCTGTGGCACGCCAGCCAGGGCCGCATCACGCTCGCCGGCCAGGACATCACCGCCCGCGCCACGCCCGACATTGCGCAAGGCGGCGTGGCCTACGTGCCCGAGAACATGGGCATCTTCGCGGACCTGAGCGTCAAGGAGAACATGCTGCTGGCCGCGCGCGGCGCGCGCACCATCGACGACGTGGACACGAAGCGCCTGGAATGGATCTTCGACATGTTCCCGGCGATGAAGAAGTTCTGGCTGCACCCGGCGGGCAAGCTCTCGGGCGGACAGAAGCAGATGCTCGCCGTCTCGCGCGCCATCGTCGAGCCGCGCCAGTTGCTGCTCATCGACGAGCCCAGCAAGGGCCTGGCGCCGGCCATCATCCAGAACATGATCGCGGCCTTTCGCGAACTCAAGGCCGCGCACACCACCATCCTGCTCGTCGAGCAGAACTTCAATTTCGCGCGCCAGCTCGGCGACACGGTGGCCGTGATGGACGACGGCCGCGTGGTGCACAGCGGCGCCATGGCCGAACTGGCCGAGGACGCCGCGCTGCAGGCGCGCCTGCTGGGCCTGTCGCTCGGAGCGCACCAATGAACACCCACGTGACCACCGCGCCAGCCGCATCGAACCCCACCGCCCGCTGGCAGGCCCTGAAAGACTTCGACTGGAAGCCCGTGGCCCTGGTGCCGCTGCTCGCGGCGCTCGCGCTGCCTGCGGTCGGCAGCGGCTCGACCTGGCTCACGCTCACCGTGGCCGGCCTGGCCATGGGCCTCATCGTCTTCATCATCGCCTCGGGCCTCACGCTCGTGTTCGGCCTGATGGACGTGCTCAACTTCGGCCACGGCGTGTTCATCGCGCTGGGCGCCTTCGTCGCGGTCAGCGTGTTCGGCGGCCTCAACGCCTACGCCATCGCCGACAGCTTCTGGCTCAACCTGGTGGCCCTGGTGCCCGCAATGCTGGTGGCCATGCTGGTGGCTGGCGCGCTGGGCCTGGTGTTCGAGCGCTACATCGTGCGCCCGGTCTATGGCCAGCACCTCAAGCAGATCCTCATCACCATGGGCGGCATGATCATCGGCGAGGAGCTGATCAAGGTGATCTGGGGCCCGGGCCAGCTCGCGCTGCCGCTGCCTGAAACCCTGCGCGGCAGCTTCATCATCGGCGACGCCTCGATTGAGAAGTACCGCCTGCTGGCCATGGCCGTGGGCCTGGCGGTGTTCGCCGCCATGGTGTGGACGCTCAACCGCACCAAGGTGGGCCTGCTGATCCGCGCCGGCGTGCAGGACCGCGAGATGGTCGAGTCCCTGGGCTACCGCATCCAGCGCCTGTTCGTGGGCGTGTTCGTGGCCGGCAGCGCGCTGGCCGGCCTGGGCGGCGTGATGTGGGGCCTGTACCAGCAGACCGTGCTGCCGCAGATGGGCGCGCAGGTCAACGTGCTGATCTTCATCGTCATCATCATCGGCGGCCTGGGCTCTACGCTGGGCGCGCTGGTGGGCGCGCTGCTGGTGGGGCTGATGGCCAACTACACGGGCTTTCTCATGCCCAAGGTGGCGCTGTTCTCCAACATCGCGCTCATGGTCGCCATCCTGCTGTGGCGGCCGCAGGGGGTCTACCCCGTCGCCAATCGCTGAGGAGAGCCCACCGTGTTGTCCCGTTTGCTCTCCCACGACCTGCCGCGCAGCCGCTGGCTGGCCATCCTGCTGGTGTTGCTGGTGCTGGGCCTGGCCTTCGCGCCCTTCCTGTTCCCCGGCGTGAAGGCGCTCAACGTCGCGGCCAAGGTGCTGATCTTCATCGCCCTGGTGGTCAGCTTCGACCTGCTGCTGGGCTACACCGGCATCGTGAGCTTCGCGCACACCATGTTCTTCGGCATCGGTGCGTACGGCATCGCCATCTCGGCCAATGCCATGGGCCCCACCTGGTGGGCGCTGGTGGTGGGTGCGGTGGGTGCGCTGCTGCTCTCGCTGCTGCTGTCGCTGCTCATCGGCCTGTTCTCGCTGCGCGTGCGGGCGATCTTCTTCGCCATGATCACGCTGGCCGTGGCCTCGGCCTTTCTCACGTTGGCCTCGCAGCTCTCGCACATCACCGGTGGCGAGGACGGCCTGACCTTTCGCCTGCCCGAGCTGCTCTCGCCCGGCTTCTCGCTGCGCGAGGAGGACTTCGAGGGCCCCTTCGGCGCGGTGCCGCTCAACGGCCGCTTCATCACCTACTACCTGATCTTCGGCGTGGTGTCGCTGATGTTCCTGGTGATGCTGCGCATCGTGAACTCGCCCTTCGGC
>NZ_DATIGV010000190.1:0-9876 GCF_035481345.1 Hydrogenophaga sp. | reverse complement strand
AGGTTGTGCTCGATCACCACGATGGTGTTGCCCGCGTCGCGCAACTGGTGCAGCACCTTGAGCAGCAGCTCGATGTCGGCGAAGTGCAGGCCGGTGGTGGGCTCGTCGAGGATGTAGAGCGTGCGGCCGGTGTCGCGCTTGGAGAGCTCGAGCGCGAGCTTGACGCGCTGCGCCTCGCCACCCGACAGCGTGGTGGCGGCCTGGCCGAGCTGGATGTAGGACAGGCCCACGTCGAGCAGGGTCTGCAGCTTGCGCGCCAGCGTGGGCACGGCGCCGAAGAAGGCGTGCGCCTGCTCCACCGTGAGCTCCAGGATCTGCGCGATGTTCTTGCCCTTGTAGAGGACCTCCAGCGTTTCGCGGTTGTAGCGCTGGCCGTGGCAGACCTCGCAGGGCACGTAGACGTCGGGCAGGAAGTGCATCTCGACCTTGACCACGCCGTCGCCCTGGCAGGCCTCGCAGCGGCCGCCGGCCACGTTGAAGCTGAAGCGGCCCGGGCCGTAGCCGCGCTCGCGCGCGGCGGGCACCTCGGCCATCAGCTCGCGAATGCCGGTGAACAGGCCGGTGTAGGTGGCCGGGTTGCTGCGCGGCGTGCGGCCGATGGGCGACTGGTCGACGTTGATGACCTTGTCGAAGTGCTCCAGGCCTTCGATGGCCTCGTGCGGCGCGGGCTCGTCGTGCGAGCGGTAGATGGCGCGCGCCACGGCGGCATAGAGCGTGTCGTTGACCAGGGTGGACTTGCCCGAGCCCGACACACCGGTGACGCAGGTGAACAGGCCCACCGGAAAGCTGGCCGTGACGCCGCGCAGGTTGTGGCCCGAGGCCCCCACGACGCGGATCGCCAGGCCGCTGCCATCGACCATGGGTTCGGCCTTGGCGCGGCCCTTGGGCCCGGCGGGAAAGCGCGGCTTGGCCGGCGCGGCCGGCGCGGCCGCGGTGCGCGCGACCTGCCACGGCGTGCGCTGCTTCGGCACCTCGATGCGGCGCGCGCCGCCCAGGTACTGGCCGGTGAGCGAGTCGGGCGCGGCGATCACGTCCTCGCAACTGCCCTGGGCCATGACGCGCCCACCGTGCACACCGGCCCCGGGACCCATGTCGATCACGTGGTCGGCGGCGCGGATCATGTCCTCGTCGTGCTCCACCACCAGCACGGTGTTGCCCAGGTCGCGCAGGTGCTGCAGGGTGCCGATGAGGCGGTCGTTGTCGCGCTGGTGCAGGCCGATGCTGGGCTCGTCGAGCACGTACATCACGCCGGTGAGGCCGCTGCCGATCTGGCTGGCCAGGCGGATGCGCTGGGCCTCGCCGCCCGAGAGCGTGTCCGCGCTGCGGTCCAGGCTCAGGTAGTTCAGGCCCACGTCGTTGAGGAATTTCAGGCGCTGGCGGATCTCCTGGATCACGCGGCCCGCGATCTCGCCCTTGGCGCCGCCCAGCGCCAGCGCCCCGAACCAGCGCAGGGCGTCGCCGAGCGTGACGTGGCCGATCTCGAAGATGGCGCGGCGCTGCTCGCCTTCGCCCACGAACACGTGGCGCGCCTCGCGGCGCAGGCGAGAGCCGCCGCAGTCGGGGCAAGGCCGCGTGGCGCGGTAACGCGCCAGCTCCTCGCGCACGGTGGCGCTGTCGGTCTCGCGCCAGCGCCGCTCGAAGTTGCGCACGATGCCCTCGAAAGGGTGCTTCTTGCTCACGCGCTTGTTGGCGCGCTCGCCGCCATCCAGCGCGTACTGGAAGCGGATCTCTTCCTCACCCGAGCCGAACAGCAGCACCTGGCGCACCGCCTCGGGCAAGGACTCCCAGGGCGTGTCGACGTTGAAGCGGTAGTGCGCGGCCAGGCTTTCGACGAGCGAGAAGTAGTGGCCGTTGCGCCGGTCCCAGCCCTTGATGGCGCCACTGGCCAGGCTGAGCGAGGGGAAGGCGACGATGCGCGCGGGGTCGAAGAACTCGGTGTGGCCCAGGCCGTCGCAGCTGGGGCAGGCGCCCAGGGGCGAGTTGAAGGAGAACAGGCGCGGCTCGAGTTCGGCCACGGCGTAGTGGCACAGCGGGCAAGCGAAGCGCGCGGAGTGCGCGTGTTCCTGGCCCGAGTCCATGTCGAGCGTGATGGCGCGGCCGTCGGCCAGGCGCAGCGCGGCCTCGAAGCTCTCGGCCAGGCGCTGGCGCTGGGTGTTGACGCCGGCGGCGTCGGCCTCGGCGCGCACCTTCAGGCGGTCGATCACGACGTCGATGTCGTGCTTGTCGTTCTTCTTCAGCGCGGGCAGGGCCTCGGCCTCCACCACCGCGCCGTTCACGCGGAAGCGCACGTAGCCACGCGCCTGCATGTCGGCGAACAGCTCGGCGAACTCGCCCTTGCGGGCGCGCGCCACGGGCGCCAGCACCATCAGCCGCGTGCCCTCGGGCAGCGCCAGCGTGGCGTCCACCATCTGCGCCACGCTCTGCGCGGTCAGGGGAAGGTCGTGGTCGGGGCAGTGTGGCGTGCCGGCGCGCGCGTAGAGCAGGCGCAGGTAGTCGTGGATCTCGGTCACCGTGCCCACGGTGGAACGCGGGTTGTGGCTGGTGGCCTTCTGCTCGATGGCGATCGCGGGCGCCAGGCCCTCGATCAAATCCACGTCGGGCTTGTCCATGAGCTGCAGGAACTGCCGCGCGTAGGCCGACAGGCTCTCGACGTAGCGGCGCTGGCCCTCGGCGTAGAGCGTGTCGAAGGCCAGGCTGGACTTGCCCGAGCCCGACAAGCCCGTGATGACCACCAGCCGGTGCTTGGGGATGTCGAGGTCGATGTTCTTGAGGTTGTGCGTGCGCGCGCCGCGCACCGACAGGGTAGCGCCGCGCAGGCGCATGGCGTCGCCGAGGTAGCGGGCGGAGGGCTCTTCCACGCGCGATGGGGCGGCTTCATCCGCCCGCAGGGCGCCGGACGGCAAGAGATCGGAAGGCAATTTCTGGTTCAAGGCACGAGCGTCCAAGGCAACCCGCCATGATACGCCCGAGGGTCTCCGCGGCCGGGTCAATCCGAGGCGCCGGGGACGATGGCCGACAATACGCGGCTGGCCTCCCGACCCCCGCCCGCCTTGACCGCCTTGCGCACCGCTCCCCCTTCTCCCGACACGGCCACCACCGGCCACCGCATGACCGCCGATGAGCGCCGCGCGAGCGCGGCGCTCGCGGCCATCTACGCCCTGCGCATGCTGGGGCTGTTCATCGTGCTGCCGGTGTTCGCACTGGAGGCGCGGCGCTACCCGGGTGGCGACGACCCGGCCCTGATCGGCCTGGCCATGGGAGCCTATGGCCTCACCCAGGCCTTCCTGCAGGTGCCGCTGGGCATGGCTTCCGACCGCTTCGGCCGCAAGCCGGTGATCCTGCTCGGCCTGGCGGTGTTCGCCGTGGGCAGCGCGGTCGCGGCCTGGGCGCCCTCGGTGCACTGGCTGCTGGCGGGACGCGCGCTGCAGGGCGCGGGCGCCATCTCGGCGGCCGTCACCGCCCTGCTCGCCGATCTCACACGCGACACGGTGCGCACGAAAGCCATGGCCCTGGTGGGCATCAGCATCGCCTTGATGTTCGCGCTCTCGCTCGTGGCCGCGCCCGCGCTGGTGCCGCACGTGGGCCTGTCGGGCCTGTTCGCCCTCACCACGGCGCTGTCGCTCGCAGGCATGGCGGTGGTGGCCTGGGTGGTGCCGCCCGCGCCCGCACTGGCCGCCGACGCGCCGCGCGCACCGCTGAAAGAGGTGCTGCTGCAGCCCGACCTGATGCGCGTGAACGTGGGCGTGTTCGCGCTGCACGCGGCGCAGATCATGATGTGGCTGGCGGTGCCCGCGCTGCTGTTGCAGACCGGCCTGGCCACCGAGCGGCACTGGCAGGTCTACCTGCCGGCCGTGCTGGTCTCGCTGCTGATCGTGGGCGGCGTGCTGTTCCGCCTGGAACGCCGCGGCCACTTCCGCGCGGTGTACCTGGGCGCCATCGCGCTCATGGCGCTGGTGCAACTGGGCTTTCTGGCGCTGCTCGATTCGCCCACGCTGGCCGGCGTGGGTGCCCTGCTGTGCCTCTTCTTCGTGGGTTTCAACACGCAGGAGGCGGGCCAGCCCAGCCTGGCCTCGCGCCTGGCCTCGCCGCGCCAGCGCGGCATGGCGCTCGGTGTGTTCAACACGCTGATGTCGCTGGGCATCTTCACCGGCGGCGCGGTCGGTGGCCTGGTGCTCAAGGCCTGGGGCGCCAGCGGCATCTTCATCGCCAGCGCGGCGCTGATGCTGCTGTGGCTGGCCGCGGCCTGGCGCATGCGGCCGGTGGCCGCCATGCCCGCACCGCCAGCTTCAGCGCGGTCCTGAGCCGTCCACGCCGGGCTCGCGCAGCGAGCGCATCATGATCTGCGACATGGTGCTGTAGAGCGGGCGGCTGATCATGCGCGAGACCAGGCTGGCGAACAGCGCGCAGGCGATCAGGCTGAGCACCATGCTGTGGCCGTCGGTCATTTCCATCACGATGATCATGGCCGTGATGGGCGCCTGCGTGACGGCCGCCAGAAAGGCGCACATGCCCAGGGCGATGAGCGCCGCACCGTGCGGCGAACCGAACAGCCAGGCCACGTCGGCCGCCACGCCCGCGCCCATGGACAGGCTGGGCCCGAAGATGCCGCCGGGCACGCCCGACCAGGCCGACAGCCACGAGGCCACGAACTTGAGGAAGGTGAAGACCAGCGGCTGGTGCGCGGCCGGCAGTTCGCTGGCGTGACCGAGCAGCTCGCGCGTGTGCGCCTGGCCCAGCCCGACCGCACTGCCGTCGCTCACCACCGCGATCAGGCCGACCACGAAGCCGCACATCGCCGCGAAGCTCACCGGCCGCTTGCGGCGGTAGGCGCAGAAGCGGTCGGGCGTGCCGGTGAACGACGCAAGCATGAGGCGCGAGAGCAGGCCTCCCAGCAGGCCGCAGCACAGGGCCACGACGAAACCCGGCAGCGCCAGGGACCACCAGACCACGCCGTCCACGCGCACGCGACCGAAGGTGGACAGGTTGCCGAAGGCCGAGACGGCGACCAGGCCGGCGATCACGATGGCCGCGAGCATCAGGCCGCTGCTGCGCTCCGTCAGGCGCCGGGAGAGCTCCTCGACCGCGAACACGATGCCGCCCAGGGGCGTGTTGAACGCCGCCGCGATGCCGGCGGCGCCGCCCGCCACCAGCAACTCGCGGTCGCTGATGCCCGAGCGCGGCGAGAGCCAGCGCCGCGCGTGCAGCATCACCCCGGCGGCCACCTGCACGGACGGTCCCTGACGCCCCACCGACAGCCCCGCCAGCAGGGAGCCGGCCACGGCGAGGATCTTGGCCACGCTGACCTTGAGCGAGACGAAGCGGGTGCGCTCGGCCAGCGGCGTTTCCGGCGCCAGCGCGGTGAGCACCTGGGGCACGCCGGAGCCGCCCGCGCCCGGCGCCCAGCGGCGGATGCCCCAGACCACGGCCGCCGTCACCGCGGGCGTCCAGACCAGCGGCGCCCACCAGGCGGCCGCTCGCAGCGCGCCGTAGGCGTCGGTGGCGGCGTCGGCCAGCAGCGTCAGGGCCACCACCGCCAGCCCCGCGAACACGGCATAGGCCAGGATGAGGCCCCGATCGAGCCACTGGCGCCCGCCACCGATCTCGTCACGCAGGTTCTGCAGGAAATCGGGCTCGCCTTTCATGGGCATGCAGTGTATGTCCCTGCTTCCCGGCCATCGGCGGGCCGGTGCGGATGCGGCACAATGGCCGGTCTACCCTCGGGCCGAACACGGCCCGCTTCCACAGGACTCTCCCATGGCATCCGTCAACAAAGTCATCCTCGTCGGCAACTGTGGCCGCGACCCCGAAATCCGCTACCTGCCCTCGGGCCAGGCCGTGGCCAACGTGAGCGTGGCCACCTCGAGCCGCCGCAAGGACCGCAACTCGGGGGAGATGATCGAAGAGACGCAATGGCATCGCGTGACCTTCTACGACCGGCTCGCCGAGATCGCAGGCGAGTACGTCAAGAAGGGACGACCGATCTACGTCGAAGGGCGCCTGAAGTACGGCAAGTACACCGACCAGGCGGGCGTTGAACGCAACACGGTGGACATCATCGCGACCGAGATGCAGTTGCTCGGCGGCCGCGAAGGCATGGGCGGCGGCGACGATGGCGGCGCCCCGCCGCGCAGCGCGGCGGCGCCCCGGGCAGCGGCCGGCTCCGGTGCCCGCCCCGCCCCGGCCCCCCGGGCCGCCCCGGCACCCGCGCCAGCGCGTCAGCCCACCGGCTTCGACGACATGGACGACGACATCCCTTTCTGAAATCACGCAAACCGCGTAACCTGACCCACCCGAGCGGTGGGTTTTTTTTGCGCCGCCGCGGGCGAGTCCGGAAAAAACCAATGCAAAGGGATTAGTTCCAGGGCAATTTGTTGATCCATTGATTATTCTCGACAGGTTCTCAACCGTCACTCACACGAGGTGCTCATGGTCCGGGTTGTCGTCGCAGAAGACCACGCGCTGGTTCGTCAAGGCATCGCCATGCTGCTGCAGTCCGCCGGCGATTTCGAGTTGGTGGCCGAAACGGCCAAAGGCAGCGACGTCGAACTGCTGGTGCAGTTCCACAAGCCCGACCTGCTGCTGCTCGACCTGGCCCTGTCGGACAGTTCGGGCATCGAGGTGGCACGGCGCGTTCGGCGCGTCGCGCCGAATGTCCGCATCCTGGTCGTCACGGGCAACGTCTACCCCGGCTCGGTCGCCAACGCCTTCGGTGCCGGGGTCAACGGCTTCGTGCTCAAGCATGAGCAGGGTGCCGAGCTGCTCGACGCCATCCGCACGGTCATGGACGGGCGGCGCTACATCAGTCCGCAGGTGGCCAAGGGCCTGGACAGCTCCGCGAACAAGCGGCCCAACGCGCAGGGCCTGCCGCAGACCCTGACGCAGCGCGAGCAGCAGATCGTGCGCATGATCGCGCGCGGCGGCACCAACCAGGAGATCGCCGACGCGCTGCACATCAGCGTGCTCACGGCGCGCAAGCACCGGCAGAACGTCATGCTCAAGCTGGGCCTGCACAACGGCGCGGAGATCGCGGCGTACGCGATGCAGGCGGGGCTCATGGAAGCACCCGACGTCGGCTCGAATCTCTGAACGCCCGCGCCGCGTGGTCATGGAACAGGGCCCCTCGCGGGCCCTGTTCCATGAGTGAAAACCAAAATAGTGCTCGCGCATTATTGAGGCGACAGCGTCGGGTCCGGATACTGAAGTCCATGTTGAACGAGCGTGCAGCCCCCCGGCGATTGCACGAACGATCACTCACCAACGAGGTGTAACCATGAGACAAGCACTGGCCAGCGGCGTGATGCAGCGACTCGGTATCCGGAGCACGACCCGAATGAGCGACGAGCAGATGGACTCGGACATCGACTCCGAAATCATGCCCACCACCATCGCCGCCGACTACGAGACGCTCATCAACGAATGCTTCCAGGTGCTGGGCCTGACCCAGGACATCGTGCGGATCAGCGTTCGGCCCGTGGGCTTCAGTCCCGCCGGCGTCGAGATCTACGCGGCCTTCATCAAGGTGCTGCGCTGGGAGCCGAACGTGATCCAGATGCTGAACCGCCTGCCGTACTTCGAGAAGAAGATCGACAAGCGCATCCGGCTCAGCAACCTCCTGCGCTACAGCGGCTTCGCGGGCCTGTGGTTCCGCACCCCCGCCACCGTCGAAGGATTTGCCACCGCGGTGCACTGAGCCGCCGCGCGGCCGTGCACCGAGCCGTTCACGTCCACGGACGTGAACGGCTTTTTTCATGCCGCCGCGCGGCACCACACCGTCACTCCCCCGAGACCCGGTGCAGGATGTCACCACTGAGGACACGCAAGGCGCCATGCACGGCACCACGCCGCGCTTCGGCCACGAGCATGGCGTCCACACCCGCCAGTTCGGCCAGCCAGGCATTGGCCACCGACAGCAGACTGCTTTGGCCGATGCGCAGGTCCGACTCGGCTTTCTGCCGGGCCGCGCGCGCGATCAATGCCAGGTCCGCGGCGTCTTCACAGCGCCGATGCGCCGCCGCGTACCGCCCGAGCGCTTCGTCGAAGTCCCCGGCTTGCGCCAGTGAACCACCACGCACGTACGCCTGCATGAGCGCTCGCCGCTCGGCCAGGTTGAGGGCGGGCGCCTGCGTGACGTCATGCGACAGCTGAGTGGGCAACAGATGGGTCGCTCGCGTGAAGCATTGGCCGGCGTCGCGCCACTCGACCATGGCCTGCGCGACGCGTTCCCGCGCTTCGCCCTGGTGCGGCCGCAAGGCCTCGCGCTCCGGCGGGCGCAGGCACCGGGCCCGCTCGCGCCCGCCGGCCAGTTGTACGAGCCGCTCGATTCCGTGTTGAACGTCGAGCGCGAGGGTCAGGCGCTGACGCGCCGCGACCATGCGCGCACAGGCCTCGGCCGCCACCACCAGCCGCTGCCGCGCCGCGGGCGACTCCGGCGCCAGGCAGGCCACATGCGCCAGAACGGCGTCGATGCCCAATCCACCGTGTGCAGTCATCACCGGCGGTGCGGTCTTCGCTGGCGATGCGATACGCCGGGCTGTAAGAGCTGCGTGCATGGGCCATCCTCCTTGAACATGACCCGCAGAGTCTTGGCCCCCGAACCGCCCGATTCAATAATGCGCCGGAGCTATATTGGTCGGCCCCCGCACGTCTCCTCGCTTTTCGCCCGCTATGCAGTCCGATAGCCGTGTCGACGCGATCTGGGCGCACGCCCCCGGCGTCGGCGCGCTGTTGTCGCCCATCGGCGATGTGCTGGCCGCGTCGCCCGGTTGGCAGGCCTGCATGCAGGTCCCGCTGTGGAATGGCGACTGGCGCAACGGACTGGACCGGGACGGGCGCCTGCGTCTGCTGCAGGTCTTGACGCGGCCACGCGAGTTCAACATCCCCCTCCAGCTGTGGCGCCCCGGCGAGGGCACCGTCCATTGCCGCTGCGCCGGCTGGTGGGATCCGATCCACCAGGCGCACGGCTGCTACCTCGTCGATGTCACGGCACAGGAAGCCAGGCGGCTGGAGCACGAGGCGCTCAATGGCTGGATACGGCAGCTCTTCGAGCAGTTGCCGGTGCAACTCGCCTACTTCACGCCCCCGCCCGAGGCACGCTGCCTGTTCGCCAACAGCCGCTACGCGCACGCGATGGGACACGACGAGAACTCGATACTCGGCCGATCCGTCGTCGAACTGCTCACGCCCGATGAACTCGATCACCTTCGCGAGGCTGGCAAGACCTATGCGCAAGAGGGCAAGGACCTGAGCTTCCTGCACAGCCGGCACCGCCCGGGCGGCGATGAGGTCCTGGAGGTGTCGCTCGCCGCCGACCGCTGGCCCGACGGCCGCTTGCGCGGCACGTTCGTTCTGATGACCGACGTCACCGAACGGCACCGCGCCGAGATGGCGCTGCGCGCGTCGCGCGAGCGTCTCTCGCGCTTCCTGGAGGCCAGCGCGGAGGGCGTGATCTTCCACCGCGACGGCACCATCACCGACGCCAATCCGGCGGCTTGCCGCCTCTCGGGCTACAGCCACGCCGAGCTGGTCGGGCGCACGGTGGTGTCGATGACGCCGCGGCGCCACCGCGACCGCTCGCGCGCGGTGATCGGCAGTGGCGCCGACGCCTATTTCGAGTCCGAGATCCACCACGCCAACGGCGAGGCGATTCCGGTCGAGCTGATCGGCCGCACCATGGAGATCAAGGGCGAGCGCCTGCGCATGACGGTCATCCGCGACATCCGAGACCGCCGCCAGGCGCAGGCGCGCATCCACACCCTCATCGAAGATCTGCGCTCCCAGAAGGACCGCGCCGAGGCCGCCGACCGCGCCAAGTCCGTCTTCCTGGCCGCCGCCAGCCACGACCTGCGCCAGCCCATCCACGCCCTGGGCCTGTTCCTC
>NZ_DATIGV010000189.1:0-15481 GCF_035481345.1 Hydrogenophaga sp. | reverse complement strand
GGGTTGGGGTCGGCGCCGGAGCGGGCGGCGTGGGCGATGGTGCCGGGGCGGGCGGTGCCGGCGCCTTGATGGACTCCCACAGTTTGAGCAGGCTGCTCCAGGACCAGCCGCGGGCGGCGGCCGCTTCCATTTCGGCGGTCGTCGGGGCGACGCCGTTGGCCGGCGGCGGCGGTGCGCTGGTGGCGTTGTCGACAGCCGGCGCGGGGGCGGGCGAGGCCCCGGCGGTGGCGTCCGAGCCACCGCCACCACCGCAGGCGGTCAGGGCCACGCAGGTGAACAAGGCCGCCAGCATCGGGCGGTGAAAGTCCCGTTTGGCACGGGGATTAACCAATTCGATTTCCATGATGTTTGGCGTTCGCGATGAATTGAATTGAAAGTGTCCAATGCCCGGTGAATGGCACCCAAAAGCATTAATACCAAGGTATGGGGTTTCTTGTTTCGCCGTGATCTGTTGCACGTTTTTCGCCCCTTTGTCTTGTTTCTCGACGCCACTGCGAATGACTTTAGGGGGGCTGAAAGCGTGAAAAGCGGCACAGTTGATCGGCTGTTCAAAAACGGCGATGTGCGGAAGTGCACAGGAACGCGCGGCATTCAGCGGCCGATGGGTGGTATTTCCCGTACAAAAAGACACAAATTCACCCACCACTTCTTCGGCGGACCGAAGGCGCAGCAGGGCACGAAGGGAGTGGCTGATTCGGGTGAATCAGAGGTGTGCGATATCAGAAAATACCGTCAATGAATTATTGACGGTGAAATACCAATCACCGGCGTTTCAATGGGTAACTCGTGCGGTCCAATTCTTGGAATTGGATCGAGTTGCTTGTCACCGGATGTTGAAATCCGGTGACGAATTGTTAACTCAAGGGAGGAGCGCGCCCGGCGCGTAATGGCCGGCGCGCGATTGGCCGTTGAAATCGGTGGAAAGGCCGGCGGCAAGGGGCCCCGGGTTGGGCGCGTGTTGCCATTGCCATTGCAGGGCCGCGGCGGCGGCGGGGTCCAGCCATTGGCCAAGCGGCGTGGTGCCGCGCTGATCCACCTGGCTGCCGTCGCGCCGCCAGACGCGGCCTTCGACGAGGTTGCCGTCGAGTTCGGCGCGCGAGCCCGCCCGCACGGTGATGCCCGCCGTATTGATGAGGGTGTTGTGCACCACGCGCACGTTCACCCCCCGGTTCACGTCGACGCCCGCGTCGTTGCAATGCGCGATCACGTTGTTGGCGGCCAGGCCGTCGCGGTGTTCATGGGCCTGGCAGGTGCGGTCGCGGCAGACCTCGGGATCGGTGCCGCCGCCGCCCACCGAAATGCCGATGCGTTCGCCGGGCTGCGAAATGCCGGCGGGCGTGCAGACCAGCAGGTTGCGTTCAATGCGGATGCCTTCGCTGGCGCCCTTGGCGAACAGCCCGTAGGCCACGCGGTTGCCGTGCCGCTTCACGAAGTTGGTGACCCGGTTGTCGTGCACCCGCCAGCGGTGGGCGCCGACGAGGTCGAGCATCACCACCGGCTGGGCGGTGTCGCGCGGGCCGGTGTTGCTCAGTGTGTTCCAGGCCAGCTCGCCCCCATCGGGCCAGTGGCCGTGCTGGCCGTTGACCTTGATGTGGGCGTTGAAGTCGGTGATGCGGTTGTTGCGGATGCCGACCTGGGCGCCGCTCCCGATCACGTGCAAGGCGTGTTCGCAGTCGCCATGGCGGGCGCAAGTGCCCCGGATGTCCAGGTTCTCGAACACCCAGTGCGGCCGATCGACCCGGATGCCGTCCACCTGCGTGAAGCTGAACCACACCGTGCCCGGGCGTTCGGCGCGCAGGGCGATGGGCGCGTCGCTCCGGCCGTCGTGGCCCAGGCGCAGCGTGGCGTCAAAGGGGTAGAGCCCCGGCGCCACCACGATCTGCGTGCCCGGCGTGGCATTCAGCAAGGCTTCACGAATGGCCTGTGGGGTGTCGGCCACCAGCCGGCTCGAGAGCCCGGCGGGCGGGGGAAGGGCCTCGGGGCGCTGGCCTTTGCCCAGGTCGGGCAGGGGGCCCGGCGGCGGCTCGGGCTCCACCCGCGCGCGCAGGGCGTGCAGCGGCGGCAGCAGCCAGCGCTCCAGCCGCGGGTGCCCTTGCAAGCGGCGCTCGGTGTAGCGGATGAGCTCGTTGGGGCTGCGGCTGTTGGCCTGCTCCCACACGGCCTGCCCGCGGGCGGTGCCGAACAGCCAGGCCAGTGGCGCCAGTGCCAGCAGCATCAGCAGGCCGAGCGCCAGCGCGAACAGCTTCACGCGGCGTCGCCCATCGGGGGGAGGGTACGACGAAAGTGCCATATTCGTTCGCTATCATGCCGCGTCCCCGCCATGTGGGACTCACAACGAGGGAACCGCAATGAAAGTGACGGTGGTGGGAACGGGGTATGTGGGCCTGGTGAGCGGGGCCTGCCTGGCCGAGGTGGGCAACGACGTGCTCTGCCTCGATGTGAACCCCGAGAAGATCCGCATTCTGGAGTCTGGCGGCATCCCGATCTTCGAGCCGGGCTTGAAGGAGATGGTGGCGCGCAACGTGGCCGCCGGCCGCCTGCACTTCACCACCGACGTGGCGCGTGCCGTCAACCACGGCACCATCCAGTTCATCGCGGTGGGCACGCCGCCCGACGAGGACGGTTCGGCCGACATGCAGTACGTGCTGGCCGCGGCGCGCAACATCGGCCGCCTGATGACCGACTACAAGGTGGTGGTGGACAAGAGCACCGTGCCCGTGGGCACCGCCGACAAGGTGCATGCCGCCATTGCCGACGAGCTGGCCAAACGCGGCGTGAACACGCCCTACGCCGTGGTCTCCAACCCCGAGTTCCTGAAAGAGGGCGCGGCGGTGGACGACTTCATGAAGCCCGACCGCATCATCGTGGGCGGCAGCGACGAGCAGGCCATCTTCCTCATGCGCGCGCTCTACGCGCCCTTCCAGCGCAACCACGAGCGCCTGCTGGTCACCGACGTGCGCAGCGCCGAACTCATCAAGTACGCGGCCAACGCCATGCTGGCCACGCGCATCAGCTTCATGAACGAACTGGCCAACCTGGCCGAGAAGCTGGGCGCCGACATCGAGATGGTGCGCCAGGGCATCGGCTCCGACCCGCGCATCGGCTACCACTTCCTGTACCCCGGCGCGGGCTACGGCGGCTCCTGCTTCCCCAAGGACGTGAAGGCGCTGATCAAGACCGCCGCGAGCGACGCCGACCTCGACCTGAAGGTGCTGAGCGCCGTGGAGTCGGCCAACGACGCGCAGAAACAGGTGCTGGCGCGCAAGCTCAAGCAGCGCCTGGGCGCGGACCTCAAGGGTCGCCACATCGCGCTGTGGGGCCTGGCCTTCAAGCCCAACACCGACGACATGCGCGAGGCGCCGAGCCTGAGCTTCCTCGAAGAGGTGCTGGCCGCGGGTGCCACCGTGACGGCCTACGACCCGGCCGCCATGCACGAGGCGCAGCGCGTACTGGGCGACGAGCCGCGCGTGAGCTACGCCAAGACGCCCAACGAAACCCTGGACGGGGCGGACGCGCTGGTCATCGTGACGGAGTGGAAGGAGTTCCGCAGCCCGGACTTCGATCTCATCAAGGAGCGCCTGAAGCAGCCGCTGATCGTGGACGGGCGCAACCTCTACGACCCGGCCTTCGTGCGGCGCATGGGGTTCGATTACCTGCCCATCGGTCGCTGAGCGGCCGCTGAGCTCGTCCGCGGGGCCGCCATCGCGGCCCTTTTTCATGCCCGGGCGGACGGCTGGCTCAGATCCACCCCAGCGCCCCCAGCACGCCACCCGCGCCGATCAGCCACAGCAGGTGCACGCGCGTGCGCCACACGATCAGCGCCGCCACCGCCGTCAGCAGCCACAGCCGCCAGTCGCGCGCCGGCTGGTCGTGCGCGGCGGTGAGCACCCAGCCGGTGGCGATCAGCAGCGCGATCACGATGGGCGCCATGCCCGCCTTGAAGGCCCGCACACCGCGCCGCTCGCGGTGCCGGTGCGCCCAGCGCGTGGCGGTGTAGGTGAGCACGGAGGACGGCAGCAGGATGGCCACCATCGTCACCAGCACGCCGAACAGCCCCAGCGCCCAGGCCCGCCAGCCCATCGCCGGCCCGCCGGCGGCGTTGATGCCGATGTTGAAGCCGAGCAGGGCGATGAACAGCACATTGGGTCCGGGCGCGGCCTGCGACAGCGCGATCGAGGCCGTGAACTGCGGATCGCTGAGCCAGCCGTGTTCCACCACCAGGTAGCGGTGCATGTCGGGCGCCACGGTGATGGCACCGCCCACCGCGAGCAGCGAGAGCGTGAGGAAGTGGATGAACAGGTCCAGCCAGTCCACGGCCATGGGCAAGGTCGCCATGTGCTCAGCCCCCGGTGCGGCCCAGCTGGCGCCAGGCCCAGGCGCAGGCCAGCGTGCCCAGCCCCAGCAGCACCCAGGCCAGCGGCCAGCGCAGCAGGGCGATGGCCACGAAGGTGAGCGCGGCGAAGCCCGTGCACACGCTCAAGCCCATGACGTTGTTGCGCAGCGCTGTCACCAGCTTGAGCCCGGTGGCGGCGATCAGCCCGGCCGCCACCGCGCCCATGCCGCGCAGCGCGGCCTGCGCCTGCGGCAGTGTGGCGAGCTGGCTGTAGAGCACGGCGACCAGCAGCAAAAGCACCAAGGGCGCCACCAGCATGCCCGCCAGCGCCGACAGCGCGCCCGGCAGGCCGAAGTGCCGCCCACCGATCATCAGGGCCAGGTTCACCACGTTGGGGCCCGGCATGATCTGCGCGACCGCCCAGTCCTCGACGAACTGTTCGCGCGTGAGCCAGCGGCGCTTTTCCACCAGCTCGCGCTGCACCACGGCCAGCACGCCGCCAAAGCCCTGCAGGGCCAGCCAGGTGAAGGCGGTGAAGAGTTCGGTGCGCGAGCGCGGGCTCGCGAGGGTGCTGGCCGCTGGTTCAGTCGACACGGAGCATCTGGCGCACCACGTCGGCGGTGAGCGGCTTGGTCACGTAGCCCTGGATCACCGGCAGCTCGGCGGCGCGCTGGCGGTCTTGCGGCGCGTCGGACGAGGTGAGCATGAGCAGCACGGTGGCGGGCTTGCCTTCGAGCAGCCGCGTGGCCTGCTGCGCGACCTCGAAGCCGTCGAGCACCGGCATGTTGATGTCCAGGAAGATGCAGGTGGGCTGGGCGAGCGGGTCGTCGCGCAGGAATTTCAGCGCATCCACGCCGTTGTCGAAGATGCGTACCTCGCCGGTGAAGCCCGCGCGCCGGATCATGATTTCGTGGAACACGTTGTCGGCGTCGCTGTCGTCGATCAGGATGAAACGCGCGGGGGTGGCCATGCGGAGTCCTTGTCTCACACCTTCTCAGGCTCGGTCTGCCTGGGCAGGCAGGTGCAGGGTGAAGCGGCTGCCGACGTCGATGGACGACTCGAGCGTCAGGCTGCCCTGATGCAGTTCGGCGATGCGCTGGCAGATGGGCAGGCCCAGGCCCGTGCCGTCGTAGCGGCGGCGGTTGTGCAGGCGGTTGAACAGACCAAAGATGCGGCCCTGGTGCTCCTGCGCGATGCCCATGCCGTTGTCGCTGACGTGGATCTGATCGATGGCGCCACCGCGCGAGGCGCCCACCGTGACCACGGGAGGCACACCGGGCCGGGTGAACTTGAGCGCGTTGCTGAGCAGGTTGTGCAGCGCCACGCGCAGCAGGCCGGGGTCGGCCATTACCACGGGCAGGGCAGTGTCGATCTCGACCCGGCCCTGGCAGCGCTGCAGCACCGGCGCCAGGTCTTGCGTGACGCGCTGCGCCAGCGCGGCGGCGTCCACCGCCTCGATGCGCAGCGGGTGGGTGTCGAGCTGGGCGAACTCGACCAGATCGTCGAGCAGGCGGCCGATGCGCCGGCCGCCTTCGCGCACGAAGCCCAGGTAGCGCTGCGCAGGCGGCGCCAGTTCGGCCTGGTGGTCGTCCACCAGCAGCGCGGAGAAGTTGTTGATGGTGTTGACCGGCTCGCGCAGGTCGTGGGAGAGCATGTAGATGAAGCGCTGCTGCTCGACCGTCTTGCGCTCCAGCAGCGCGACGGTGCGGCTGAGGCGGACCTCGTTGCGCCGCAGTGTCTCGACGTCCTGGCTGCCCTGTTCGAGCAGCGTGGCCGCCAACCCGGCCAGGCGGCGCAGTCCCTCGACCTGCCCGGTGGACACGCGCCGCGTCTGCACGTCCATCACGCACACGGTGCCCAGGGCCAGGCCGTCGCGGGTGACGATGGGCGCGCCGGCGTAGAAACGCAGGTCGGGCTGCTCGCGCTGCAGGGGGTGGTCCACGAAACGCGGGTCGTGGCGCACGTCTTCGATCACCAGCACCTCGGCGGGCGCCTGGATGGCGTTCGAGCAGAAGCTCCAGTCGCGCGGGGTTTCGCTCAGCGGCAGGCCGATGCGCGCCTTGAACCACTGGCGCTCGGCGTCCACCAGCGAGACCAGCGCGATGGGGGTGTCGCACAGCGACTGCGCCAGCGCTGCGATGTCGTCGTAGGCGCGTTCGGGCAGGGTGTCGAGCACGCCCAATGCCCGCAGCCGCGCGAGGCGCGGGCCTTCGGTGGCGGGCGGCGAGGAGGGCGGCATGGGGGGTTGGGCGCGAGCAAAACCCCGATTTGTAACACGCTCGCCGGCACTTGGTGCAGGTTTGAGCGGTCTGCCTCCATGTGAGATTTTTCACATCCCCCAAATAGGGGATGCTGCCGCGACCGGCCTCAGACCGACATGCCGCCGCTCACCTCGATCACCGCGCCATTGACGTAGCTGGCGTCGTCGCTGGCCAGGAAGGCATAGACGCTGGCGATTTCCTCGGGCCGGCCCAGGCGGTGCAGCGGCACGCGCTGGCGCATCTCGTCCAGCACCTTGTCGGGGATGGTGCCGAGGATGGGTGTTTCGATGAAGCCGGGCGCGACCGCGTTGACCCGGATGCCCTTGGGGCCGAGTTCGCGCGCCCAGGTCTTGGTGAAACCGATGACGCCGAACTTGCTGGCGGCGTAGTTGGTCTGGCCGAAATTGCCGTACAGGCCCACCACCGACGAGGCGTTGAGGATCACGCCGTGGCCCTGGCGCACCATGGCGTCGGCCACGGACTGCGCGCAATGGAAGACGCCGCGCAGGTTGACGTCGATGACGCGATCGAATTGCTCGATCGTCATCTTCTGCAGGCGCGCGTCCTGCGTGATGCCGGCGTTGTTGACCAGCACGTCGATGCGGCCGTGGCGCGCCAGCACCTGGGCCACCACCGCGTCCACGCGCTCGCGCTCGGTCACGTCCAGGGCGTGGCCCTCGGCCGCGGCGCCCAGGGCCTGGCAGCGGCGCACGGCGGCGTCCACGGCCTCGGGCTTGAGGTCGGCGATGACGACGGTGGCGCCCTCGCGGGCGAAGGTTTCGGCGGTGGCCAGGCCGATGCCCTGGGCGGCGCCGGTGATGAGGCAGATCTTGTTGGAGAGGCGGGGCATCGTTTCGGGGAGTCAGGGGGTCAGTACTGGGGCTGGAAGCGGCGGATGGCGTCGCGCGCGGCACCGTCGAGAAGGAAGCCGCGGCCGAAGCGTCGCGCCAGCACGTCGCAGCGCCGCTCGAAGGCCTCGATGCCCTGGCCGTAGATGAACTGCAGCGCACCCCCCGTCCAGGCCGGAAAGCCGATGCCGAAGATGGAGCCGATGTTGGCGTCGTGCGCGCTGGTGAGCACACCCTCGGCCAGGCAGCGCGCGGTCTCCACCGACTGGCGGTAGAGCAGGCGGTCCTTCACGTCCTGCAGGTCCCACTGCAGGCGCGGGTCCTCGAACAGGCCCTTGAGTTCCACCCACAGGCGCTTGCGCTGGCCCGCCGGGTACTCGTAGAAGCCACCGCCCGAGGCGCGCCCGGCGCGCTTGAGCGTCTTCACCATGCGCTCGACCAGCAGTTCGCCCGAACCGGGTTCGTAGGACTTGCCCTCGGCCTTGAGGTCGGCGCGCGTCTGGTCCAGCACGTGCACCGCCAAGGACAACGAGGTCTCGTCCAGCACGGCCAGCGGGCCCACGGGCATGCCCGCCTGCACGGCGGCGTTCTCGATCACGGGCGCGGGAATGCCTTCGCCCACCATGGCCGCGCCTTCCATCACGTAGGTGCCGAAGGTGCGGCTGGTGTAGAAACCGCGCGAGTCGTTCACCACGATGGGCAGCTTGCCCAGCGCGAGCACGTAGTCGTAGGCGCGGGCGATCGTCTCGTCGTCGGTGCGCTGGCCGCGGATGATCTCCACCAGCTTCATCTTGTCGACCGGGCTGAAGAAGTGGATGCCGACGAACTTCTCGGGCCGCCGGCTGGCCTTGGCCAGGCTGGAGATGGGCAGGGTGGAGGTGTTGCTGGCGAAGAAGCCGCCGGGCGCGAGCTGCTCCTCGGCCTCGCGCGTGATCTGCGCCTTCACCTCGCGGTTCTCGTACACCGCCTCGATGATGAGCTCGCAGCCCTTGAGGTCCTTGGGGTGGTCGGTGGCCAGGATGCGGTCGAGCAGGCCGAGCTGCTCCTGGATGCTCATCTGCCCCTTGTCGACTCGCGCCTGGGTGAGCCGGTGGCTGTAGGACTTGCCCAGCTCGGCGTTCTCCAGGCTCACGTCCTCCAGCACGGTCTCGATGCCCCGGCTGGCCTGCGCGTGGGCGATGCCCGCGCCCATCATCCCCGCGCCCAGGATGCCCACCTTGCGCGGCACGAAGCGCGGGAAGTCCTTGGGGCGCGAGCCACCGCTGCGCACGGCGTTCATGTCGAAGAAGAACGCATTGATCATGTTCTTCGCCACCGGGCTCACCAGCAGTTGCGCCAGGTAGCGGCTCTCGATGCGCAGCGCCGTGTCGTAGTCGACCATCGCGCCCTCGACCATGGCGGCCAGCGCGGCCTCGGGCGCGGGGTACAGGCCCTGGGTCTTCTGCCGCAGCACGGCCGGCGCCACGCTGAGCATGCCCGCGATCTTGGGGTTGCTCGGCGTGCCGCCGGGCATCTTGTAGTCCTTCTCGTCCCAGGGGTGGCGGGCCTGCGGGTGGGCGCCGATGAAGGCCTCGGCCGCGGCGCGCAGGCTCAGCTCGTCGATCGCGAGCGCGTGCACCAGGCCCAGTTCCAGCGCCTCGCGCGGGCTGAACAGGCGGCTTTCCAGGATGTAGGGCTGAGCGCCCTGCAGACCCAGCAGGCGCGTCATCTTGGTGATGCCGCTGGCGCCCGGGATCAGGCCCAGCGTGATCTCGGGCAGGCCGAGCTGGATCTTCGGGTGGTCGATGGCGACGCGGTGGTGGCCCACCAGCGCCACTTCCCAGCCACCGCCCAGCGCGGCGCCGTTGATGCAACTCACCACCGGCACGCCCAGGGTTTCCAGCGTGCGGAAGTTCTTCTTGGTCTGTTCGATCTCGGCGTAGACCTGGCGCGCGTCGCTGGCCTTCAGGCGCATGGTGCCTTTCAGGTCGGCACCGGCGAAGAAGGTGCTCTTGGCCGAGGCCAGGATGATGCCCTTGATGAGCGCCTTGTCGCGCACCACCAGCCCCGTGACCGTGGTGAGGTCGCGCTGCCAGTCGGCGCACATGGTGTTCACCGGCGAGCCGGGCTCGTCGAAGGTGATGGTGGCGAGGCCGTCGTGCAGTTCGTAGCGGATCGTTTTCATTCGGTCAGACCCGTTCGATGATCGTCGCGATGCCCATGCCGCCGCCCACACACAGCGTGGCCAGGCCGCGCTTGAGGCCACGGCGTTCCAGCTCGTCCAGCAGGGTGCCCAGGATCATGGCGCCGGTGGCGCCCAGCGGGTGGCCCATGGCGATGGCGCCGCCATTCACGTTGACCTTCTCGTGCGGCACCCCCATCTCGCGCATGAACTTCAGGGGCACGGCGGCGAAGGCCTCGTTCACTTCGAACAGGTCGATGTCGTCCACCGTGAGGCCAGCCTTCTCGAGCGCCTTGCGGCTGGCCGGCATGGGGCCGGTGAGCATGATGGTCGGGTCCGCACCCGAGAGCGCGGCCGCGACGATGCGCGCCCGCGGCCGCAGGCCGTGGGCCTGGCCCGCCGCCTCGCTGCCGATCAGCACGGCGGCCGCGCCGTCGACGATGCCCGAGGAGTTGCCCGCGTGGTGCACGTGCTCGATGCGCTCCACCTGTGGGTAGCGCTGCAGGGCCACGGCGTCGAAGCCCATGCCGCCGAGTTGTTCGAACGCGGGCTTGAGCGAGGCCAGGCCCTCCATCGTCGTGTGCGGCTTGATGAACTCGTCCTCACCCAGCACGGTCTGGCCCAGCATGTCCGTCACGGGCACGACGGAGCGGTCGAAGCGTCCCTCGCCGCGCGCGCTGGCGGCCCGCCGCTGCGATTCGAGCGCGAAGGCGTCCACGTCCTCGCGCGAGAAGCCTTCGAGGGTGGCGATCAGGTCGGCGCCGATCCCTTGCGGCACGAACATGGTCGCGCTGTTGGTGGCCGGGTCCTGCGCCCAGGCGCCGCCGTCCGAGCCGATGGGCACGCGGCTCATGCTCTCCACGCCGCCGGCGACCACCAGATCCTCCCAGCCGCTGCGCACCTTCATGGCCGCCAGGTTCACCGCCTCCAGGCCCGAGGCGCAGAAGCGGTTGAGCTGCACGCCCGAGCAGCGCCAGTCCCAGCCGGCCTTGAGCGCGGCCACCTTGGCGATCACCGAGCCCTGTTCACCAATCGGCGAGACCACGCCCATCACCACGTCGTCCACCGCGGCGGTGTCGAAGTCGTGACGGCGCTGCAGCGCGCTCAGCGCGCCGGCCAGCAGGTCGATCGGCTTGACCTCATGTAGGCTGCCGTCCTTCTTGCCCTTGCCACGGGGCGTTCGGATGGCGTCGTAGATAAAGGCTTCGCTCATGGTGATGACCTCCGCGCAGCGCGCTGCGGTGCGAGCGCCTTCGGAACGGCCGGGCGGCGCTCATGGTGTTTCCTCGGTGGTGACCGATACCTCGGCCCAGTATATTGACTTTCGCCAAGCAACTGCTTGCCAAAAATCCCCCATCCGTCCAGTCGGTGACAGCATGATCGAACGAACCCTCTTCAACAGCGACCACCAGGCTTTCGCCGACGCCTTTCAGCGTTTCGTCGACAAGGAGATCGCCCCCTTCCACGAGGCCTGGGAGGAGCAGGGCTACGTGGACCGCGAGGTCTGGCGCAAGGCCGGCGCCAACGGTTTCCTGTGCCCCTCGATGCCCGAGGCCTATGGCGGCGCGGGCGCCGACCGCTTGTATTCGGTGGTGCAGATGGAAGCGCTGGCGCGCGGCGGCTTCAGCGGCATCGGCTTCGGGCTGCACAGCGAGATCGTGGCGCCGTACATCCTGCACTACGGCACCGAGGCGCAGAAACAGAAGTACCTGCCCCTGCTGGCCAGTGGCCAGATGGTTGGCGCCATCGCCATGAGCGAGCCCGCCGCTGGCAGTGACCTGCAGGGCATCAAGACCAACGCCATCGCGCAGCCGGACGGCAGCTACCGCCTCAACGGCAGCAAGACCTTCATCACCAACGGCTGGCACGCCGACCTGGTGATCGTGGTGGCCAAGACCGACCCCGCGGCCGGCGCCAAGGGCACCACACTGCTGCTGGTGGAGCGCGGCATGCCCGGCTTCGAGACCGGCAAACGCCTGAAGAAGCTGGGCCTGAAGGCGCAGGACACCTCGGAGCTGTTCTTCAACGACGTCGCGGTGCCGGCCGGCAACGTGCTCGGCGGGGCGGACTTCCTGGGCCGCGGTTTCGTCTGCCTGATGGAGCAACTGCCCTGGGAACGCCTGCAGATCGCCATCGGCGCGGTGGCGGCGGCGCAGGCCGCCATCGACTGGACGGTGCAGTACGTGAAGGACCGCAAGGCCTTCGGCACGACGGTGGCGGCCTTCCAGAACACGCGCTACACCCTGGCCGAGCTGCAGACCGAGGTGCAGGTGGCGCGCGTCTTCGTGGACAAGTGCTGCGAGCTCGTCAACGAGAACCGGCTCGACTCGGCCACCGCCAGCATGGCCAAGTACTGGTGCAGCGACCTGCAGTGCAAGGTGATGGACGAGTGCGTGCAACTGCACGGCGGCTACGGCTTCATGTGGGAATACCCCATCACCCGCGCCTACGCCGACGCCCGCGTGCAGCGCATCTACGGCGGCACGAACGAGATCATGAAGGAGCTGATCTCGCGGCAGATGGGGCTGGGCGGGCGCTGAGGGGCCGCCGTCCCGGGCCTGTCACCTGTTCCGGGGGCGTTCGGTGTAGGCTGTCGCCCGGACGGTCGTTGCCGGAGCGGGTGGCTATGAAGAACGCCGACATGAGGCAGTTGGAGTTGATGTGCGCGCTCATCGAGACGCAAAGCCTCAGTGAGGCCGCTGCCCGGCTGGGCATGACGCCGTCGGCGGCGAGCCAGTCGCTGAGCCGGCTGCGCGCGGCGATCGGCGAAGACGTGTACGTGCGGCACGGCAAGGCCTACCAGCTGACGCCCCGCGGTCATCAGGTCCTGGGCGGCCTGCGGACCATCGTGACCCGTTGGCGCGAGGCGCTCCAGGCGATCGAGCGCTTCGAGCCGTCCGAATGCAGCCTGCGTTTTGCCGTGTCCTGCGTGGGTCACAGCGTCACGCCCGACCTCGTGCGCCTGCACGCCGACTTGCGCGAAGAAGCGCCCCTGGCCCGGCTGGACTTTCAGGTGCCGCTGCACCACGAGGTGGACATGCACGCGCTGCGCACCGGCAAGATCGACGTGCTGTGCGCCAGCGCACCGCCGCCGGTCGATGCGCGCGACTTGCACAGCGAACGCCTGTGCTCGCACCCATTGACCCACGTGCTGCTCAGCGACACCCACCCGCGCATCGGCAATCGCCTCTCGCTCACGCAGTACCTGAGCGAAGAGCACCTGGTGGCGCACTACCGCAACCTCGACCCGGCCTCGCGCAGTCCGATCGATGCCGCCTTGCTCGCGCGGGGGCATTCCATGCGCCGTTCGACCTACGTGCAGTCGCTCTGGGTTTGCCTGAACATGGTGGCGCGGTCGGCCTTTCTCATGACCATGTCGGCCGATGGCGCCGACCGGCTGGCGCGGCAGGTGCGTGGTCTGCGCCCCCTGCCGCTGCCACCCGACATGCCCGCCGTGCACAGCGAGCTGCACATGATCTGGCATGAACGCACGCACCGCAGCCAGCCGCACCGCTGGCTGCGCGAACGCCTGCGCGAGGTGTCGCGATCGGCGGTCAACGAGACGGTGGAGGCGTCGTGAGCTCGGTGGACATGCGGCAGCTGGCCTTGGTGGTCGCATTGGTGGACACCCAGAGCCTGAGCCAGGCGGCGGAACGGCTGGGCCTCACGCCATCGGCGGCCAGCCAGTCGCTGCAGCGGCTGCGCGAATCGTTCGGCGACGAACTGGTGGTGCGCCAGGGCACGGGCTACCTGCCCACAGCCCCTGGGCAAAGGGTGCTGGAGTCGTTCCGGGAAATGGTGCAGTTGTGGCACGAAGCGAGTTCGGGCGGCTCGTTCTTCGATCCGGCCAGCAGCGACGCGCACTTCTGCGTCGCCTGTGTCGACGGCCTGGTGGAGATCGACCTTGACGCCTGCTACGGCGCCATCGTGACGCGGGCGCCGAGGATCCGGCTGGACGTGCGCGAGCCCGATCTGGAGTCGGGCGGCTACGTCGGCTTGCACGCGTCGAGCATCGACGTGTTGCTGACCACCGTGGCGCCGCCCGGCGACGCCCAGGACCTGCACGCCGAGCGCCTGCCGGACGCCGTGTTCACCCATTGTTGCCTCAGCGTGTCGCACCCCCGCATCGGGGGCACCTTGTCGATGCGCGAGTACCTGGCCGAGCACCACCTGCTGGCCTCCGCGACCGTCCGGCTCAACGCCACGGGGTCTGCCACCGATCAGTGGCTCGTGCGCGCCGGCTACGGTGCGCGCACCAGCAGCTCGGTGTACCCCGTGTCGCGGCTGGCGTTCATCCTCTCCACCACGGATCGCCTGGCCACGGTGTCGGCCCACCAGGGGGTGGTGCTGCGCCGCCACGCCGATGGCCTGCGGCTGTTGCCCCTGCCACCCGAGCTGCCCCGGTCGCGGTCATCGCGCTACATGGTGTGGCACCACCGCACGCACCACAGCCCCCCGCATCGTTGGCTGCGGGAGCGGCTTCGAGAGTACGCGGTGGCCGACGCCGGCCCGGGGGAACGGGCTGAGCCGCCCGAGGCGCCTGAGCTCAGCGCATGAGGCGGTAGAGCTCGTGCAGGCGCAGCACGGCGATCGCGGGGCCACGGGTTCTGACCATGAGGTCGAAGCACTCGAAGAACAGGTCGCGCAGGGACTCGGGGTCGGTCGTGGAGATCAGCGTGGTGTAGAGGGCCTGGTCGGCGGGTTCCAGGTAGTTCACGTAGTGCCCCATGGTCTGCACGATGGTGGTGCGCGCGCGCTCCATGGCGTCAGCGGGGGACTCGTGCTCCGCCGTTTCGTGGCGGGGGGCGAGTTGCCAGCGCGCCATCAGCATGTCCAGCATGGACGAGGTGGATGGCAATGCGGCAACGGTGGCGTGGCTCATGCGTGACTCCTGGATTCCTTCGGGCGCCGGGGACCAGGTGACCGGTGGATCGGCTCTGGCGGTGGCGTGGACGCGAATCTAGGCGCGCAAGTCCCCGCTGTCGATTTCGAAGTTAGCAAGGACGATTAAGCGGAGCTAAAAAAACGCTTCAGGGGGCGCCCAGGGCCACCACCCGACTCCCCGGGGTATCCGGCGGGGCGTCGTGGTCCGCTGCCACCCAGGCGCGGCCGGGGTGGTCGGCCACATCCGCGAGGCAATCGGCCAGAAAGCGGGCCGACGGCGCGTCCAGCGCCGCGAAGGGCTGGTCGATGAGCGTGACGGGCGCGCCCGCGGCCAGCGCGGCCGTGAGCCAGACCTTGCGCCGGCTGCCCGTGGAGAGCATGTACAGCGGCTTGTGCAGGTGCTCGGCCAGGCCGAAGCCGTCCACCAGATCGGCCAGGGCCGCCTCGCTCAGGCGGGGCCAGTGGCTGGCCAGGCCCTCCAGGTAGCCGGCGGCGGGCAGGGCGTCGTGCGCCTCGGTCTGGGGGTCGATCCAGAACACCTGGCGGCGGTAGGCCGCCGGGTCGTCGTGCAGCCAGTGGCCGTTTGCCCACAGGCGCCCGGCCTGGGGCGCCAGCGCGCCGGCCAGCAGCGCGAGCAAGGTGCTCTTGCCGCTGCCGTCCTCGCCCGTGAGCCAGGTGAGGCCCGGGCCGAGCGCCAGGGAGGTGCCGTCGAACAGCGGGGCCGTGCCCGGCCAGGCGAAGCGCAGGTCTTCGGCGCGCATCAGGGCGGTCATGGTGGGCGTGCGCTAGTACGGCAGGCGCAGCCGCTGGCCCTGGTGGACGATGACGGCGCTGCGCGGGCCGATCGACTCCAGCCTGAGCCCGGGGGCGATGTCCTGGCCCTCCTGCAGCACCTGGCCGTCGACGATGAGCATGCGCAGGGCGGGGTTCTCGGCGTAGGTGGTGCCGCTGACTTTGAGCGGTGGCAGGGCGGCGCGCGCGGTGGGGTTGAGGT
>NZ_DATIGV010000188.1:0-40845 GCF_035481345.1 Hydrogenophaga sp. | reverse complement strand
CACCTGCACTGGCGTCTGCGCCACACCCACCGAGGCCAGGCGCGCCGCGTGGTCCGGGTGCGCGGCGTCGGCGATGTGCCGCCGCGCGAGCGCGGTGCCCACCATGGGCGTTTCACCCTGGCCGTAGATCTGAACGAAGCGAGGGCCCATCACGCGCAGTGCGCGCTGGATGTCGGCCAGGTACATGGGCGCGCCCCCGTAGACGATGGTCTTGAACGCGCGCGCCGCCTCGGTCGGTCCAAGGCCCTGGGCCTCTGCATGGTCCACCAGCCGTTTCACGATGGTGGGTGCCGCGAACGTGGACAGGGGCCCCAGCGCCTGTCCGAGCGCGAACAGCTCGGCCGGCTCCACCCCGCCCGAAGCCGGCACCACGTGGCGCGCGCCGGCCATCAGGTGCGGGATGGCGTACAGCCCGCAGCCGTGCGACATCGGCGCGGCGTACACGATGGCGTCGCCGCGGTCCACGGGGTCCACGTCGACGAAGTAGCACAGGCCCATGGTCATGAGGTTGCGGTGCGTGAGCATCACGCCCTTGGGTCGGCCGGTGGTGCCGCTGGTGTAGAACAGCCAGGCCATGTCGTCCGGCGCGTTGTCGTGCGGATCGGACAGGGCGCCCCGTGGCAGCGGCGCCAGCAGCGCGTCGGCCTCGGGTGATTCGATGTCGATCTGCCGGTCCAGCCCGGCCAGGGCCTGTGGCGCCATGTCGCGCGTCACGAAGGCCCAGCGCGCCTGCGCGTTGCCGATGATCCACTCCACCTCGGCCGGGTGCAGCTTGGCGTTGACCGGCACCACCGCCAGCCCGGCCCACCACGCGCCCCACAGCAGCTCCAGGTAGCGCGGGTGGTTGCGCAGGAACAGCACCACCCGGTCACCGGGCTGCAGCCCTTGTGCGCGCAGGCGCTGGGCCAGTGCCGCGCTGCGTTGCGCCCATTGCGCGTGCGTGGCCCAGGGCTCGGTGCCATGGAAGACGGCGGGGGTGTCGGGCGAAGTGCGGGCTTGGCGGGCGAGCAGGTGGGCGAGGGACATGGTGTGGGCGCAGCAACGTGACAGCTAAGGCCCGGACCATAGCGTGCGCCCGCGCTTCTGCACATACCGTGTGTATGCCACCCCGCCAGGCCCGACACCGCTGGCCGGCGCGGCGCGCATGGGTCACCGCATCTGAAAAATCCCTTAACCCAGCGACACCGACGCGCTTTTCCTCCATCGGAGCGTTGACGCGCCTGGGCCCGCTGTCGTGCAATCGCTCCACTCAACGAGGAGGGGTACATGACGACGAACAAGAACGGCACGCGCTGGCTGCGCGTGCTCGGCATTGGACTGGGCAGCGTGGTGCTTCTGGCCGCCGCCGCCCTGGCCACTGGCATCTTTCTGGCCGAACGCAAACAGCAACGCCGCGTGGACGTGGCCGTGCAGGCCGTGCCCTTCAAGAGCGACGCAGCCTCGCTGGAGCGCGGGCGCTACCTCTACGCGTCCCGCGGCTGCGTGGACTGCCACGGTGCCAACGGCGCCGGCCGCACCTTTGTGGACGACGGGGCACTCACCATCGCCGGCCCCAACATCACCACCGGCCCCGGCGGCGTGGTGGGCGCCTACCAGCCGGTGGACTGGGTGCGCGCCATCCGCCATGGCGTGGACCCCAAGGGCCGCGCGCTGATGGTGATGCCGAGCGAGGACTACAACCGCTTCACGGACGACGACCTGGCTGCGCTCGTGGCCCACATCCGCTCACTGCCGCCGCAGACAGGCTCGGGCGCGGTGGTGAAACTGCCGCTGCCGGTGCGCGCGCTCTATGGCTTTGGTGTGGTACCTGATGCGGCTTCGCGCATCGACCACACGCTGCCGCCGCAGCAACCGGTGCCCGAGGGCGTGACGCTGGCGCATGGCCAGTACGTGGCGAACATGTGCATTGGCTGCCACCGCGAGGGCCTGGTGGGCGGCAAGATCCCCGGCGGCCCGCCCGACTGGCCAGCGGCCTCGCGGCTGGCGCCGGGCGAGGGCAGCGTGATGGGGCGCTACGCCGACGCCGACGCGCTGATCGCCATGTTCCGCAGCGGCAAGCGGCCGGACGGGACGGCGGTTCAGGTGATGCCCTTCGAGTCGCTGCGGGAGATGAGCGAGACGGACCTGCGGGCGCTGCACCTGTACCTGAAGGCGCTGCCGGGACGGGGGTAGGGCCGCTCAGGCGGGCGAACCCTGCAAACGCCGCAGGACGAATGTTCCCCGTTCGGCGATGCGGGCCGATGGGTCAGTGGCCAATCGGCGGGCCAATGGCAGGGCCGCGCTGCCCAGGGCGTCCATGGCGTCGACGAGCCCCTTGGCCGCCTCGCGCCGCACGATGGGCGAGCGATCGGCCGCGGCGTTGTCCAGCGCCTGCGACAGCGCTGGGCGGTGTTCCAGGGCCCGTTGGCCCAGAACACCCTGTGAGCGGCCCCGGCCGTGCCGCAGGTCGGTCCATTGCCACCGATACCCATCGACCCAGGCGGCCTGACCCGTGATCAGGGTTCGATGGGCCAGGGCGCGCCGCACAGCGCATCGACGACTTGTTCGGGGTCCGATGCCTCGGCCAGGGCCGGTAATGTTTCGCGGGCGGCCGAGCGAACCTGCGGCACCCAGTCGTTGAGACGGCGCAGCGCCAGGGCCATGGCGAAGCCGTTCGGTGCCGGGCCCGACAAGTCACGCAGCGCCGCTTCGCGCACATAGCCGTCGCCACTGTCCAGGTCGTTCCAGTTCAAGCCTCGCATCGGCGCGAGATTCACATGCGCTGTCCGGGTGGTCAATCGACCAACGCGCCGTACACCAGTCCCCGCATCACCCCCCGGTAGTGGATCCGCTGGTTCGGCGCCTGCGCCATGAAGATGGCGAACAGGCCCAGCGTGGGGTCGACGAAGAAGTGCGTGCCGCCGATGCCGCTCCAGTGGTAGGTGCCCAGGGAGCCCGGCACGCTGGCCTCGCCCAGCGCGGTGCGCACCGCGAAGCCCAGGCCGAAGCCGTGGCCCGGCGGCAGCAGCGGGTTGTCGGCATGGGGCACGCTGGCGCCCAGGTGGTCGGCCGTCATGAAGGCCAGGGTGTGCGGTGAGAGCAGGCGCTGGCCGTCCAGTTCGCCGCCGTTGAGCAGGCACTGCAGAAAGCGCGCGTAGTCGTGCGCGGTGGACATGAGCCCGCCGCCACCCATCTCCAGCTTCGGCACCTCGCGCGGGTCGTGCATCGGCATCTGCACGCCGCCGTCGGGATCGTGGGTGAAGGCTTCGGCGATGCGGTGGTGCTGCGCGGGCGGCACGTGAAAGCCCGTCTCATGCATGCCCAGCGGTTGCAGGACAGCCCCACGCAGGTGCTCGGCCAGGGTCTGGCCGGTGATGACTTCGATCACCCGGCCCAGCACGTCGGTGGCACGGCTGTAGGCCCAGGCGGTGCCGGGCTGGTGCGCCAGCGGCAGCGCGGCCAGGCGCTCGCAGAGCTCGGCGTTGGTCTGGTCGCGACTGCCCAGGCCGGCTTGCGCGTAGAGCTCGTTCACGTGGCCGTTGCCGGTGAACTCATACGTCAGGCCGGCGGTGTGGCGCAGCAGGTCCTGCACGGTGGCGGGCCGCTCGGCGGCCACCAGCTTCACGCCGTGTGCGCCCGGCACGGCGACGCGCTGGTGCAGGAAGCCGGGGATGTAGCGGCCTACCGGGTCGCTCAACTGCAAGCGGCCCTGCTCGACGAGCATCATGGCCGCCACCGAGACGATGGGCTTGGTCATGGAGTAGATGCGAAAGATCGCATCCGTGCCCATGGGCGCGTCGCGCGCGGGGTCGAGGCGGCCGATGGCCGCATCCTGCACCACGCGGCCGTGCCGGGCGATGAGCACCGCGGCGCCGGGCAGGCGGCCGCGGTCCACGTCGGCTTGCAGCGCCCGCACGATGCGCTGCGTGCGCTCGGGGCTCAACCCCAGGTCCGCCGGCTCGGCGGTCGGCAGTCCGTGCATGCGGGCCTCCGGTGCGGGATCAGGAACGTTCGAAGATGGCCGCGATGCCCTGGCCACCGCCGATGCACATGGTGACCAGCGCGAAGCGGCCCTGGCAGCGGTCGAGCTCGTGGATGGCCTTCACCGTGATCAGCGCACCGGTGGCGCCGATGGGGTGGCCCAGCGAGATGCCCGAGCCATTGGGGTTGACCTTGGCGGGGTCGAGCCCGAGGTCTCGGATGACGGCGCAGGCCTGGGCGGCGAAGGCCTCGTTGGCCTCGATGACGTCGATGTCGTTCAGGCTCAGCCCGGTCTTCTTGAGCACGGCCTGCGTGGCCGGCACGGGGCCGATGCCCATGTACTTGGGGTCCACGCCCGCGTGGGCATAGCCCACCAGCCGCGCGATGGGGTTGATGCCGCGCGCCTTGACCTCTTCGCCACTCATCAGCACCACGGCCGCCGCGGCGTCGTTGATGCCGGAGGCGTTGCCCGCGGTGACGGTGCCGTTCTCCTTCACGAACACAGGCTTGAGCTTGGCCATGTCCTCCACGGTGGCGTTGGGGCGGAAGTGCTCGTCGGTGTCGAAGGCCACCTCGCCCTTGCGGCTCTTGAGCATCACGGGAACGATCTGCTCCTTGAAGTACCCGGCTTCCACGGCGTGCTGCGCGCGGCGGTGGCTTTCGGCGGCGAGCCGGTCCTGCTCCTCGCGGCTGATGCCCCACTTGGCGGCGATGTTCTCGGCCGTCACGCCCATGTGGATGGTGTGGAAGGGGTCGTGCAGGGCACCGACCATCATGTCGATCAAGGTGACGTCGCCCATGCGCGCGCCGAAGCGGGTGTTCAGGCTGGCGTAGGGCGCGCGGCTCATGTTCTCGGCGCCCGCGCCGATGGCGATCTCGGTGTCGCCGAGCAGGATGCCCTGCGCCGCCGAGACGATGGCCTGCAGCCCCGAGCCGCAGAGGCGGTTCACGTTGAAGGCCGGCGTGCCCTGCGCGCAGCCGCCGTCGAGCGCGGCCACACGCGAGAGGTACATGTCGCGCGGCTCGGTGTTGACGACGTGGCCGAACACCACATGGCCCACGTCGGCGCCGTCGACGTGCGCGCGGGCGAGCGATTCGCGCACGACCAGCGCGCCCAGCGCGGTGGGGGGCGTGTCTTTCAGGCTGCCGCCGAAGGTACCGATGGCGGTGCGCACCGCGCTGACGACGTAGACGTCTCGACTCATGTGAACTCCAGTGATCTGAGGGGGAAGGGGGAACGGGGCATGGTAGCGCGGGCCCGTGTCAGAAGGTCTGGCGCGCCAGCACGCGCAGGCGCTCGCCCTGGGGCCGCGTCACGAAGACCTCGCCCATGGCCAGGTACTCGCCGGTGAGTGCGGTGATGTTCACCTGGTGCGTGACGAGCATCCAGTTCGTGGGCGCGCGCAGCGCGCGCGCGGCGGCCAGCACCTCGCGCGTCTGCGCCTCGCGCGCTGGCGCGCTGCCGAAGAACGAATTGATGGGCGTCCACACCCCCTGCCGGCCAAAGGCCAGCTGCGCGGTGTCCACGCAACGGCACCAGGCGCTGTTGCGCACCTCGTCGAGGCGGATGGCCTCGCGTTGGAAGGCCTCGCCGACGCGGCGGGCCTGTTCACGGCCTTCGGCGCTCAGGTTGCGTTGCGTGGCGCATTCGCCCAGGCGAAAGCCGGGCGGATCGCCCACACCGGGCTCGGTGCGGGCGTGGCGCATGAGCACCACGTTGCCCCCTTCGCGCAGGCGGGCCCAGAAGTCGCTGGACTGGGCGCGAGCGCCACCCGCAGCGAGGACGCAGACGGCGAGGAAGCGGCGGCGTTGCAGCATGGCGACCTCGCGGGTGAAGGCTCAGGCGTCGCGCACGTCGGCCACGGGGTTCTGGCCGAAGTCCGATCGGTCGAGCCAGGCGAGCACGCGCGTGGCGGCGTCTTCGGGACTGCTCAGCAGGCCTTTCTCGCGCAGGTCGACGAAGCGCTGGCGGTCGGGGAAGGCCTGGGCTTCGCTGCCGCGCAGGTGGATCTGCATGTCGGTGTCGATCACGCCCGGGGCCAGCGACACGAGCCTGGCGCCGTGCGGCTGGTGCAGTTCTTCCAGCGCGCAGCAGCGCGTGAAGTGGTCCAGGCCGGCCTTGGCCGCGCAGTACGGCGCCTGCGAGGCCATGGCGTTGCGGCCCAGGCCGGAGGAGATGTTGAGCACGCGGCGCGGGCCTTTCCAGCCCGCTTGCACCCAGGCGCGCGTGGCGCCCAGAAACGCGGCGGTGAGGTGCATGGGCGCCTCCAGCCCCACGCGCAGGGCGTTCGTGAGCTGCTCGGGTGGGCAGTCGGGCAGCGGCACGATGGCGGGCAGCACGCCCGCGTTGTTGATCAGCGTGGCGCTGGCGATCTCCTTCGGGTTCAGGCCGGTGAGCCAGTTCGACAGGCGATCGCGCGCGCCGCCGGTGTCGGCCAGGTCCTGCGACCACTGCGTGAGCGGTGCGCCCAGGCGCTCGGCCTCGGCCTGCAGTTCGTCGCTGATCTGGCGCGACAGGCACAGCAGCACGTGGTTGGGCGAGAGCAGTTGCCGGGCCATGGCCTGGCCCATGCCGCGCGAGGCGCCGGTGAGGATGGTGAGGTGGGGGGTGGTCATGCGTTGTGTCTCTTCGGGTCGGTCGTTCGGGTTCAGAAAGGGCAGGGGCTGTGCAGTTCGAGTGTGTCGCCGCTGACGGGGTGCGGCAAGGCGAGCCAGCCCGCGTGCAGCAGCAGGCGCGGTGCCAGCGCGCGCTGCGCCTCGCTGGCGTAAAGCGGATCGCCCACGATGGGGTGGCCGATGGCCTGCAGGTGCACGCGCAACTGGTGGGTGCGCCCGGTCACGGGTTCGAGTTCTAAGCGCGTGCCGATGTCCTTGTGCGCGCCTTGGTCATCGGCCGCCAGGCGCCAGCGGGTCAGGCTGGGTTTGCCCATGCCGTGGTGCACGATGCTGCGCGGCCGGTTCATCCAGTCGATCATGAGCGGCAGGTCGATGGTCTGCCAGCCGTTGCCGGCGTCGGGGTTGGCCAGCCGGCCGGCCACCACGGCGGTGTAGCGCTTGTGCACGCGGCGCTTCTCGAAGGCCAGGGACAGGGCGCGCTGCATGGCCAGGCCGCGCGCCATGATCACCAGGCCCGAGGTCGCCATGTCGAGCCGGTGCACGATGAGCGCCTCGGGCCAGCGCGCCTGGGCGCGCGCGCTCAGGCAGTCCTGCTTGTCCGGCCCGCGCCCGGGCACGGCCAGCAGGCCCGAGGGTTTGTCGAGCACGATCAGGGCGTCGTCCTCGTGCACCAGGTGCAGCTCATCCACGGCGGTGTTCATGGGCGGGATTGTCCCCGCCGCCGGGCGCGGGCCCGCCGCCACGGGACAATACGGCCCATGCTGCTGCTCGCTCCCATGGAAGGCCTGCTCGACGCCACGCTGCGCGACGTGCTCACGCGCCTGGGCGGCGTGGACCGCTGCACGAGCGAATTCATCCGCATCACCAACACCCTGCTCCCGGAGCGCGCCTTCATCCGCGTGGTGCCCGAACTGCTGAACGGCGGGCGCACGGTGGCCGGCGTGCCGGTGCGCCCGCAGCTGCTGGGCTCCGACCCCACGCTGCTGGCAGAGAACGCGGCGCGCCTGGCCGCGCTGCAGCCCCCGGGCATCGACCTGAACTTCGGCTGCCCCGCCAAGACGGTGAACAACAGCCGGGGCGGCGCGATCCTGCTCGACGAGCCCGAGCTCGTGGGCCGCATCGTGGCGGCGGTGCGGCGCGCGGTGCCCGCGCACCTGCCGGTGTCGGCCAAGATGCGCCTGGGCTACATGGACGACGCGCGTGCCGAGGACAACGCGCTGGCCATCACCGAGGCGGGCGCGAGCGAGCTCGTGATCCACGCGCGCACCAAGGCCCAGGGCTACAAGCCGCCCGCTCACTGGGAGCGCATCGCGCGGGTGGCGCAGGCCCTGCCCACGCAGCGGCCGGTGCTCATCGCCAACGGCGAGATCTGGAATGCGGACGATGCGCGCCGCTGCCAGGCCGTCACGGGTTGCGAGCACCTCATGATCGGCCGCGGCCAGATCACCGACCCGGGCCTGGCACTGTCGATTCGCGGCGAGGGCGAGGTGGCGTGGTCGCGCGTGGTGCCGCTGCTGCCGCTGTTCTGGGCCCGGGTGAGCGCGCGCGTGGAGCGGCGCCACCGCGCGGGGCGGCTCAAGCAATGGCTCAACTACCTGCGCCACCGCTACCCCGAGGCGCAGACCGCCTTCGACGAGCTGCGCCTACACCACGATCCCGTGGCGATCGAGGCCTGGATCGCCCGGGCCCAGGCCGCCTGGGGATGCCCCGACGAGGCGTCTGCAGAATCCGCGCAGCCGTGTTAACTTCCGGCCCCCGCTTCGCAAGAGTGTCCTTATGTCTGCACTGCAACAACGGCTGGCCGCCTTGGGCCCCGAGCGCCTTCGCGGCATGCGCCGTGGCCTCGAGAAAGAGAGCCTGCGGTCGCAGCCCGATGGCAAGCTGGCGCTCACCCCGCACCCGGCCGCGCTGGGCAGCGCGCTGACGCACCCCCACATCACCACCGACTACAGCGAGTCGCAGCTCGAACTCATCACCGGCGTGCACGCCAGCGTCGAGAGCTGCCTGGCCGAGCTGGGCGAGGTGCACCAGTTCGTGCTGCGCTCGCTCAAGGCGCAGGGCGACGAAATGCTCTGGGTGTCGAGCATGCCCTGCGGCCTGCCCACCGACGAGACCATTCCCCTCGGCCGCTATGGTTCGTCCAACGTGGGCCGCGCCAAGAGCGTCTACCGAATGGGCCTGGGCCACCGCTATGGCCGGCGCATGCAGACCATCTCGGGCATCCACTACAACTGGTCCCTGCCCGGCGTGGACAACGAGGGCTACTTCGCGCTGATCCGCAACTTCCGCCGCCACGCCTTCCTGCTGCTCACACTGTTCGGCGCCTCGCCGGCCGTGTGTTCCAGCTTCGTCGAAGGCCGCAACCACGAGTTGCAGAAGCTCGGCGCGAGCGGCACGCTGTACATGCCGCACGGCACCTCGCTGCGCATGGGCCGCCTGGGCTACCAGAGCGAGGCGCAGGCCACGCTGGCCGTGAGCTACAACGGCCTCGAGGGTTACGCGGCGTCGCTGCACGACGCGCTCACGCGGCCCTGGCCCGCCTACGAAACCGTGGGCATCCGCAACCCGGGCGGCGACTACAACCAGCTCGCCACCACGCTGCTGCAGATCGAGAACGAGTTCTACGGCACCATTCGCCCCAAGCGCGTCATCTTCCCGGGCGAGCGTCCGCTGCACGCGCTGCGCGAGCGTGGCGTCGAATACATCGAGGTCCGCCTGCTCGACCTCAACCCCTTCGAGCCCATCGGCATCGACGCGATGACGCTGCGCTTCCTTGACGTCTTCCTGCTGCACTGCCTGCTGGCGGACAGCCCGTCCGACACGCCGAGCGAGATCCGCGAGCTCGCACAGAACCAGCACCTGACGGCCGCGCGCGGCCGCGAGCCCGGCCTGGAGCTGCTGCGCCGCGGCTCACCCGTGAAGCTGGCCGACTGGGGCCTGGAGATCATCGAACAGCTGCAGCCCATTGCCGACGCATTGGACGAGCTGGAAGGCACCGACGCGCACGCGCTGGCCGTGGCGCACGCGCGCAGCACGCTGCGCCAGCCCGACCTGCTGCCCTCGGCGCGCGTGCTGCGCGCCATGTCGGCGCACCACGACGATTCCTTCATCGCCTTCGCGCGCGGGCAGTCGGTGCTCACGCACCGGCACTTGCTGGGTCTGCCCTGGAGCGATGCCCAGCAGGCACGCTTCGAGGCGCTGGCGAAACGTTCCCTGGACGACCAGCGCGCCATCGAGGCGGCCGACTCCATGCCCTTCGAGGTGTATCGGCAGGAATATGTGTCGGCCGAGCGCCTGGGGCGTCCGCGCGTGGCGGCGGCGGGAAAGGGCCAGCCGCTGGCGGCCTGAGGCCCCCGCCAGCGGTCAGATCAGGAACCAGAGCTGCCCGGCACTGGGGCTCATGAGCGGCATGGCCTGTTCGAAGCGGCGCTCCAGCACCGACGCGACGGTGGCGTGGAGATCGGGAGAGATGAGGTCAGCGTAGGTGGGGTCATCGTCGGTGGACGCCGACCCGCTGTCGTAGGATTCTTCCGCTTCCGTGGAGGCGCTCGGCGAGCTTGAGCAGGTCGAAGGTGCGCGAGGCTGAGGCGGCAGGGCAGGCGGAGCATGGGTGCCCCGAAGAGACGGCGGGCAGGACAATGAGCGCAGGCGCATGGGATGGCGGTGGAGTGGTTGGGGGAACCGTCTGGCAAGCGCCAAACCTGTCTTGAGTGCGCCACCCCAAGGCCCCGTTCCGGCCCCGCCATGAAGAAAGCTTGAAGCGCCTTCAGGCCTCGCCGCCGAACTTCTTCACCAGGTTGGCAATGTATTTGTCGACCAGCTTCTCGAACTCGGCTTCGACCACGGGCGCCACCACCATCTTCATCAGGCTGGGCAGCGGCACGTCCACCGTGCCCTCGATCGCGAGTTCGATCGCGGTGGATTTCTTCTGATCGGCAATCTTCCAATGGCCGCCCACCTGCGCGTTGCCCACGCCCTTGACGGGCGTCCACTTCACCGTGCCGGTGCCCTTGGCCTCGTCCCACTTGCTGGTGTACTTGCTCGCGTACACGGTCTGGATGTTGACCTGGGCCGTGCCGACCTTCTCCATCTCCCACTGGTAGCTGCCGCCGCCCAGGTCGGTGAGCTTCTCGACCTTGGGAAAGTGCGCCACCGACGCGGGCACGTCGGACAGCAGCTTGAACACCTCGGCCGCCTTGGCCTTGACGGCGAATTCGTAGCCGAGGTCGATCTTGACGGTGATGGCCATGCTTGCCTTTCGCTGGGACGGGGGAAGGACGGGGCATTCTAGGCAGACGGGCCCTGATCGGGGGGCGGGCTTGTACCAAGGCACAATGCGCGTCCTTCCGCCCTTTTGCCCCCTCCGTCTCCCATGAGCGTCCAGTGGTTTCCCGGTCACATGCACCTCACGCGCCAGGCCATCGGCGAGCGCGTGAAGTCCATCGACGTGGTGATCGAGATGCTGGACGCGCGCCTGCCCGGCTCCAGCGCCAACCCCTTGCTGCGCGAACTCACGCAGAAGCGGCCGACGCTCAAGGTGCTCAACAAGCAGGACCTGGCCGACCCCGAGCGCACCGCGCTCTGGCTGGCGCACTACAACGCCCAGCCCGGCACCCGCGCCATTGCGCTCGACGCCAGTGTCACGGCACCAGCGCGCGCGCTGATCGCGGCCTGCCGCGAACTGGCACCGAACCGCGGTGGCATGGTCAAGCCCTTGCGCGTGCTGATCTGCGGCATCCCCAACGTGGGCAAGAGCACGCTCATCAACACCCTGGTGGGCAAACGCTCCGCCAAGACGGGTGACGAAGCGGGTGTGACGCGCACCGAGCAGCGCCTGGTGCTGGCGGACGACTTCTACCTCTACGACACACCCGGCATGCTGTGGCCGCGCATCATCGTGCCGCAAAGTGGTTTCCACCTCGCGGCCAGCGGGGCCGTGGGGCGCAACGCCTACGACGACCAGGAAGTTGCGCTGGAGCTGCTGGACAACCTGAAGCTGGCCTACCCCGGCCCGCTGATCGCGCGCTACGGCTTCGGCTTCACGCCCCAGGCCTTGGCGCAGGTGCCCGCCGAGGAACTGCTGGAGGCCATCGGCCGTCAGCGCGGCGCGCTGGTGAGCGGTGGGCGCGTGGACGCGCAGAAGGCCGCAGAGCTGGTGATTGGCGACTTCCGCGCGACCCTGATGGGGCGCATCACGCTGGAGACGCCGCAGCAGTACCTGGAGTGGTTGCGCGCGGGCAGGGCGGCGGATGCGCTGCGGCGACAGGAGAGGGAGCGGGATCGGCCGACACGCGGGCCGCGCCGGCGCTGAGCGGCGCGATGTTCACTGGTTGCAGGAGGTTCTCCACTCCTGTATCGATTCCTGCCAAGCGACGTCCTCGTCCGCCCAGAGGCCGTAGTACACCGTCTCGCTGCGAGCCTCCTTGAAGTTGCGCGATTCGGATTGCTCCACCCAGGCCGGCAACCAGGGGGCGTTCGATTCGACGTACACGGCTGAGCCCATCCTGCGGAACCAGTAGCGCCCGTCGGGGTTCGGGCCCGTGAAGCCGCCTCCGTGAGGCACGGCACCCATGGGGTAGTACAGAGCGCCATCGCTGTTGGTGATCAAGGTGCCTTCCACGTCGTTGCCGGTCCCCTGGTTGGCGATGGGCCAGGTCCAATCCTCGCCGCAGGCCGATATGCCGAAGACCTTACGGGGGACGTAGAACATGAGCCGGGGAGTGGCCTTGGCCACGATGATCTGGCCCGTATAGGTGGTGCCACCCACGTCGGCCTCGATGGTGGTCGTCCCCGCGTTCAGGATGTGAAGCCTGCCGTTCTGGCCGTTGGGAAACTCGGCCACGTCCTGGTTGGGGACAGGGAACCGGTATTGGATGGGCGTGCTGCTGCCAACGCCCAGCGGACGCGGAATGTCGAAGTCCGGGTCGCCGTAGGTGGCGTAGATGGTTTCGAATGTCCTGACCTGGGCCGGGTTCACCGTCAGGCTGGCCTGGATGCTGGCTTCGCGGAAGTTGCTGCCGGCGGCCTGGGTGGCGCGGATGAAGACCGGGCCGGTGCTGGGTGCCAAGGGCACGAGCATCGGGCTCGCGCCGCTGTTGTCCACCCGGGCCACGGGGCTGATCTGCCCATTCGCGTCCACGACGGCATAGCTCCAGGCGCCCGTGCCGTTGAGCGAGGCGGGGGGCGCCAAGGGGTACGGGTTCGAATCCATGCCGATGGTGATCGCGGGAAAGGCTTGCAGCCGAGGGTCGGCGCCGATCACGGTGACCAACACGCTGTCGTAGTCGTCGACCACGCTCGTATTGATGGCGTAGGCGCAAGCGATCTCGGTCTGGCCGACACCCAAAGTCTGCCAGCTGTCCTTGTCGAAGTCCGAGCCCGGGCCCGTGCCGCCCAGGACACCACCGTTGCCCTTCACGTAGAAGCGGGTGCATCGGTTGTTGTCGGTGACCTCGGCGCCGCTCTGGTCGTAGGACTTCGGCATCACCGGCTTGTCGCCATAGACCATGGTCAGCGGTGGGCCCAGATTGAACAGGCCGGGCAGGGGCGGCCCATTGACCTCGATCGGCCGGATCAGCGACTCGATGTTGCTCAAGGGCGAGATCGTTTGAGCAAAGAAGGGCGACTCCACGACGCCCATGATGAAGTTGTACTGGCCGTTGCCCGTCTTGGGTGCAACCTGGAAGGTGAAGGTACCTTCCTGGCCGAGTCCTGCAGGCGGTGCGTGCGAAGTCATGGGGAAATGGGTGACGTCTGCCGACCAGCGTTCACCGGGCCAATGGACCCACCCCGAGACCCTGCCCCCGAGGAAGTTGGTGCGGTAGCCGATGCTGAAGGTATCGCCCTGCTTGAGCGCGCCCGTGGGGGAGCGGGTGATGACGACGCCCGGCAGGCCATCCTCGATGGTGACGGGGACGATGATCTCGCGCGCGGCCCAGGGCCCATTCGCGGCTTGCGCCACCTTCACATGCACCGTGCCCGGGCCCTTGACCCACAGTTGGCCTGTCGTTGCATCGATCTCGGCAATCTCGTTGTTCTGGGCCGGGTCGGGGATGCTGAAGGCGATCGCGCCAGCGCTGTTCGAGCGCGCGCGCAGCGTGGTCTCGAAGGTGGTGGAGGGGAGCGATGGCACAGGATCCACGGTCAGCGTGGGTTGGCCCGCGACCACCCGCCACGTGGCCTTGGCCACCACGATGCCGGCGCTGTTCCTGGCCTCCAGCACCGTCTGGCCCAGGCCCGTGAGCGAGACCTGCGGCTGGCCGCTGCTGCCGATGACCGTGGCCACGCTGGCGGCGCTGCTGGTGTAGGTGACGTTCTGCCCGCCGAGTTGGGGTAGCAGGTCGATGGGGGTGGTGGTGTAGGGCATCTCCCGGTCGTTCAGGCCAGGCACCGCCATCACTTCGAGTTCGGCCTCCACGCTGCCACCCTCGTAGGCGCCCAGAGGTTTCTGCGTGGCCACGATGATCGTCTTGCCCACGGCCTTCACCGTGATCAGACCGGTTTCCGTGACACTGGCCACCGTGGTGGCCGTGTCCTTGAGGCGGTAGACGATGCTGGCGTTCTGGACATTGGATACGGGCGCCGCGATCTGGAAGGCCGGTACGCCGTACATCACGCTGGCCAGTTGCCAGGGCTGGAACGTGACCGGCAGGCCCTTCACCTTGATGGTGTAGGTCGCGCTGGCGGCCGGGTACGGCGGCGAGGCGGCCTGGCTGGCGGTGATGGTGGCCTCACCCGCGAGCACGCCGGTGACCTGGCCCGTCTGGGCGTTGACCATGGCCACCGCCGTGTCGCTGCTGCCGTAGGTGACGGCGCCCGGGCTCAGGCGCACGGTGGCGGTCTGCGTGAACTGCTGGTTGACGTTCACCTCGGCCCTGGCCTGTGCGAAGGACAACTGCTTGACCGTGGTGATGACCAGGTTGCTGATGCTCACGCCGCCGGTGGCCCAGACGAGGGGCGTGCCGGCCAGGAGCAGCAGCAGCCATTGCCAGGGCCGCTTGAGCAAGGGAAGGAAGAATGGCGTCATCGAGGGGAAAGAAGGAAAGCCGCGGGCGCGCATGTCAGTACCCCACCGCGTTGAAGTCCACGAGGATCAGGCTGGCGTCGGACATCACGACCACGACGGACACGGGCGTGGTGGCACCGGCGCCCGGGTTGGGGAAGCGGCGGATGCCGAGGTAGAGCGAACCGTCCTGCACCCAGACCAGCGGCTTGCCGTCGCTGCCCAGGTTGGTCGACGGCGCGCCATTCAAGCTCACCTGAGCCACGGCCACAGCGGGCACGGGCAGTTTGATGATCAGCGCGTCGGGCGTGGCGCTCACGGTGGAACCGCCCAGGCCGGACTTGTCCAGGCTGGCCAGCAGCACCGGCACGGCCGTCAGGTCGACCTTGGCGAGCACGCGCGTGGGCAGCTCGCGCGGGCGCTGGAACACCTCGTCGAGGCGACGCACGCCCGAGGTCTGGCGCTGGCTCAGGGTGGAGCAGCGCGAGGCGCGGCCATCCAGCGGGGCTTCAAGGCCCATCATCAGGCTGGTGCGTGGCTTCATGCCCTGGGCGCCGCCGTCGCGCGCCAGCGCCAGGTGCCACTTGCCGTGGCGCACGCCGAACGAAAGCCGGTCGCCCGCCACGCCCGTGTTGGCCTGGCCTTCGAGCTGCCAGCAGCCCGGCAGCGCGTGGGTGTAGCCCAGGCCCGTGGTGGTGCGGGTGTTCTTTTCGCTGGAGCCGTCCTGGAAGCGGTAGTGCAGGGTTTCGCGGCCCAGCGTGAGCTTGAACTCGGCGTTGGCCCAGGGTGCAAGGCCCACGCCCAGGTTGAAGCCCTGCAGGCGGCCCGGGGCGATTTCGCGCGGATCGACGAGGAAGCGGATGAGGGTGGGCGTTTCCTCGACCATCACGGCATCCGGCACATCGGGCTTGTGCGCGCGCGTCGCGTAGGCGCTGGCGTTGAGCTGCGTGAGCCACGAGCCTTGATCGAAACGCTTGATCACCCGCAGCAGGGCGGCGGTCTGGTCGACGGCCACGTCGTCGGGGCCCGAATAGAAGCGGTAGGTGTCGGTGTCGCGCAGCCAGCCCAGCGACAGGCCGAGGTGCAAGTCCTTCGTGGGCGAGTACAGGCCATTGAGCATGAGCTCCTGGTGCTCGGTGCCCGCTGAAACGTTGGCGCCAACGGCCCAGGTGTCACCGAGCAGGCGCGCGTAGTCGATGTCGATGCGCGAGCCGCCGCCACCGCCCCAGTCGCGCCCGAACCGGGCGCCGATCCGGGCGTCTCTCGATTCGCTGCGGTATTGGGCGCCCGATTCGTTGAGGCTCAGATCCCCGGCCTGGAGGTTCGGAGGGGCCTGATGGACTTGACCGGGGCGCCGGTCGGGGATGGTCGGGCTGCCATCGGCCGGGGCCCGGGGGGCGGCTTGCGACAGGCCGGCAGGGGTGGGAAGGGTCTGGGCGAGGCCGTGTGTGATGGCCAGCGGCGCCGCGAGGGCGGCCATTGCCCATCGGGCGAGCGGGGGGCGGGGCATGGAGCGGTCGAAGGATGGTTGGCGAAACGCCCCGCGCGCAAACGCGGTGACGAGCATCACCAAGTGTCATCCTATTGACCTACTTTTCAGATGCCTCCGTTGTACTAATTCATGACGTCTTGTCGACGACAGCGCCCGTTCGCGCTTATTGGCCGCTCAGCCCGATGAAGCCGGCGAGTTGCGCCGTGGGCATGGCCCCGGCCACGGTGCGCGCGCCGCCACCCTGGGGATCGCGCGCCACGACAAAGGGCACGGACTCCGCGCCCAGGCGATTGAGCAGCGCCGTGTTGTGCTTGATGGCGGCCTCGACCTCGGCGGGCACGCTGGCCGAGGCGGAGAGGCCACCCTGGTTGGCCAGCAGGCTTTTCTCGTGGGCCGACATGGCCTCGGCCGGGTTGGCCGCGCCCAGGATGGCGGCGCCCTGCGGCAGGCTCTTGGCATTGAGCAGGGCCACCGGCAGCCACACGAAGCGCGCCTGGCGCAGCAGCGGCTGGGACGACTCCCACAGCGCGGCGCAGTGCGGGCACTGAGGGTCGAACAGCACGTAGACGGTGTGGGCGGCCATCATGGCGCCCACGGTGAAACCCTTGCCTTCGGCGGCGAGCACCTGCAGGGCTTGGGAGCGGTCGATGGGCGGGGCCGGCGGCGCGGCGTCGGGCTCGCGCGAGCAGGCGGACAAAAAGCCCATGGCCGCGAGGGCGGCCATGGAGGAGAGGGCGTGGCGGCGTTGCATGCCGCGATGATAGGGCGCCCGGGTGACGCTCAGTTGAGGATCGCGTGGGCGATCAGGCCGGTGGCGGCGGCGATCAGCAGGAATTCGCCATTGACCTGCACCCAGTGGTGGCCGCGCGGCGGCTGGTACAGGCGCGGGTGGTGTTGCACCACCACGTAGCGCCCGCCGCGGTATTCGCGCGGCAGGTACTGGCCGCGGTGCCAGCGCGGGCCGCGGTTGTCGTAGTAGTGGTGGCGGTTCACGACGTGCACGTCGCGGTGGACGTGGCGGTGCACGTCGCGGTGCACATGCCGCGGGCCGCGGTCGTAGACATGACGCTCGACGTGGCGCTCGACGCGGGGGCCGTCGTGGCGATGTCCGCGGCGGTGGTCGTCGCCAGCGAAGGAGGCCGTGCTCACGGCCAGTGTGGTGGCGGCGACGGCAATCGAGATCAACGAACGGGCTTTCATGGCTGTCTCCTTTCGGGAGGGGGTTGGTGAGCCTTCATCGTGCTCGGGCCATGTATCGCGCCGGTAAATGCGGCGCAGCGCCATCGCAAAGATCGTTGCCGGGCTTGTGTCGCGGGCCCGTTCAGGGCAGCTCGGCGTGCCCCGATGGCGGCCCCGAATGCTGCGCGTGCAGCTTGGCGGCGATGTATTCGCCGTGCGTGACGTGCAACAGCCCCGCCACCTTGCGGATGACGGCGTTCTCGTGCACGTCCAGGTGCGAATCGGCGTACGCCACCTCCCACATGGCCTCGACGATGGCCACCTTCTGGGCGTGAGTGAATCGTTCGTTCAGCAGGCTCGTGAAGCGCTGGTAGTCGTAGGCGGTGCGCGCGGTCTCGTGCGCCAGCTCGATCAGGCGCTGCAGCTCGTCGTCGCTGAGTTCGAACTTGCGGCGCAGGGCGCGCAGCACGGCGTCGTACTCCTCCTCGTGCACCTCGGGGGCGGCGCGCATCACCTCCACCAGCAGCACGGCGGTGGACAGGTGCAGGGTGTGGTTGTCGGGCGGGGTGTCGGCCGGCGACGACAGCTCGCCCGTGAGTTGTTCGATCAGATCCTTGATGCTTTTGAACATGAAACCTCCATGACAAGGATGGACCCGCCCGTTGGACGGAGGTTCCGGTGCCCGGCGCGTCGCCCACGCGACAAACCACGGTACGCCCGACTCAGGGAAAACGCCAGACCCTCTGGTGCGCACGGCGCGGCAGGCCTATAACCGCCGCTCGGAACAGCACCCCCGCCAGGCATTCGAGCCGCGTTCAGCGGCCCTCCCAGGAGACAAGCCATGACCCCGACTCGCCCGCGCCACCCGCGGCTGGCGTTCACGCTGGCCTTTTCCTTTGCCCTGTGGCCGCTGCTCGCGCAGGCCGATGGCGTGACCGTGCGCTACGACGCCGCTGCCTCGCCCTTCCCGAGCAACCGCTACACCGTGCCCGACTTCGGCAACGCCACGCTGCGCCGCGTGAACCTGCCCAAGCCCGACTGCGCCACCCACCCCAGCGACTGCGCCGACATCGACGTCATCAACACGCTGGACGGCTTCTCCACGCAGCCGCGCATCACCGTGCCCTTCACCGGCGACATCGACCCCGCGTCGGTGAACAGCGACAGCGTCTATCTCGTCAACCTGGGCGACGTGCTCACCCTGCGCGGCTTTGGCCAGAAGGTGGGCATCAACCAGGTGGTGTGGGACCCGGCGAGCAAGACCCTGGCTTTCGAATCGGACGAGCTGCTGCAGGAGCGCTCGCGCTACCTGCTGGTGGTCACCAACGCCGTGCGCGACGCCGGTGGCAAGAAGCTGAAGAACGCCGACTTCCTGGGCGGGCGCGACGCCCACCTGCGCGAGCTGCGCGACGCGCTGCCCATGGCGCGCGGCGGCGCGCGCGCGGTGGTGGCGGCCTCGCTGTTCACCACGCAGTCGGCCACGGGCGACCTGCTCAAGATCCAGCGCCGCATCAAGGCGGGCACACCCGCGCCGATGGACTTCATGGTGGGCAACGGCGGCGCCGTGCGCGCGGTGTTCCCCGTGTCCGGGCTGCAGGGCATCCAGTTCAGCCGCCAGACCGGCACGGCACCCACCTTCGCGGCGGGCTTCCTGCCCACGCCCGCGCTGCAGGTGGTGCCCGGCGCCGTGGGCCACGTGGCCTACGCGCGCTTCGACTCGCCCGAGTACCAGAACGCCGCCAAGGTGATCCCGCCGACGGACACCCTCACGGGTACGCCCCGCCCGCTGGGCAGCCAGGCGCTGACGGCCCAGTTCTTCCTGCCCGCCAGCCCGCGGCCGGCCGCCGGCTGGCCGGTGGCCATCTTCGGCCACGGCTTCACCGACAGCATGTACGGCGCGCCATGGACCGTGGCCTCGGTGCTGGCCTCACGCGGCATCGCCACGGTGTCGATCAACGTGGTGGGCCATGGCGGTGGGGCGCAGGGCTTTCTCACGGTGCTGCCCACGGCGGGGGCGCCAGTGCAGATCCCCGCCGGCGGGCGCGGCATCGACCAGGACGGCAACGGCAGCATCGACAGCACCGAGGGCGTGAACGCCGCCGCGCCGCAGACCATCGTCAGCAGCCGCGACGGCCTGCGCCAGACCGTCATCGACCTCATGCAACTGGTGCGCCAGGTGGAGGTGGGCGTCGACGTGGACGGCGACGGATCGCGCGACCTCGACCCCGCACGCATCTACTACGCGGGCCAGTCCTTCGGCGGCATCTACGGCACCATGCTGCTGGGGGTGGAACGCAACATCAAGGCCGGCGTGCCCAATGTGCCGGGCGGCTCCATCACCGAAATCGCGCGCCTCAGCCCGGCGTTTCGCATCCTCACCGGCCTGAGCCTGGCCACGCGCCAGCCGGTGCTGCTGAACCTGCCGCCCACGCCCGAGCGGCCGGTGCCGCTCAACTTCGACGAAAACCTGCCCCTGCGCGACCAGCCGCCGCTGGTGAACACCGTGCCGGGCGCCATGGCCATCGCCGAGCTGCTGGACCGCAACGAATGGGTGCAGCAGTCGGGCAACCCCGTGTCCTACGCCGAGCTGATCCGCCGCGACCCGCCCCCGGGCCACGCAGCCAAGCCCGTCATCGTGCAGTTCGCCAAGGGCGACGTGACCGTGCCCAACCCCACCAGCAGCGCCATCGTGCGCGCGGCCGGGCTCAAGGACCGCGTCACCTACTACCGCAACGACCTGGCCTACGCCGGCAATCCGGGCATCCCGAAGAACCCGCACACCTTCCTCACCAACATCGGTATCGCAGCGTCTGCGCCGCTGGCGGTGGCGGCGCAGACGCAGATCGCGGTGTTCTTCGCCAGCCACGGCGCGACGGTGATCGACCCCGACGGCGGCGGGCCATTGTTCGAGGTGCCGATCCAGGGTGACTTGCCTGAGGGCCTGAACTTCATCCCCTGACGGAAGGCGGCGCGGGCGGCGGTACAGTCGCCGCCTCATGTCCCACGCCGTTTCCCGCCTGCGCGCCGCGCGCATGGCCGCCAGTGTCAAGCCCTTCGTGGCGCGCGGCGGCGCAGCCATCCGATGCGAACGTTGCCGTCTCTTGCAGGCCTACTGCGTTTGCGATCTGCAGCCTCACGCGGACACGCGCGCCGGCGTCTGCCTGCTCATGGGCGACACCGAATCGCTCAAGCCCAGCAACACCGGCTGGCTCATTGCCGACGTGGTGGCGGACACCTGGGCCTTCGGCTGGTCGCGCACCGTCATCGATCCCGCGCTCATCGCCTTGCTCAACGACCCGCAATGGCAGCCTTGTGTGGTGTTCCCGGGTGAGTTCGTGGAGCCCTCGCGGCTCATCGCCACGCCGCCGCCGGTCGAACCCGCCACGGCCGGCGCACCCGCGCGCCGACCGCTGTTCGTGCTGCTCGACGGCACCTGGTCCGAGGCGCGCAAGATGTTCAACAAGAGCCGCTACCTCGACCCGTTTCCGGTGCTGAGCCTGCACCCGGAGCAGACCTCCAACTACCGCCTGCGCCGCGCCGCGCGCGCCGACCACTTCTGCACCGCCGAGGTGGCGGCCCTGTGCCTGGCACTGGCGGGCGAGCCGCGCGCGGCCGAGGCACTGTCGGCCTGGCTCGACGTGTTCACCGAGCATTACCTCAAGGGCAAACAGAACCAGCCGGTGGACCGTGAAGGCCCGGCGCACGCGCGGCTGCGCGCCCTCGCGCCCGGCGCGGCCCGCTAGCCGCAGCGCACCAGCGCGTGGCCGCCGGGCGCGGCCACGCCGCTGTGCCGCTCCAGCACCTCGGCCGGCGGGCCTGTGTCCTTGGAGCCGGCCTCGGCCCCCGCGCGCAGGCGCACCACCTCCCCAGGCTTCAGGCGCAGGGTGTCCGGTGCGGTGGCCACCCAGACCGGCGCGTACCAGTCGCCACCGTCCAGCACCTTGAGCTGGCAGCCCAGGCGCAGCACGCGGCCAGCGGCGAGGTCGCTGTCGCGCAGCGCGTCCAGCCGGCGCAGGCCGGCCTCGGCGAAGTCGAAGGCCCAGGCCGGCACCGGGCCGCGCAAGGCCACGCGCCAGCGCCCGGACGGCGCGTCCGGCACCTGGCAGCGCGTGCCGGGGCGGGGCCCCAGGGCCGCGGCACCGGCATCCCCCAACACTGTGGCGGTGCTCTCGTAGACGCCATGCAAGCGCGCGGGCACGCTGCCGTCGGGGGCCGGCCAGGCCGCGCGCAGTTCGCGCACGTCCGCCACGCTGCCGCTGGGCAGGCGCACGCCGGGCGGCAGCAGCACCGTCATCGTGTGCCAGCGCATGCCCGAGGGCTGCGCTCCATCGGGCACGCCGCACTCGCCTTCGACCAGCCGGCCCTCGTCGAGCTCGCGCCGCGTCACGCCGGCGCGCAGCGCCGCGTACAGCTCGGGGTGGCCATCGCGCACGGCGTGGCGGTCCTTCACCACGTCCAGCACCTGGGCCTGCGTCTGGCTGCCGGCGCGGGGCGCGGTTTCGCAGGCGGCCAGGGCGGCGCACAAGGCCAGCGCCAGCAAGCGCCAGGCCGCCGGGGTTCGGGCGCGGGCTGGCGTGAAGGGGGTCAGGCGCATCGGGTCATCCATCGGTGGCGTTGCAGGAAGGGGCGGTAGCGCAGCGCCACGGCCAGCGGGTCCTCCATCATCGGCAAATGTCCCAGGCGGTCCAGCACCTGGATGTCCGCGTCGGGACGGTGCCAGCGCAGCGTGCGCGCGCCCGACACGTGGAACACCCGGTCGCGCCGGCCCCACAGCGCCAGCAGCGGCGCGCGCACCCGCGCAAGGCGCGCCTCCAGCAGGTGGCGGTCGGCCAGGTGCTCCTGCCAGAGGCGGTGGTTCGACGGCGCCTGCCGGATCGCTTCCTCGCGCGCCACGCGCAGGATGGGCCAAGGCAGCCAGGGCCGCTGCGCGAACAAGCGCGCGAGCAGGGCGTCGAATTCCGCCGGGTCGTGCGCGATCAGCGGGGTCTGCCCCGCGTCGATCAGGCGGTCGGCCTCGCTGGCTTGCGGCGAGCGCAGGCCATGCGGCGCGCCGATGAAGGCCAGCGAGGCCACGCGCCCGGGGTATTCGCCGGCCAGCAGGGCGCCCAGCGCGCCACCCATGGAGCTGCCCGCCACGTGCGCGCGCTGCAGGCCGATCGCGTCCATGAAGGCGCGCAGGCGCTCCACCTGCTCGGCGTAGCCATAACGCTGGTCATCGTGCCGCTCGCTCTCGCCGTAGCCGGGCAGGTCGGGCACGATCACGCGGTGGTGCGGCGTCAGCCGCCGCGCCAGATCGACCCAGTGGTCCTTCTCCGCGAAGATGCCGTGCAGCAAGAGCACCGGCTCGCCACGCCCGCCGTCCAGATAATGCAGCGCGTGCCCGGCCACGCGCACCTGGCGCTCGCCCAGGCCCGCCAGCCGGCGGTTCATGTTCACCAGTGGAGCCTTGAGCAGATGGGACAGGCCCTTGCCTGCAGCGTTGATCAACCCGGCCTGCGGGGCCAGGCCCAGCGCCCAATGGTGGGCGGTACGAATCGACACCTCGTTCTCCTGTCGTGTGGGTGGATGGAGCCGCCAAGGTACCGGCCGGGGCCGCGCGCGTCTTGGAGGTTTGGGCTGTGTTGACGGGTAACGCGCTCACCTTGTGCGCCGACAAGGCGCTCTACCTGGGCGAGATCCCCGCCACCGGCTGGCACCGCCACGCCGCGCCGGTGCTGCTGCTGGGCTTGTCGGGGCGGTTTCGCCTGCTGTTGCCGGGCGGGCGCGGCGAGACCTGCCACAGCGCCTTGATCGACGCTGGCGTGGAGCACGTCTTCGACCCGCAGGGTGAGCGCGTCGCGCTGATGTACCTGGAACCCGACGCGCCGGAGGTGCGGCGCCTGCGGCCGGTGTTCGCGCGCCAGGGCCCGGTGATCGGCGAGCCGGTGCCCCGCGCCGTGAGCCGCTGGCACACCGAACAGCGCCTGCACAGCTTCGACCTGCCCGCGCTGCTGGGGCGCCAGGGCCTGCCCGAGCTGCAGCCGGTGGACCCGCGCGTGCTGCGCGGCCTGCAGCGCCTGCGCGAAGCGGGCGAGGGCGTGCCCGACCGCGACGCGCTGGCGCGCGCGGTGCACCTGTCGGCCTCGCGCTTCAACCACCTGTTCAGCGACGAACTGGGTGTGAGCTTTCGCAGCTACCGCGTGTGGACCCAGGTGCGCCGGGCCATGGCGGCCTACCGGCCCGACGGCAGCCTCACCGAGGCCGCGCTGGACGGCGCCTTCGCCGACTCGGCCCACTTCAGCCGCATGTTCCGCCACACCTTCGGCATGACGCCGTCCAGCGTGCTGCGTCCGCTGCGCGCGGTGAACCTGCTCGGGTGAGCGCGCCTGCTCAGGGCGCGTTCTCAGGGCACGAAGCGGTAGCCGATGCCGGTTTCCGTGAGCAGGTGCTTCGGCATCGCCGGGTGCTGCTCGATCTTCTTGCGCAGGTTGGCCATGTGCACGCGCACGTAGTGCGTGTCCTCGCGGTGGCCGGGGCCCCACACGGCCTGCAGCAGTTGCGCGTGGGTGATCACGCGCTCGGGCTGGCTGGCCAGGTGGGTGAGCAGCTTGTATTCGATGGGCGTGAGCCGCAGCGGCTCGCCCGCGCGCTGCACCTGGTGGCGCGCCAGGTCGACGACCACCTCGCCAAAGCGGATGAGCGATTCCCCGGCGGGCGTCTGCGCCCGGTGGCGGCGCAACTGCGCGCGCACGCGCGCCATCAGTTCGCCCGAGCCGAAGGGCTTGACGAGGTAGTCGTCGGCGCCCGCATCCAGCGCCTCGATCTTGCTGGCCTCGGCGCTGCGCGCCGACAGCACGATCACGGGCACCGCCGACCACTGGCGCAGGTCGCGGATCAGGTCCACGCCGTCGCCGTCGGGCAGGCCCAGGTCCAGCACCACCAGGTCGGGGCGGCGCGTGCCGGCCTCGATCAGGCCGCGCTGCAAGGTGGCGGCCTCGTGCACCTCGTGGCCCTCGGCCTGCAGGGTGAGCCGCACGAAGCGGCGGATATCGGCCTCGTCTTCGACGACCAGGATCTGGGGCGCGTGGGAGGTCATTCCGGCGAATTGTCCTCGGGCGGCGTGCCGCGCGGCAGGGTGATCTCGATGCGCGCGCCTTCCACGCGGCCTTCGCGTTCGCGGTTGCGGCCTTCGATGCGCCCGCCATGCGCTTGCACGATGGCGCGGCCGATGGCCAGGCCCAGGCCCACGCCGGGCGTGGCACTTTCGCGCGCGCCGCGCTCGAACTTCTCGAACACGCGCGCCTCCTGGCCGCGCGGCAGGCCCGGGCCGTGGTCGTCCACGCACAGGCGCACCGACTCGGCGTCGGCGACGGCCCACAGGCGGATGGCCGAGCCCGCCGGGGTGTACTTGGCGGCGTTCTCCAGCAGGTTCACCAGCACGCGCTCCATGAGCACGGCGTCGAACCGCAGCAGCGGCAGATCGGCCGGCAGGTGCACGTCGATCGCGCGGCCGTGCAGCGCGTCGCCGCACGCGGCCAGCGCGCTGCCCACCACCTCTTCCAGCGGCTGCCAGGCGCGCTGCAGGGGCACCGCGCCGGCCTGCAGGCGCGCCATGTCCAGCAGGTTGGTCACCAGCGCCGCCATGCGCCGCGCCGACTGCGCGATGGCCTCGGCCAGTTCGGCCTGCGCGGGCGCCAGCGGCGGCGGTGTCAGGCGCAAGGCGTCGCCCAGGCCCACCAGCGAGGCCAGCGGCGTGCGCAGGTCGTGCGAGATGGCGGCCAGCAGCGAGTTGCGCAGACGCTCCGATTCGATCTGCACCGTGCTGTGCTGCGCCACCTCGATGTAGTGGATGCGTTCGAGCGAGATGGCCAGCAGCGAGGCGCAGGCCCCCAGCGCCCGGCGCTGCTCGGTGTCCAGCGCCCGCGCCGCGCCGGGCTCGAGCACCAGTGCGCCGCGCGTGCGCATCGGCGCCTTCAGCGGCACCACCAGCGTGGCGCTGGCGGGCAGGGTGTCGGTGCCGCGGCCTGCCGGCTCGCCGCGCTCGAAAGCCCACTGCGCCACCGCCAGGTCCACCGGCGCCTGCCCACCGGGCAGGGCCTGCAGGCGGTCGTTGGCATCGGCAGCCAGCAGGGTGCTGCGCATGCCGAACTCGGCCTGCACGAAGCGCGCGCCGATGTCGGCCACCTGCTCGGGCAGCAGCGCGGCGGACAGGTCGCGCGACATGTCGTGCAGCGCGCGCACGCGCCGCTCGCGCCGCGTGGCGGCATCGGCCTGCTGGCGCAGCACGGCGGTGAGCTGGCCGATGGCCAGCGCCACCACCAGCATCACGGCGAAGGTGACGAGGTACTCCACGTCGCTCACCGCCAATGTGAAGCGCGGCGGCACGAAGAAGAAGTCGAACAGCGCCACGCCCAGGAAGGCCGCCAGCACCGCCGGCCCGCGGCCGAAGCGCAGCGCGATGGCCACGACCACGAGCAGGAAGATCATCACGATGTTGCTGAGCTCCAGCACCGGGATGAGTGGCGTGGCCAGCATGGCCGTGGCCGCGCAGGCCACGGTGGCGGCCAGGTAGCCGGGCCAGCGCCGCCCTGGCGCTGCCTCGTCGGCCGCGCGGGCGGGTTCGCCGCGCTCGCGCCCCGCCGGTGGCTCGGCGACGTGCAGCAGCTCCAGCTCGCCCGCCTGCGCGGCGATGCGCTCGGCCATCGGCCGGGCCCAGGGCCAGGCGCGGCGCGATCGGCCCAGCACCAGGCGCGTGAGGTTGTGCTCGCGCGCGTGGCGCACCAGCGCGCGTGCCGGGTCGCGGTCGCTGAAGCTGCTCACGCTCGCGCCCAGCGATTCGGCCAGGTCCAGCGCCTTCTGCGTGGCCGCGCCGGGCTCGTGGGAGAGCGCCTGCACGTGCACCGCGTGCCAGGGCACGTCGAGCTGCGCGGCCATGCGTGCGGCGCTGCGCACCACCTTCTCGGCCGCCGCGCCGGGGCCGACGCAGGCCAGCAGCGATTCGCGGTTGGGCCATACGGGGCGCACCGCGCCGGCCTGGCGGAAGGCGCGCACCTCCTCGTCCACGCGGTCGGCGGTGCGGCGCAGGGCCAGCTCGCGCAGGGCGAGCAGGTTGCCCTTGCGAAAGAAGTTCGCGGCGGCGCGTTCGGCGCGCTGGTCATCGCCACCCGCTTCGCGGGTGGGCAGGTAGACCTTGCCGCTGTGCAGACGCTCCAGCAGTTCGTCGGGCGGCAAGTCCACCACCACCACCTCGTCGGCGCCGTCGAACAGGCGGTCGGGCACGGTCTCCCACACGCGGATGCCGGTGATGCCGCTGACCACGTCGTTCAGGCTCTCGAGGTGCTGCACGTTCATCGTGGACCACACGTCGATGCCGGTGGCCAGCAGTTCCTCGGCGTCCTGCCAGCGCTTGGGGTGGCGCGAACCCGGCGCGTTGCTGTGCGCGAGCTCGTCGAGCAGCACCAGGGCGCCCGGGTTGGCGGCACCGAAGGCCAGCGCCGCGTCGATGTCGAATTCGCGCAGGGTGTGGCCCTTGTGCAGGACCTCGCGCAGCGGCAGGCGCTGCAGACCCTGTGTCAGCGCCTGCGTCTCGGGCCGGCCGTGGGTTTCCACCACGCCGATGGCCACCGGCAGTCCTTCGGCCTGGGCAGCGCGAGCGGCCGACAGCATGGCGTAGGTCTTGCCCACGCCCGCCGAGGCGCCGAAGAAGATCTTCAGCCGCCCGCGCCGCGCCCGGTCCTCGTCGGCCTGCACCTGCGCGAGCAGGATGTCGGGATCGGGGCGCTGCGTGGCGTCGTTCATGGCGCCCGCATCATCTCACCGGCGTCGCGGCGGCATCCATCGCGAGGTTGAGTTCCAGCACGTTCACGCGCGGCTCGCCCAGGCCGGGCACCAGCGGGCGCTGGGCCTGGCGTTCCACCAGTGCCCGCACGCCGTCCGCCGCCAGGCCCCGCGCGCGGGCCACGCGATCGATCTGGTACCGCGCCGCCGCCAGGCTGATGTGCGGGTCCAGCCCGCTGCCCGAGGCCGTGACCAGGTCCACCGGCACGGGCGCGGTGTTGCCAGGGTCGGCCGCGCGCAGCGCCGCGAGGCGTTCCCGCACGGCGGTGTGCAGCGGCTCGCTGGTGGGGCCCAGGTTGGAGCCACCCGACGCCGCGGCGTTGTACGGCACGGGCCCGGTCGCCGAAGGGCGGCCCCAGAAGTAGCGCGGCTCGGTGAAGGTCTGGCCGATGAGTGCGGAGCCGACGGCTTGGCCATCGCGTTCGATCAGGCTGCCGTTGGCCTGCCGCGGGAACAGGGCCTGCGCCGCGCCAGTGATCAGCAAGGGGTAGAGCAGGCCGGTGACCACGCTGAGCAGCAGGAACAGCAGCACGGCGGCGCGCAGCATCGTGCCCAGGCCTTCGCGCGGGGTGGGGGTGTCGTCGCTTGTCATGGGAACTCCTGTGGGGTCAGGCCAGGCCCAGGCCCGCGATCACGAGATCGATGGCCTTGATGCCGAGGAAGGGAACGATCACGCCGCCCAAGCCGTAGATCGCCAGGTTGCGCCGCAGCAGCGCGCCCGCGCCCACGGCGCGGTAGCGCACGCCGCGCAGCGCCACGGGGATCAGCGCCACGATGACCAGCGCGTTGAACACCACCGCCGAGACGATGGCCGAGGCCGGGCTGGCGAGCTGCATCACGTTGAGCGCCTGCAGCTGCGGGTAGGTGGTGACGAAAGCCGCCGGCACGATGGCGAAGTACTTCGCCACGTCGTTGGCGATGCTGAAGGTGGTCAGCGCGCCGCGCGTCATCAGCAACTGCTTGCCGGTCTCCACGATCTCGATCAGCTTGGTGGGGTTGCTGTCGAGGTCGACCATGTTGCCGGCCTCCTTGGCGGCTTGCGTGCCGGTGTTCATGGCCACGGCCACGTCGGCCTGGGCCAGGGCGGGCGCGTCGTTGGTGCCGTCGCCTGTCATGGCCACCAGGCGACCGCGCGCCTGGTGCTCGCGGATGAGTGCGAGCTTGGCCTCGGGCGTGGCCTCGGCCAGGAAGTCGTCCACGCCGGCCTCGGCGGCGATGGCCGCCGCCGTGAGCCGGTTGTCGCCCGTCACCATCACGGTCTCGATGCCCATGCGGCGCAGTTCGGCGAAGCGCTCCTTGATGCCGCCTTTGACGATGTCTTTCAGCTCCACCACGCCGAGCACGCGTGCGTTGTCGGCCACCACCAGCGGTGTGCTGCCACACCGCGCGACATCGTCCACCAGGGTTTGCACGGTGGCGGGCCACACGCCGCTGAGCGATTCGACGTGGCGGCGGATCGCGTCGGCCGCGCCCTTGCGTATCTGGCGGCCCTCGGCCAGGTCGACGCCGCTCATGCGCGTCTGCGCCGTGAAGGCCACGAAGTGCGCGCCCATCGATTGCATCTCGCGCTCGCGAAGCTGGTGGCGCTGCTTGGCCAGCACCACGATGCTGCGGCCTTCGGGTGTTTCGTCGGCCAGCGAGGCGAGCTGCGCGGCGTCGGCCAGTTCGCGCTCGTTCACACCCGGCGCCGGCAGAAAGGCGGCGGCCTGCCGGTTGCCCAGCGTGATGGTGCCGGTCTTGTCGAGCAGCAGCACGTCCACGTCGCCAGCCGCCTCCACCGCGCGGCCCGAGGTGGCGATCACGTTGGCCTGCATCAAGCGGCTCATGCCCGCCACGCCGATGGCGGACAGCAGCCCGGCAATGGTGGTGGGGATCAGGCACACCAGCAACGCCACCAGCACCACCAGGCCCACGGGCTCGCCCACGCCACCGGCCTGCGCGCTGAAGGTGGAAAAGGGCAGCAGCGTCACCACCACGCCCAGGAACACGATGGTCAGCGCCACCAGCAGGATGGTCAGTGCGATCTCGTTCGGCGTCTTCTGGCGCCGCGCGTTCTCCACCATCGCGATCATGCGGTCCACGAAGGTCTCGCCGGGGTTCACGCTCACACGCACCACCACCGCGTCCGACAGCACGCGCGTGCCGCCGGTGACGGCCGAGAAATCGCCGCCCGATTCGCGGATCACCGGGGCCGATTCGCCCGTGATCGCGCTCTCGTCCACCGAGGCCACGCCGTCGATCACCTCGCCGTCGGCGGGCACCGTGTCGCCGGCCTCGATCAGCACCACGTCGCCCTTGCGCAGCGACTCGGCTTCGATCGGCAGCCAGCGCATGGCCGTGCGCGGCGTGCCGGGCTTGAACGCGCCATCTAGCTTCTTCGCCCAGGTCTTGCGTTTCAGGCCACGCAGGCTCGCCGCCTGCGCCTGGCTGCGGCCTTCGGCCAGCGCCTCGGCGAAGTTGGCGAACAGCACCGTGAACCACAGCCACAGCGACACGGCGAGCGTGAAGCCGTCGGGCCGCGTGAACCACAGAGCCGTGGTGAAGGCGCTGCCCACGTAGACGACGAACATCACGGGGTTGCGGACCTGCGCGCGCGGATCGAGCTTGCGCAGCGCGCCGATCAGGGCCGGCCGCAGCTGGGCCGGATCGAACAGGGAAAGGCTTTGTCTGGTCATGGTCGGGCGCCTCATTTCGCCCACAGCATCAGGTGCTCGACGACCGGGCCCAAGGCCAGCGCGGGCACGTAGTTGAGCAAGCCCACCAGCAGCACGGTGCCCACCAGCAGACCGACGAACAGCGGGCCGTGCGTGGGCAGGCTGCCCGCGCTTGCCTCGGCGCGCGGCTTGGCCGCGAAGGAGCCGGCCAGCGCCAGCACCGGCAGGATCACGCCGAAGCGGCCCACCGCCATGGCGATGGCCAGCAGCAGGTTGTAGAAGGGGGTGTTGGCCGACAGGCCCGCGAAAGCGCTGCCGTTGTTGTTGGCGGCCGAGGAGAAGGCGTACAGCACCTCGGTGAACCCGTGCGGTCCCGCATCCTGAATGCCCGCGCGGCCGGCCTCGGTCATCACCGCCGCGGCCGTGCCCAGCAGCACCAGCAGCGGCGTGACCAGGATCGCGACCGAGACCATCTGCATCTCGAAGGGCTCGATCTTCTTGCCCAGGTAAGCCGGTGTGCGGCCGATCATCAGACCTGCCACGAAGACCGCCAACAGCGCGAACACCAGCATGCCGTACAGGCCCGAGCCCACGCCGCCGAACACCACCTCGCCCAGTTGCATCAGCGCGGTGGGCACCATGCCGCCCAGCGGCGTGAAGCTGTCGTGCATGGCGTTCACCGCACCGCAACTGGCGGCCGTGGTGATCACCGCGAACAGTGAGGACGCCGCGATGCCGAAGCGCACCTCCTTGCCCTCCATGTTGCCGCCCGACTGCAGGGCGCTCGCGGCCTGGTCGGCGCCGAGCGCGGCCAGGGCCGGGCTGCCCTGCTGCTCGAAGCTGGTGGCGGCCACCACGGCGGCCACGAAGATCAGCGTCATGCTGGCGAGCACCGCCCAGCCCTGGCGGCGATCACCCACCACGCGGCCGAAGGTGAAGCACAGCGCGGCCGGGATCGCGAAGATCGCGAGCATCTGCAGCGCGTTGCTCCACTCGCTCGGGTTCTCGAACGGGTGCGCCGAGTTGGCGTTGAAGAAGCCGCCCCCGTTGGTGCCCAGCATCTTGATGGCCAGTTGCGAAGCCGTGGGCCCCATGGCCAGCGTTTGATCGCCCACGCCTGGCTGCAGTGGCGTGAGCGTGAGGTAGGGCGAGAGGTTCTGCACCACGCCCAGGCCCACGAAGGCCAGCGCCAGCAGCACCGACAGCGGCAGCAGCACCCACAGCGTGATGCGCGTGAGGTCCACCCACACGTTGCCCACGGCGCGTGCCGAGTGCCGCGCGAAGCCGCGCATCAGCGCCACCACCACCACGATGCCCGTGGCCGCCGACAGGAAGTTCTGCACCGTCAGGCCCAGCATCTGCGTCAGGTAGCTCATGGTGGTCTCGCCGCCATAACCCTGCCAGTTGGTGTTGGTGACGAAGCTGACGGCCGTGTTGAAGGCCGAGTCCACCGCCACCGCGCCGAAGCCTTGCGGGTTGAACGGCAGCGCGCCTTGCAGCAGTTGCAGCGCGAACACGGCGACCACGCCCAGCGCGTTGAACACCAGCAGGCCGCGCGCATACGGCCACCAGCCGGTCTCCGCCTGTGGCCGGGTGCCGAGCAGGCGCCACAGCGGGGCCTCGATGCGGTGGCCAAGCGCGAAGCCGCCATCCATGACCGTGTGCATCCAGCGCCCCAATGGCCAGGCCAGGGCGAGCAGGGCGGCGAGCAAGAGCGCCAGCAGGCTCCAGGCAGCGGCGCTCATGAGAAATCCTCCGGTCGCGCGAGAACGGCCACGAGGTAGGCAAACAGCCCGGCCGCCAACAGGGCGGCGAGCGTCACGAAGTCCATGGGAACCCCCGAAGTGAAGACCTCGGTGAGCGTAGGCAGCGGCCCGTCAAGACGGGCGCAAGACTTCGGGGGCGGGTGTCAAGAAGGCATCAAGACCGCCGTTGCGCGATGCGATGGCCTAGTCCTGGAACAAGCACGGTGGGCAAGCCACCCAGCCTCAACTTCATGCGACCCCCATGCCCACCCTGAACACCGCCGAAGACGCCGCGCGCCTGCTGAAGCAGGCTCAGGAACGCATCGGCGAGCGGGTGCGCTTCGTCGAAACGGAGCCACACCACTGGTGTGCCATGTTCAAGGACGGCGGTTTCTATCAGCTCGAGTGGTCAGAGGCCTGGGCCCGGCTCGTGCTGATCGCTGACTTGGGCGACCCGCCGTTGCAGGACGAATGCGCGGCCTTGAATCTTGCGCTGTCCTACAACGCCCATTGGCGCCAAGTGGGCAACCTGCGCATGGCGCGCCAGGGCAAGGGCGGCGCATTGGTGCTGATTGGTGAGCTGGACCCCGGGCACGACGAGCCCGAGGGCGCCTGTGCCGCGCTGCTGCATTTCGAACGACTGCGGCGCTGGTGGGGCCAAGCCCTCACCCATGTCGACGATGACTTGTCTGAACCGCCCCTGCCGCCGAGCCGGCTGCTTGAGCGGATCTGATTTTTTTGCTTTCAAGAAGAGGAGTGACCATGGGCAATTTTTTCTCGAATCTGCTTGCGCCTAAAGCCAGCCACAAAGAGTTTGTCAAGTTCGTTGCGGACTCGCAGGCGCTCATGCAGCAAGCGGAAGCGTTGAAGAAGGACGGTGGTACCAACAACCGGACTCACGTGTTTAAGCACGGAGGAAAGTCGCATCTCAGCAAGGTCAATCAACCCACAACACCCTCGCGTCGCGACCATGTCGAGATGTTCAAGAGGTATGAGGGCTTCCTGAAAACGGAAAAAGCAAAACGCCTGTACGGTGAGCCCTTCGTGGAGCAGGCCTTGAACGGACTCAGGAACATCAGAAAGGGGAACAAGCGCTTTGAGGTGGAACTGCTGCATTGCGTTGACGGCTTCGTGGACCCCGCTGCCTACAAGACGATGTGGCGGGAACGTAGCGAAACCGCCACCCTGTTCTGCCACAACATGGACGCCGTGAATGCCCTGGCGGAGCAAGGCTTCACCCAACCAAAAAAGGGGGTGCGCCTCGCCTTCGCCCAAGACGCGAAGCGGAACGTGGAGACGGCCCACCAACAAGCGGTTGACAGTGCCAAGCTGTTCCAACGCACTTGCTTGCCTGTTGCAAATGCCGAATCGGTGAGCCCGACGCAGACCGAGTTGGCCAACTGGTTGAACAAGGCGTTCGCCGCACATTCTGAACTGAAGGAGTTTCGCGCGAGCTCGTTCGTGGATGCGCTGTTCGGGTCCTATCCGAACAAGATCACGGAATTGAACAGGGAACTGGACGATCTGTATGCGCAGTTGCATGCAGGCCACCACGACTCGGCTCTGTTGACCCAGATTTCCAACGTCGGGCAGCAGCTAGCCGCTTGCATTGAAAACTACCTTCGCAAGCTGGCCTTGGTCGGTCAACTTCTCGCCGACAAGTTTCCGTGGAAAGAGGCGCCCTTTGGCTCCATCGGGATCGCCGTGGCTTCTGGTCACGATCTGAACCGGTTGGCCCAGGCGTACCTGGCGAATGGCAGCCCGATGATGGAGATGCATTGCTTTGCGACCAAGGCGCAGGCGCAGGTGTTCGGGATTCTCCATGACGGCAAGCCCGCGCCCCACCCGACTTGGCAAGAGGCTGTTGAGAAAACCAGCGATGCCGCCCGACACCATCTCGATCGCGTCATGCGCCAACTTAAATCTGCGGTAAGTGCGAGTGCTCGGACACCCGAGCAGGAACGTCTCATTGCCTGGTGGAAAGACGCGTTCGAAGAGTACCCGCACATTTCGTTCTTGCAAGGCACCGGGCTGGACACGGCGTTGAATTTTCGATGGAACGACTTGAGTGAGCTTGAGGGGGAGCTGAAGGGGTTGATGGCGCTTCGCCGAAATGGCGTCTCTGACGAGAAGATTGACAGAGACATCGAGCGCGTCAGTTCTCAATTGATTGCGTCGATCGATCGCCATCTGAAAGTCATCGATAACTTGCGTCGCCTCCTGTTGGCGGGGGCCGACGACAAAGCGTTGACGCCTGCCCAGCGCAAGTTGCTGGCCAGCGCCAGCCAAGTCGTGCAGCGCTTGCTTCAGCGACTCACCGTGCCCGACGGGCCGCTGATGGCGCTTCGTCGATATGCCCTGGACAAGGAGACCGAGACCCCTGCTTCGACGCCCCTGCCCACAACGAGCCGTCGACCGACGTCGAATGACTCTTCATCAAACCTTGGCGTTTCATTCGCGCCAGGCGGACAGGAAGCCACTCAACAAATGCCTCGCCAATCACTCGTCCGGCCTCGCCACGATCGAGAAGGCTCAGACACGGGTTTCATGACCGCCATGCAGGAGGCGACAACCGTCGAGCAACTGGATGAGCTTCTCGCCGGTTGGTCGTCTAAAGATGTCTCAGAGTCGGACGTCCTCCCCAGCGCTGAGGCGGCCGATCCGACACAGTTGACCGACAAGGAGTTCAAGAATCTGCTGGATATCGATTCGCTTGATGTTTCAGAGAAAGCTCAGCGCAAGCTCACTTCTGTTCGAAACAAAGAGATCGAGAGTTCATTCCAGGCAGTTAGTGATTTGGTCGACGAACTGTTTGGCGATATGGCTGATGTTGCGGCCCTCAACGCCCCCGCGCCCCCAACTTCCGATAAATCGTCGCCCGACTGATCCCCAGCGCCCGCGCGGCCTCCTGCACATTGCCGCGCGCGTCGTCCACCGCCTTGCGGATGGCGGCGGTCTCCAGGTCCTTCAGCGGCACGGCCTGCGACACCGCGTTGCGGTCCAGTTGGGCCAGCACCTGCAGCCGCAGGCCCGACCACAACGGCAGCTCCAGCGCGCCGCCGTGCGCCGCTGCCGTGTCGAACAGCGACTCGATCGGCGCCGCGAGGTGCAGGCTGGCGTGGCCGGCGGGTGAGCCCGGTGCCACGCCCAGCATGTCGGCGGCCGGGCGGTTCAGGCCGGTGATGTTCCCGTCCGCGTCCAGGCCGATCAGGCCGTCGCTGTCGTCGCCCAGCACGCGGCCGGGCCAGTTCATACGCAGCAGCAGGTGGTGGGGCCGCGCCAGCGCCAGCGCGTTCTCGATGCTGCGCGCCGACTGCGACACCAGGTGCTTGAGCGCGGGCTGCTCCGCCACGTTCACGCCGGTCAGGTCCAGCATGCCCACGCATTGGCCGTCCGGGTCCCAGATGGGCGCGCCCGCACAGCTGTAGACGCTGGTGGCATCGAAGAAGTGTTCGCCCCGGTGCAGCCACACCGGTTGCAGGTCGGTCAGGGCCATGCCGATGGCGGTGGTGCCCACGGCGCGTTCCGACAGGTCCACCCCCACGCGCGCGATGCGCGCCACGCTCGGGTCGTGCCGGTCGATGGGGCCGTTGACGTCGATGACCACGCCCTGCGCGTCGGTGAGGATGGCGAAGTAGCGCGTGTGCGCCATGGCGCGCGCCAGCGAGCGGATCACGGGCGCGGCGGCCCGCAGCAGCGGCTGGCTGGCCTCCAGCGCGCGGTGCGCCTGGGCGCTGCTCACGGGGTCGAACGTGACCTCGCGCCGGGGCTCCAGGCCCAGTTGCAGGCAGCGCCGCCAGGAGCGCGCCACCCATGGGGCCAGCCGCGGCCCGGCGTCGGGGTTGCGCGCCTCCAGCACGGCGTGGCGCGCCTGCGCGATCAGGGCCAGGCGGTCGGTGGGCGAAGCGGCTGGGCTGATGGGCATGGGGCGCATTGAATCAGCCTGCCGCGGGTCGATCAAGCCTTGTTCATGCCGCAGTGCGGCAAAGCCTGGGGGGCGGGCAAGTCAACGCGCCAACCGGTGGCTTGTGCGAGGCGTGGCAGGTCCTCGGGCCTGTCCAGGTCGCGTACGTGCGCCTCGTCCGATGTGTTCCACAACGCGACAGCCTCGGGCTGGCGCTGGCGCCAGGCGCGCAGGCCGCCGCTCTGGTTGCGCAGCAGCGCGCAGGCCAGGCCGTCGAGCACGGCCGGGTGTCCGGGCTCTCCGTTCACCTGCGGCACCAGCACGTGGCGCCCGCGCTCGCGCGCGTCGAAGGCGTTCATGGCCGCCAGGATCTGCGGCGCGCCGAGCAGGGGCAGGTCGCCCAGCAGCACCAGCAGGCGCTCGGGCATGGACGTGAGGCTGCGCAGGCCCACGCGCAGCGAGTCGGCGGGTTCCTCGCCCGGCTCTGGGTTGCGCAGCAGCACGGGCCGTCGCTGGGACGGCAGGGTGGCCACGTGCGCGGCGACGGCCTCGGCGTGGTGGCCCACGACCAGGCGAACGTCTTGCACGTCCGCCTCGGCCAGCGCGTCCAGCAGCCGCTCCAGCAGCGTGCGCCCGTCCACGCGGATGAGGCACTTGGGCACGCCGCCCAGGCGGCTGCCCGCGCCGGCCACCAGCACCAGCGCCATGGTGTTGCTCCACGGTCTCATCGGAAAGCCTCCCCTACTTGCGCATCGGTGCCAGCGCCCGCTGGCGGCCGTGCGCCGCTCACGTTTCTTCGCGCACGAAACAGACCGCCGCCGCGTCGTTCGGCGCCACGTCCAACTGGTCCTTGGCCGGGCCCACCGCCAGGTCGCGCGGCAGCGGCACGCCGTTCTTCACCGCCAGCACCTCGGCCATCACGCTCACGGCGATTTCGGCCGGCGTCTTGCTGCCGATGTAGATGCCGATGGGCCCGCGCAGCTTCGCCAGGCTTTCCTCGGTCTGGTCGAAGTGCTCGATCAGCCGCGCGTGCCGCGCCATCTGGTTGCGCCGCGAGCCGATGGCGCCGATGTAGAAGGCTTCGGTCTCCAGCGCCTCCAGCAGCGCCAGGTCGTCCAGCTTGGGGTCGTGCGTGAGCGCCACGATGGCCGTGCGCCGGTCGGCGCGAAAGCCGCGCACCACGTCGTCGGGCATCTCGGTCGTCAGCGTCACGCCGGGCACCTGCCAGGCGCCCCGGTACTCCTCGCGCGGGTCGCACACCGTCACCGAAAAGCCGCTGAACAGCGCCATGGTGGCCAGGTACTCGGTGAGCTGGCCGGCGCCGATCATGAGCAGGCGGTACTCGGGTCCGAAGGCGTTGTGCAGCGCGCCGCCGTGCTCGCGCAGGGCCTCGGGTTGGGCGATGTCGGTGAGCGTGACGCGGCCCGTGGCGATGTCCGTGCTGCGCTGGACCATGCGGCCCGCGCTCAGGCGCTCCACCAGGTCGCCCAGCGTGGCGGCGTCGGGGTTGAATTCCAGCAGCAGCTCCAGCGTGCCGCCGCAGGGCAGGCCGAAGCGGTGGGCCTCGTCGGCGCTGACGCCGTACTTGGTCTTCTGCGGCGGGCCGTCTTCCAGCTTGTCGCGGAAGCGGTGGATCAGGTCGTCCTCGATGCAGCCGCCCGAGACGGAGCCGACCACGGCGCCGCCCTCGCACAGCGCCATGATGGAGCCCACCGGGCGCGGCGAGCTGCCCCAGGTGCGGGTGACGGTCGCCAGCAGCGTGGCCTTGCCCGCGCGCCGCCAGTCCAGCAGCGTGCGCAGCACGAAAAGGTCGAGGTTTTCCATGGTGGGCGATCAGCCCCAGGCGAGGCTGAAAAAAATGATGAGCGCAATGATGAATGTGCCGCCAAAGGCCAGCGCCGGCCAGGCCCATTCGGGCCAGGGGCCCGACGGCCCGCCCGCCACGGCGGGCACCGGCACCGCGGCACGCGCGGCCGCGGCCTCGGGGTGGCGGCGCAGCAATTCTTCCTCGAACCGGCGGAAGAAGTCGTCGGCCATGGATTTGGCCGCACCGTCGATGAGGCGTTGTCCCAACTGGGCGATCTTGCCACCCACGGTGGACTTCACGGTGTAGGTCAGTTCCGTGCCGCCGGGCGCGGGCTCCAGCGTGACCTTGGAGTGGCCCTTGCCAAAGCCGGCCACGCCGCCCTGGGCCTCGAAGCCCAGTTCGTAGCTGCGCGGCGGCGTGATCTCGCTGAGTTGCACGCGCCCCGAGAACTTGGCCGACACGGGGCCGATCTTGATGGCCGCGCCCACGGCGTAGGCGTCGTCGCCCAGCGGCTCGAACTTGTCGCAACCCGGCACGCAGGCCTTGAGCACGGCCGGGTCGTTGAGGGCTTCCCAGGCCTGCACCTGGTTGACGGGGAGGATGCGGTGGCCTTCCATGTCCATGGGGTTCTCCTTCTTGGGTTTTTCAGATTCAGCGGCCGCGCAACAGTTCGGCCAGGGCGTGGGCGAGCTGCTGCAGGTGCTCCAGGTTGTGCACGGCCAGCATGCCGTGCGCGTGGCGGTGCAGCACGCTCGCGCCTTGCGCCAGCGGCTCATACCCTGCGTAGCGCAGCAGCGGGTTGAGCCACAGAACCTGGCGGCTGTGGCGCCGCAGCCAGAGCAACTCGGCGTCCAGTTGCGCCGGGTCGCCGGTGTCCAGCCCGTCGGTGATGAGCAGCACCACCGTGCGCCGGCCCACCAGGCAGCGCGCGTGCTTCTCCCGCAATTCGGCAAGCGACGTGCCCAGGCGCGTGCCCCCCGCGAAATCCGCGATGGCGGCGTTGCTCAGCGTCAGCATGGTGTCGGCGTCGCTGTGCTTCCAGGCTCCGCGCAGGTCGGTAAGGCGCGTGCCGAAGGCGAAGGCCGAGCGCGGCACGCCGCGCGTGGCCTGGTGCAGAAACGCCAGCAGCAGCCGCGCGTAGCGCTCCATGGAGCCCGACACGTCCACCAGCACCAGCAGCGGCAGCGGCTCGCGGCGGCGCTGGCGGCGCGGCGGGGCGATCAGCTCGCCGTCGTGCCGGCGCGCCTGCTGCAGCGCGCGGCCCCAGTGGATGCGGTGGCCGCGTTGCCCTGGCCGGTCGCGCCGGCTCGGCACCTCGGGCAAGGGCAGGGCGATGTCGCGCGCCAGGGTTTCGACCAGGCGGAACTCGCTCGCCGACAGCCCCGCGAAATCCGCGTGGCGCAGGCGCTGCAGGTCGCTGGCCGTCATGGCGGCGTCGAAGCGCAGCTCGGTCTCGCTCGGGGCGCGCTGCTTGGCCACGGCACCGGCCACGGTCAGCGCTTCCTGCGCGCGCGCGCTGCGCGCCGCCGGCTTGGCGGTGGGCGACTTGGGCAGCATCTGCGACAGCAGTTGCTTTTCCAGCTCCGGGTTGCGAAAGAACGCCGCGAAGAGCTCGTCGAACACTTCGACGTCCTGCGGCCGGCTCACCAGCACCGCGCCCAGCGCGGCCTGCAGGTCGTCGCGCCGCTCCACGCCCACCAGTTGCGTGGCCGCGATGGCGCTGGCGATGCGCGCGCTGTCCACCGGCACGCCGGCGCGGCGCAGGGCGCGGCCGAAGGCGGTGATCTGGTCGGGGAATTTCCCCGTTCGCGCGTCGCCGAGTTGCATGGCGATCCTCAGACTTCCGGTTGCAGCAACTGATCGATCATCGGCAACAGCGCGGCCACGTCCTCGCGCTGCTTGAACAGAATGCCCGCCGTGTCCTGAATCACCTCCGGGTCCAGCGTCAGCGTGTCCAGCGCCACCAGGGCCTTGGCCCATTCCACGCTTTCGGCGATGCCGGGGCTGCGCTGGAAGGCGTTGCTGAAGGGCTGCGCGCGCAGCCGCTCCACGAAGCGCGCTATCTGCTCGGTGAGCGCCGTGCTGGCCTGCGGCACCTGGCTGCGCACGATGGCGAGTTCGCGCTCGCGCTCCGGGTGGTCCAGCCACTGGTACAGGCAGCGGCGCTTCACCGCGTCGTTCAGGTCGCGCGTGCGGTTGCTCGTCAGGATGGTGAGCGGCGCGGCCATCGCGGTGATGGTCCCCAGCTCGGGAATGCTCACCTGGTATTCGCCCAGGTACTCCAGCAGAAAGGCCTCGAAGGGTTCGTCCGCGCGGTCCACCTCGTCGATCAGCAGCACCGCGCCGGGTGGCGGCGTCTGCAGCGCCTGCAGCAGCGGGCGGCGGATCAGGTAGCGCTCCTGGTACACCTCACGCTCGATCTGCTCGGGCGTGGCCGTGTTCTGCGCCGCGCGCATGTGCAGCAACTGCGCGGTGTGGTTCCACTCGTACAGCGCCTCGCGCTGCTCCATGCCGTCGTAGCACTGCAGGCGCAGCAGCGGGCGCCCCAGCACGCGCGACAAGGCCTTGGCCAGTTCGGTCTTGCCCACGCCGGGCTCGCCCTCCAGCAGCAGCGGGCGCTGCAGGCGCATGGCCAGGAACACGGCCGTGGCCAGCGCGCGCGGGGCGTGGTAGCCCACGCCGCGCAGCGCGGCCAGCAAGCCGTCGATGTCGCGCGGTTCGCTTGAAACGGCGGTGGGCTCGGGCATCAGCCGTTGGCCGCAGCCACCGCGCGCTGCGTCTGCACGCGGATGAGCTGCGCGCGGTACTCGGCGCTGGCGTGCAGGTCGCTGTTGAGCTGGCCCGCGTCGATCGCCACGCCCTGCGCGGCCTCGGGCGTGAAGCTCTTGGTGAGCGCCGCCTCCAGCCCCGCGAGGCGGAACACGCCGTTGCCCGCGCCGGTGATGGCCACGCGCGCGCCGCCGTCGGTGAGGGCCACGAACACGCCCACCAGCGCGAAGCGCGAGGCCGGCTGGCGGAACTTGGCATAGGCCGCCTTCTTCGGCACGGGAAAGCGGATCGCGGTGATCAGCTCGCCGCTGTCCAGCGCGGTGCTGTACATGCCCTGGAAGAAGTCGTCGGCCTTGATCTCGCGCTTGTCCGTGACGATGGTGGCGCCCAGCGCCAGCACCGCGCTGGGGTAACACGCGGCCGGGTCGTTGTTGGCCACCGACCCGCCCAGTGTGCCCATGGCGCGCACCTGCCGGTCGCCGATCTGCCCGGCCAGCGCCGCCAGCGCGGGGATCGAGGACTTCACGTCCGCGCTGTTGGCCACTTCTTCGTGGCGCGTCATGGCGCCGATGACGAGGCTGTTGCCCTCGCGGCGGATGCCGCGCAGCTCAGCCACACCGCCCAGGTCCACCAGCGCGCCGGGCTGCGCCAGGCGTTGTTTGAGCGAGGCGATCAGCGTCTGCCCGCCCGCCAGCGCCTGCGCGCCGCCGCCGGCCAGCCGCTTCGCGTCGGCCAGGGTCTTGGGTTGTTCAAGGGTGAAGGCGTACATGGTCTTGTCTCCTTGAATGAATCACTGCTTCGCCGATTGAATGGCCTGCCACACGCGCGAAGGCGAGGCCGGCATGTCGATGTCCTTCACGCCCAGCGGCGCCAGGGCGTCCAGCACGGCGTTGATGACCGC
>NZ_DATIGV010000187.1:0-14239 GCF_035481345.1 Hydrogenophaga sp. | reverse complement strand
CGAATCGCTGGACCGCCTGCAGGCCGAGGTGCAGGCCGCGCGGGCGGCCAAGGCCCAGCCCGGCAAGGCCCTGGCGGCCAAGGCCCAGGCCTGGTTCGGCTTCTACGCCAGCAACCCGCGCGACCTGGACCTGGGCTTCTATCTCGTCAATGGCCTGGCCCCGCACGGCCTGACGCACGAGTTGGACCGCGCCCTCAACGAACGCCTGCTGGATGCCCTGCGCCCCTGCGAGCAGGCGCTGGAGGAGCTGGGCCTGCCACCCGACGCCGCGGCGCGCGAGAATGCCGCCCTGTTCGCGCACGGCATGGGGCTGCTGCTGCTCAAGCACACCGGCCGCATCCGGCTGTTCGGGCAGGCGGCCGAAGCGCTGTTCGTGCAGTACGTGGACCGCCTGGTGGAGCGCTTCGACCCCACCGCGCCCGGCCGCTCGCTGCCGCAGCGCGACCTGTTCGCCGAGTGAGCTTCGCCCACTGACCATCCCCGACCGGCTCTGCGCCGGCCGGATGTTCCCCGGGCTTCGGCCCGCCCACACACGCTTTTCTCCGATCGCCATGCTCCTCGACGCCGACGACTCCCAACTGGTGCTGGTGGACTACCAGGCCCGCCTCATGCCCGCCATCCACGAAGGCCCGCTGGTGCTGGCCAATGCCCTGCGCCTGGCGCAGATGGCCCAGGCCCTGGACGTGCCCGCCTGGGGCACCGAGCAGAACCCCGACAAGCTCGGCACCAACCCGCCCGAACTGCGCGCCCTGTGCCGACGCACCTTGGCCAAGATGCACTTCAGCGCCGTGGCCGATGGCCTGGCCGACTGGCTGCGCCCGCCCGCGCGTCCCCAGGGGGGCAACGTGCGCAGCCTGCCCAAACACCTGCAGAAAGAGCGCGCCCAGGCCCCGCGCGAAGCCGAGCGCCCCAGCATCGTCATCGCCGGTTGCGAGGCCCACGTCTGCCTGATGCAGACCGCGCTGGAGCTGCTGGAGCAGGAGTTCGAGGTCTGGGTGGTGACGGACGCCTGCGGCTCGCGCACTGAGCGCAACCGCGACGCCGCTTTCGATCGCCTGGCAGGGGCGGGGGCTGAGCTGCTGACGACGGAGATGGTGGCCTTCGAGTGGCTGCGCACGGCGGAGCATCCCGAGTTCAAGGCGGTGCAAGGCTTGATCAAGTAAGGCGCATCGACCCCCGTTGCCCCGGCTACTCCCGCAGCATGAAGCGGGTGGTCGCCATCATCCGAAGGTTTTTCGATGCATTGATGGACGGCGTGTGCAGCACCCGCATGTCCATCAGGAAAACATCGCCGGCCTTCCCCGACATCTCCACGATCTCTGTGTCGCCGGCGCGCAGGATCGCCTGCACGTCGCCGGGCGATTTCAGGGAGGCCCGCAGCGCGCGGGTTGCCTCGCCGGGCATCCGGTGAGAGCGCGCCAGCGCCAGCGTGGCGCCGCCCTGCGGCACGACGTCGTCGATCAGGTAGAAGGCCTGGACGCCGGGAATGCCGTCGTCTGGCGTCGCGGCGATGTCCACGTGCCAGTTCAGGCCGTTCAGCGACCACTGTCCCTGGCGGGGCAGCGACATCAGGAGTTGCGTGCCTTGCCCTTCTTGTGGCGCCTTGCCGGTGAGGCCGCGGACCGCGCGCTGGACGTCGGGTGTGCTCAGCGCGCCGTGCAGATCGAGCTTCACCATCGACGACAGCCGGCCGATCTGCTGAAAGGGCGGCAAGGCGTTCAGCGATCCACCGGCGGCTCGTCCCTTGTTCCACACCTTCAGGCGCGCGAGTTCCTCGAGGATGCGTTCCCTGACCGCCCGCATGGCCGCCCTGGTGTGGAGCCCGCTCAGCCGCAGCAGACCCTGGTCATGGAACGCCTCGAGGTCTGATGGCGTTAAGGCGGGGCCGTAGGCGGTCATCGGTGGCGCTCGGCGCGGTGGGTGGGCCGATCATGCTAGCCCAAGCCCGGGTAAGCCCCGTCAGCCTCACGCAAGCCGCCTCTTCATAATTAAGAATTCAGAAGAGGCCGCCAGCCGGCAGGCCGCCCGAGGAGACACGCATGGGATACGCCGACTTCCACCGCCGCTCGATCGAGGACCCCGTGGGTTTCTGGACCGAGCAGGCCCGCCTGATCGACTGGCACAAGCCCTTCACCCGCGTCTGCAACCCCGACAACCCGCCCTTCGTGCACTGGTTCGAGGGGGGCCAGACCAACCTGTGCCACAACGCCGTGGACCGGCACCTGAAGGACCGGGCGAAGCAGAACGCGTTGATCTTCGTGTCCACCGAGACCGACGCCGAACGCATCTACAGCTTCGAGGAGTTGCACGCCGAGGTGCAGCGCATGGCGGCCATCCTGCTCGCCCAGGGGGTTCAGCGCGGCGACCGCGTGCTCATCTACATGCCCATGATCCCCGAGGCCGCCTTCGCCATGCTGGCCTGCGCGCGCATCGGCGCCATCCACTCGGTGGTGTTCGGCGGCTTCGCCAGCCATTCGCTGGCCAGCCGCATCGACGACGCCACGCCCGTGGCCATCGTCAGCGCCGACGCCGGCTCGCGCGGCGGCAAGGTGGTGGCCTACAAGCCCTTGCTCGATGAAGCCATCGCCCTGGCGAAACACAAGCCCGCCGCGGTGCTGCTGGTGGACCGCGGCCTGGCGCCCATGGCGCGCGTGGCCGGCCGCGACCGCGACTACGCCGCCTTGCGCGAACAGCACCTGAACGCCCAGGTGCCCTGCACCTGGCTGGAGTCGACCGACATCAGCTACACCATCTACACCAGCGGCACCACCGGCAAACCCAAGGGCGTGCAGCGCGACGTGGGCGGCTACGCGGTGGCCCTGGCGGCCAGCATCAAGCACATCTTCATGGGCGAGCCGGGCGAGACCTACTTTTCCACCAGCGACATCGGCTGGGTGGTGGGCCACAGCTACATCGTCTACGGCCCGCTGATCGCGGGCATGGCCACCATCATGTACGAGGGCCTGCCGATCCGCCCCGACGGCGGCGTCTGGTGGAAGCTGGTGGAGAAGTACAAGGTCACGGTGATGTTCAGCGCGCCCACGGCGGTGCGCGTGCTGAAGAAGCAGGACCCGGCCTACCTCAAGCAGTACGACCTCTCCAGCCTGAAGGCGCTGTTCCTGGCCGGCGAGCCGCTGGACGAGCCCACCGCCCGCTGGATCGCCGACGGCCTGGGCGTGCCCATCATCGACAACTACTGGCAGACCGAGTCGGGCTGGCCGATCCTGACCGTCGCCAACGGCGTGGAGCGCCAGCCCAGCAAGTTCGGCAGCCCGGGTGTGCCCATGTACGGCTACCGCGTGAAGCTGCTGCACGAATCCACCGGCGAGGAACTGACCGGCGCCGATGAAAAAGGCGTGGTGGTGATCGAAGGCCCCACGCCGCCGGGCTTCATGCAGACCGTGTGGCGCGACGACGCGCGCTTCGTCAACACCTACTGGAAGAGCATCCCGGGCAAGATGGTCTATTCCACCTTTGACTGGGGCATCCGCGACGCCGACGGCTATTACTACATCCTGGGCCGCACGGACGACGTGATCAACGTGGCCGGCCACCGCCTGGGCACGCGCGAGATCGAGGAGAGCATCGCCAGCCACCCCAACGTGGCCGAGGTGGCGGTGGTGGGCGTGGCGGATGCGCTCAAGGGCCAGGTGGCCATGGCCTTCGTGGTGGCCAAGGACGCCTCGGCGCTGGGCGATGCGAACGCCCAGCTCAGGCTGGAGGGGGACATCATGAAACAGGTGGACGCGCAACTCGGTGCCGTGGCACGGCCGGCGCGGGTGCGCTTCGTCTCCCTGCTGCCCAAGACGCGCAGCGGCAAGCTGCTGCGCCGCGCCATCCAGGCGGTGTGCGAGGGGCGCGATCCCGGCGACCTGACCACCATGGACGACCCTGGTGCGTTGCAGCAGATCCGGGATCTCCTGGCGTGACAAGGAGTTACCCCTAGGCCAGGGGGGCCGCGCCGGGCCCGGCGATATCATGCATGCTTATATTTCCAACCAAGCGCGGATGCCATGGCCGACATGATCGCCAGTGATGCCCAGGTCGAGAAAGGGCGGGTCTTCGAGCTCGCCGCCGAACTCTTCGGCGTGCTCTCCACCCCCATGCGGCTGCGCATCCTCAGCGCCCTGTGCGACCAGGAGAAGTCGGTCTCCCAGTTGTTGCGTGAGATCGACACCACCCAGCCCAACCTGTCGCAGCACCTGAACCTGCTCTACCGCTCGGGCGTGCTGGCCAAGCGCAAGGACGGTACGCAGGTGTTCTACCGGGTGCAAAGCGAGAAGGCCGTGATGCTGTGCCGCACCGTGTGCACCCAGATCGCGATCGAGATGGACGAGCCGGCCTCGGTGCCGGCGTCCGAGCGGCTGTCGCCGCGCGCGGTGCCCTGAACGGGCCCCGCTTTTTCACCACCCGTCACAGTATCGACGTGGGCATTGGCCCATGATCGCCCCCCTTGGCTCGGGGCGGTGGCACAATGCCGTCCGCAGTCAGGTCCTTCCAAGCACTGTCGCATCCGCCAACCGGTCCAGCCGTGTCGCGGAAGGTTGTCTTAACCAGCTAATGTCTTCCCGAGGAAGACGGAGGTCAGCGGATCCATGAGCGATACCCCATCGAACGCGGGCAACATCTACGTTGCCTACCAGGGCAACTCGTATCTCTTCGGCGGCAACGCGCCGTACGTGGAAGAGATGTACGAGAACTACCTCGCCAACCCCACGAGCGTGCCCGACAACTGGCGGGAATACTTCGACGCCTTGCAGCACGTTCCCGCCGTCGATGGCAGCAACGCCAAGGACGTTCCGCACCTGCCGGTCATCAACGCCTTCGCCGAACGCGCCAAGCAGGGCGGGACCACGGTGGTCGTCGCCTCCGGCGCCGATTCCGATCTGGGCCGCAAGCGCGTGGCGGTGCAGCAGCTCATCTCCGCTTACCGCAACGTCGGCGCCCGCTGGGCCGACCTGGACCCGCTCAAGCGCGCCGAGCGCCCCCACATCCCCGAGCTCGAGCCCTCGTTCTACGGCTTCACCGATGCCGACTACGAGACGGTGTTCAACACCAGCAACACCTTCTTCGGCCGCGAGACCATGTCGCTGCGCGACCTGCTCAACGCGCTGCGTGAAACGTACTGCGGCTCCGTGGGCGCCGAGTACAACTACATCACCGACCAGAACCAGAAGCGCTGGTGGCAGGAAAAGCTCGAGACGACGCGCTCGCGCCCGAGCTACAACGCCGAGAAGAAGAAGCACATCCTGGATCGCCTGACGGCCGCCGAAGGCCTCGAGCGTTTCCTGCACACCAAGTACGTCGGCCAGAAGCGCTTCTCGCTCGAGGGCGGTGAGAGCTTCATCGCCTCGATGGACGAACTGGTGCAGCAGGCCGGCAAGGCCGGCATCCAGGAAATCGTCATCGGCATGGCCCACCGCGGCCGCCTCAACGTGCTGGTCAACACCCTGGGCAAGATGCCCAAGGACCTGTTCGCCGAGTTCGACCACACCGCGCCCGAAGACCTGCCCGCCGGTGACGTGAAGTACCACCAGGGCTTCAGCTCGGACGTGTCCACGGCCGGTGGCCCGGTGCACCTCTCGCTGGCCTTCAACCCCTCGCACCTGGAAATCGTGAACCCGGTGGTGGAGGGCTCGGTGCGCGCCCGCATGGACCGCCGTGGCGACCCGCTGGGCAAGCAGGTGCTGCCCGTGCTGGTGCACGGCGACGCCGCCTTCGCCGGCCAGGGCGTGGTGATGGAAACGCTGGCGCTGGCCGAAACGCGTGGCTACTCCACCGGCGGCACGGTGCATGTCGTCATCAACAACCAGATCGGCTTCACCACCTCCGACCCGCGCGACAGCCGCTCCACGCTGTACTGCTCGGACATCGTGAAGATGATCGAATCGCCCGTGCTGCACGTGAACGGCGATGACCCCGAGGCGGTGGTGTTCGCCACCCAGCTCGCGCTCGACTTCCGCATGACCTTCCAGAAGGACGTGGTGGTCGACATCGTGTGCTTCCGCAAGCTGGGCCACAACGAGCAGGACACGCCCTCGCTCACCCAGCCGCTGATGTACAAGAAGATCGCGGCCCACCCGGGCACGCGCAAGCTCTACGCCGACCGCCTGGCGGCCCAGGGCATGGGCGAGACGCTGGGCGACGACATGGTCAAGACCTACCGCGCCGCGCTCGACGAGGGCCGCCACACGGTGGACCCGGTGCTCACCAACTTCAAGAGCAAGTTCGCCGTCGACTGGAGCCCCTACCTGGGCAAGAAGTGGACCGACAGCGCCGACACCGCGATCCCGCTGACCGAGTGGAACCGCCTGGCCGAGCGCATCACCACCATCCCCGACACCGTGACGCCGCACCAGCTGGTGAAGAAGGTCTACGCCGATCGCGCGGCCATGGCCCGTGGCGACATTCCGGTGGACTGGGGCATGGGCGAGCACATGGCCTTCGCCTCGCTGGTGGCCAGCGGCTTCCCGGTGCGCCTGTCGGGCGAGGACTGCGGCCGTGGCACCTTCACGCACCGCCACGCGGTCATCCACGACCAGAACCGCGAGAAGTACGACGAGGGCACCTACATCCCGCTGCAGAACGTGGCCGAGAACCAGGCCCCGTTCGTGGTCATCGATTCCATCCTGTCCGAAGAGGCGGTGCTGGGCTTCGAGTACGGCTACGCCTCCAACGACCCCAACACCCTGGTGATCTGGGAGGCTCAGTTCGGTGATTTCGTCAACGGCGCGCAGGTGGTGATCGACCAGTTCATCGCCTCCGGCGAAGTGAAGTGGGGCCGCGTCAACGGCATCACCATGATGCTGCCGCACGGCTACGAAGGGCAGGGCCCCGAGCACAGCTCGGCCCGCCTGGAGCGCTTCATGCAGTTGGCGGCCGACACCAACATGCAGGTGGTGCAACCCACCACGGCCAGCCAGATCTTCCACGTGCTGCGCCGCCAGATGGTGCGCCCGCTGCGTAAGCCGCTGGTGCTGTTCACCCCCAAGAGCCTGCTGCGCAACAAGGACGCGACCTCGCCGCTGTCCGAGTTCACCAAGGGCGGCTTCCAGACGGTGATTCCCGAGCAGAACGCCGAGGTGGTGAAGAACGCCGCCAAGGTCAAGCGCGTGATCGCCTGCTCGGGCAAGGTGTACTACGACCTGGTCAAGAAGCGCGAGGAAAAGGGCAGCGAGGACGTGGCCATCATCCGCGTCGAGCAGCTCTATCCCTTCCCGCATAAGGCCTTCAGTGCCGAGCTCAAGCGCTACCCCAACGCGACCGACATCGTGTGGTGCCAGGACGAGCCGCAGAACCAGGGCGCCTGGTTCTTCGTGCAGCACTACATCCACGAGAACATGCTCGACGGTCAGAAGCTGGGCTACGCCGGCCGCGCGGCCTCGGCCTCGCCGGCGGTGGGTTACGCCCACCTGCACCAGGAACAGCAGAAGCAGCTGATCGACGCCGCCTTCGGCAAGCTCAAGGGCTTCATCCTCACCAAGTAAAGACAGTCTGTCGGGCGCGCGACCTCGCGCTCGCGCCGCCACGCGCCCGACGCCCCCTCTAGAACGAACGCACGGAACAGAACATGGCAATCGTTGAAGTCAAAGTCCCGCAGTTGTCCGAATCGGTGGCCGAGGCCACGCTGCTGCAGTGGAAAAAGAAGGTCGGTGAGGCGGTGTCCGCCGACGAGATCCTGATCGAGATCGAGACCGACAAGGTCGTGCTGGAGACCCCGGCGCCCGCGGGTGGCGTGATCACCGAGATCCTTCAGGCCGACGGCGCCACCGTCGTCGCCGACCAGGTGATCGCGCGCATCGACACGGCCGCTGTGGCCGGTGCCGCCGCGGCGGCGCCCGCTCCCGCTCCCGCTCCCGCCGCCGCGCCCGCGCCGGCCCCGGCGCCTGCCGCTGCGGCGGCCGCGTCCACCAGCAAGGCCGGTGTGGCCATGCCCGCCGCCGCCAAGCTGATGGCGGACAACAACCTGGCTTCGGGTTCCGTGGCCGGCACCGGCAAGGACGGCCGCGTGACCAAGGGCGACGTGCTCGCCGCCGTGGCCGCGCCCAAGGTGACCGCGCCCGTCGCCATCCCCACCGGCGCGCCCACCAAGGCCCTGCCGCAGGTGCAGGTGGCCGGCCCCAACCTGGGCGACCGCCCCGAGGAGCGCGTGCCCATGACGCGCCTGCGCGCCCGCATCGCCGAGCGCCTGCTGCAGTCGCAGTCCACCAACGCCATCCTCACCACCTTCAACGAGGTCAACATGGCCCCGGTGATGGAGATGCGCAAGAAGTTCCAGGAGAAGTTCGAGAAGGAGCACGGCGTCAAGCTGGGCTTCATGAGCTTCTTCGTCAAGGCCGCCGTGCACGCGCTCAAGAAGTACCCGGTGCTCAACGCCAGCGTCGACGGCAACGACATCGTCTACCACGGCTACTTCGACATCGGCATCGCCGTGGGGTCGCCGCGCGGCCTGGTGGTGCCCATCCTGCGCAACGCCGACCAGATGAGCTTTGCCGACATCGAGAAGAAGATCGCCGAGTACGGCCAGAAGGCCAAGGACGGCAAGCTGGGCATCGAGGAGATGTCGGGCGGTACCTTCTCCATCAGCAATGGCGGCGTGTTCGGCTCCATGCTGTCCACGCCCATCATCAACCCGCCGCAGTCGGCCATCCTGGGCGTGCACGCCACCAAGGACCGCGCCGTGGTGGAGAACGGGCAGATCGTGATCCGCCCGATCAACTACCTCGCCATGTCGTACGACCACCGCATCATCGACGGCCGCGAAGCCGTGCTGGGCCTGGTCGCCATGAAGGAAGCGCTGGAAGACCCCGCGCGCCTGCTGTTCGACATCTGAGGACCACACGATGAGCCAGCAATTCGACGTCATCGTCATCGGCGGCGGCCCCGGTGGGTACATCGCGGCCATCCGCGCCGCGCAACTCGGCTTCAAGGTCGCCTGCATCGACGAGTGGAAGAACGCCATGGGCGGCCCCGCGCTGGGCGGCACCTGCACCAACGTGGGCTGCATCCCGTCCAAGGCGTTGCTGCAATCGTCCGAGCACTACGAGCACGCGGGCAAGCACTTCGCCGAGCACGGCATCGAGGTCAAGGGCCTGGGCCTGGACGTGGGCCAGATGCTCAAGCGCAAGGACCAGGTGGTCGAGCAGAACAACAAGGGCATCGAGTTCCTCTTCAAGAAGAACAAGGTGACGTTCTTCCACGGCCGCGGCTCCTTCGTGAAGGCGGCCGAAGGTGGCTATGAGGTCAAGGCGGGCGAAGAGACGCTCACCGGCAAGCAGGTCATCGTGGCCACCGGCTCCAATGCGCGCGCGCTGCCTGGTGCGCCTTTCGACGAAGAGAACATCCTCTCCAACGATGGTGCGCTGCGCGTCGGTGCGGTGCCGAAGAAGCTGGGTCTGATCGGCTCGGGCGTGATCGGCCTGGAGATGGGCTCCGTCTGGCGCCGCCTGGGCGCCGAGGTGACCATCCTCGAAGGCCTGCCGACCTTCCTGGGCGCGGTCGACGAGCAGATCGGCAAGGAAGCGAAGAAGGCCTTCGACAAGCAGGGCCTGAAGATCGAGCTGGGCGTGAAGGTCGGCGAGGTCAAGGCCTCGAAGAAGGGTGTGTCCATCGCTTATGCCAACGCCAAGGGCGAGGCGCAGACGCTCGAGGTGGACAAGCTGATCGTGTCGATCGGCCGCGTGCCCAACACCATCGGCCTCAACGCCGAAGGGGTGGGCCTGCAGCTCGACGAACGCGGCGCCATCGTGGTCGACGGCGACTGCCGCACCAACCTGCCGGGCGTCTGGGCCATCGGCGACGTGGTGCGCGGCCCCATGCTCGCGCACAAGGCCGAGGAAGAGGGCGTGGCGGTGGCCGAGCGCATCGCGGGCCAGCACGGCCATGTGAACTTCAACACCATCCCCTGGGTGATCTACACCAGCCCCGAGATCGCCTGGGTGGGCGAGACCGAGCAACAGCTGAAGGCCCGTGGCGCCGCCTACAAGGCCGGCACCTTCCCCTTCATGGCCAACGGCCGTGCGCGCGCGCTGGGCGACACGACCGGCATGGTCAAGTTCCTGGCCGACGCCGCGACGGACGAGATCCTGGGCGTGCACATCGTGGGGCCCATGGCCAGCGAGCTGATCTCCGAAGCCGTGGTGGCCATGGAGTTCAAGGCCAGCGCCGAGGACATCGCGCGCATCTGCCACGCGCACCCCTCGCTGTCCGAGGCGACGAAGGAAGCCGCGCTGGCCGTCGACAAGCGCACGCTGAACTTCTGACACCGCCTTGAGCGTCCGCAGCGCCTACGAGGCCGCGCTCAAGGAGCGCGGCTACACGCCCGACCCGGCCCAACTGCGGGCCGTGGACGCGCTGGAGCGCTGCGCGAACGAGTGGGCGCACTACAAGAGCAAGCGCTCCAATGCGCTGAAGAAGCTGATCAACCGGCCCGACATCCCGCGCGGCGTGTACATGTTCGGCGGAGTCGGGCGCGGCAAGAGCTTCCTCATGGAATGCTTCTTCCAGGCCGTGCCGCTCAAGCGCAAGACGCGCCTGCACTTTCACGAGTTCATGCGCGAGGTGCACCGCGAACTGCGCGACCTGCAGGGCACGCAGAACCCGCTGGACGTGCTGGGTGAGCGCATCGCCAAGCGCTACAAGCTGATCTGCTTCGATGAGTTCCACGTGGCCGACGTGACGGACGCGATGATCCTGCACCGCCTGCTGGACTCGCTGTTCCGCAACGGCGTGGGCTTCGTCACCACCTCGAACTTCCACCCCGACCAGCTCTACCCCGACGGCCTGCACCGCGACCGCATCCTGCCCGCGATCGAGCTGCTGAAGGAGCGGCTGGAGGTGGTGAACGTGGACAACGGCACCGACTACCGCCAGCGCACGCTCACGCACATCGCGCTGTACCACATGCCGCTGGGCCCGCAGGCCGAGGCGGCGATGGAGGCCACGTTCAACCAGCTCGCGGAAGCGGGTGACCTCAATCCGGTGATGGGCATCGAGTCGCGCCAGATCCAGGCGGTGCGGCGCGCGGGGGGCGTGATCTGGTTCGACTTCCGCACGCTGTGCGGCGGGCCGCGCTCGCAAAACGACTACCTGGAGATCGCCAGCGAGTTCCACACGGTGCTGCTGTCCAACGTGCCGCAGATGTCGGTGCGCATGGCCTCCGAGGCGCGGCGCTTCACCTGGCTGGTGGACGTGCTGTACGACCGCAGTTGCAAGCTGGTGATATCGGCTGCGGTGCCGCCGGAGGAGTTGTACCTCGAAGGGCCTTTGTCGCACGAGTTTCCGCGCACGGTGTCGCGGTTGACGGAGATGCAGTCGCAGGAGTACCTGGCGCTGCCGCACCGGGTTGTTGATACGGCGCTGACCTGATTCTTCTCCGGCTGCGCTGGTCGGTTCTTCTCCGTCTGCGCCGGTCGGTGGTGGACGGGGTGTGCGGCTCCGCTCATGTCCCCCGCCAAGCGCTGCGCCCTTGGCTCCTCCTTTACTTCGCTGCGCCGCACACCCCGTCCACCACCGACCTCATGGGCCATCGCCGCATGGATGCACGACCATCACTTCAGCTCGCGGGCGTGGGGTGTTCCACGCAGCGGCATAAAGGAGGAGGACCGGGCTGCAAGCCCGGTCCGGGGGACAGCCGCGGAGTGGAGTACCCCGCGACCGCGAGCGTGCGCGAGAGACCCCCGCGCGAAGGGTTGTTCAGATCAGCGGATCGAGCTTCACCACCACCAGGGACAGGTTGTCCCCGGTGCCCCGCGCCCGCGTGCGCGCCTTCTGGATCAGGAACTCGCAGGCCTCGCGCGGCGAGAGCATCGCGATGGTGCTGGCCAGTTCTTCGGGTGAGAAGTAATGCCAGATGCCGTCGCTGCAGGCCATGAGCGCATCGCCGGCGTTGAGCTTGGGCACCACGTGCAAGTCGATCGGCGGATCGTTCTCGGTGCCCAGACAGCCCATCAGGATGTTGGCGTGCGGGTGGTCCAGGGCTTCCTGCTCGGTGAGCTCGCCCTGGTTCACCAGGGTCTGCACATAGGAGTGGTCGGTGGTGCGGTGCAGCAGCTTGCCCTGGCGGAAGTGGTAGACCCGCGAATCGCCCGCGTGCACCCAATGGCTTTCGCCGTTGGGCAGCAGCAGGAAAGCCGCAACAGTGCTGTGCGGCTCCTGCTCGGCCGACACCGCCGTCAGCTTGATGACCATGTGCGACTCGTTGACGATCTGCTTGAGCAGGGCGCGCGGGTCGTCGGTCTCGGGGTCGAAGCGGTTGAAGAGCTGGCGCGCCGTGAGCATCACCTGGTCGGACGCCTTGCGTCCGCCGCTGCGTCCGCCCATGCCATCGGCCAGCACGGCCAGCAGGCAGTTGGGGATGCGCACGTGCTGCATCAGCTCGACCTGGTCCTGCTGGTAGTCGCGGTCACCCTTGTGGATGCCGGTCGATGCCAGGATGCGATAGCCTTTGCTCATATGGATTCGAACGGTTGGAGCGGCGGGAGCGCGGTGGACGCAATGGTATCCATTTATCCCCGGGTGGCCGGAGCATGAGCGGGCTCGACGCCCGCGTGGCGCAGGCGCTCGCGGGCGACGGCGCGCTGGCCCGCGCCTGGCCCGAGTGGCGCGCGCGCGAGGCGCAGGCCGCGATGGCGCAGGCGGTGGCGCAGACCGTGGAGGAGGGCGGCGCCTTGCTCGTGGAAGCACCGGCCGGCAGCGGCAAGACCGTGGCCTACCTCTTGCCCTGGCTGTTGTCGGGCCGCCGCGCGGTCGTCTCCACCAGCACGCACGTGCTGCAGCGCCAGTTGGCCGAACGCGACCTGCCGCGCCTGGCCAGCGCCACGGGGCAGGCGGTGCGCGTGGCGGTGCTCAAGGGCCGCGGGCGCTACGTGTGCCTGGCGCGCCTGCAGGCGGTGGTGGGCATGGGGCCGCGCATGGGGGCGCCGGCCGAACATGCCTGGCTGCGCGATCTGCTCGCCTGGGCCGAGCGCGGCGGCGATGGTGACCTGGACCAGGTGGCTGGCGTGGACGCCATCGCCGGCCTGCACGGCCGCGTCACGTCCACCAGCGAGAACTGCACGCGCCAGGCCTGCGCCCGCTGGGCCGACTGCCACGTGGAGCGCGCGCGCCGCGCCGCGCAAGCGGCCGATGTGGTCGTGATCAACCACCATGTGTGGCTGGCCGAGTTGGAACGGCAGCGGCGGGGGCGGCCCCGGCTGCTGCCGGAGGTGGACGTGGTGGTGTTCGACGAGGCGCATGCCTTGCACGGCCTGCGCGCGCGGCTCGACGCCGAGGTGATCGAGCACGCGGGACTGCAGCGCCTGTGGGCGGACCTCACCGCCCTGGCCGAGGGACCGCTGCGCGGCCTGCAGGCCTGGCGGCTGCTGGCACACGACGGGCAGGCGGCCACGCGTGGTCTGGCCCGGGCCTTGGGGACGGCGGTGCCCCGCGAGGGCCGCCAACCCTGGCCGTTGAGTGATCGCCAGGCGCCGTGGCGCCTGGCCATGGCGGTCGCGGCCGCGCAGGCCGCGCTGCGGGCCAGTGCAGACGCCGATCCGCGCCTGGGGCGCTTGCTGGAGCGAACGCGGGGGGCGGCGGCGGTGTTGCACGCGCTGCTGAGCAGCGACGAGCCGTCGGCGGTCTGGCTGGACTGGCAATCGCATGAGGACTGGGCCTGTCTGCGTCCGGCGGCGGAGCGCGATGCCTTGGCCGCGCACGCGCTGGCCACGGGCGCGCCGCTGGGCGCGCGCAGCGTGGTGCACGCCTCGGCCACGCTCGGGCAGGATGAAGCCCTCCAGTGGCACCGGGAAGCCCTGGCCATCGACCCGGCCTGGTCCCCGCGCACGCTGCGCCTGCGCTCGGACGACGGCGACCCCGGCGCCGCCGCACTGTACGTGCCCGACGACCTGCCCGAGCCCGCCGAGGCCACGCACTCACAGGCCTTGGCCCAACGGATCGTGCCGTGGATCGAGCGATTGGGCGGGCGCTGCCTGGTGCTGGCCACCACACGCCGCGCGGCGCAGCGCCTGGCGCAGGCCCTGCAGGCACGCGGCCGGCCGGGCTGGCGGGTGCTGCTGGTGGGCGACAAGCCCACGCACGCGGCACTGCAGGCCCTGCGGGATGCTGGCGCCGGCGCGCCCACGGTCGTGGTGGCCAGCGGCGCGCTGTGGCAGGGCATCGACGTGCCGGGCGAGGCCCTGCAACTGCTGGTGATCGACAAGCTGCCCTTTGCCCCGCCCGACGACCCCTGGCTGCAGCGGCG
>NZ_DATIGV010000186.1:0-43099 GCF_035481345.1 Hydrogenophaga sp. | reverse complement strand
CGATGCCGCCCATGCGCTCTTCGTAGCTGCCGCCGTCGCGCACGCCGCCGGCTTTCTGCAGCAGGTCGCCGTTCGGGCTCTTGATGTCCTTCGCGGCGGCCTTGCCTTCCATCCAGTACGCCCATTCGTACGGCTCCATCTTGGCCTTCGCCGTCTCGAGCACCGCGCTGTAGTAGCCCTGGCGGTTGAGGTACGCGCCGGCCCAGCCGTCGAGGAACCAGTTGATGAATTCGTAGACGGCATCGGCCTTGCGGCCCGTCACCGACTTCGGCACGCCGAAGCCCGCGGCCCACGCGCGGTAGCCCTCCTTCAAGGGCTGGAAGGTGCAGGCGATGCCCTTCGTGCGCACGGCCGTCACGGCCGGCGACCACATCGACTGGATCACCACCTCGCCGGAGGCCATCAGGTTCACGCTTTCGTTGAAGTCCTTCCACAGCGCGCGGAACTGGCCGTTCTTCTTCGCCTCGATCAGCACCTTGATCGTGAGGTCGATCTCCTTCTTCGTCATGTTCCCCTTGTCGGGATACTTGTAGAGGCCCGCGGCCTCCACCACCATGGCCGCGTCCATGATGCCGATGCTCGGGATGTTCAGGATCGCCGACTTGCCCTTGAACTCGGGGTTGAGCAACTCCGCCCACGACGAGACGGGCCGCTTGATGAGGTCGGGCCGGATGCCCAGCGTGTCGGCGTTGTAGACGGTGGGGATCAGCGTCATGAACTGCGTGGGCGCCGCCGAGAACGTCTTCGACGTGGGCGTCTCGAGGTACATCACCTTCTTCGGCGCGGTGCCCTGGTCGCCCACCTTCTTCCCGCCGACCTCGCCCCGCGTGAACAGCGGCGTGATCTTGTCGGCGTTCTTGATCCGTTTCGTGTCGATGCCCAGCAGGTTGCCGGTGGGCAGGATCTTCTTCAGCGAGAAGTACTCGGTGTCGATCAGGTCGAACGAGTTGGGCGCGGTCACCGCGCGCTTCGTCACGTCGTCGGTGGTGACCGGGATGTACTGGATCCTGATGCCGGTGTCGGCCTCGAACTTCTCGGCGATGGCCTTGTCCTGGTTCACCGCGGTGCCGAGGTAGCGCAGCACGATCTTCTCCTGCGCGTGCACGGCGGGCGCCAGGCCGCTGGCCAGGATGCCGGCCATGCCGGCGCTGCCCTGCAGCAGGCTGCGGCGCGAGATGCCGGCCTGGCCGGGTTTGCTGTCGATGGGGTCGGACATGGGTGTGCTCCTGAGTGGGTGGATGAAGGGGAGGGCGGGAAAAGGGAAAGGCATCAGGCGGCGAAGCGGTGCGCGCGCTGCGGGTCCCAGGTGAGGCGCGCGCGCTCGCCGAGCCGGTAGGGGCGCTGCAGGAAGCGGGCCTCGGGCAGCATGACGGAGACCACCTCGTTGCCTTCACCGTCGAGCCGCAGGCCCAGCAGCACGTAGGTGCCCTGGTACTCCACGTCGCTCACGGTGGCCTGCCAGTCGGCGCCGGCCTGGGCCTCGTCGAGGCTGATGTGGTCGTTGCGCACGGCCACCTTGCCCTCGGCGGTGGCCAGCACGTTGTGCCCGCCCATGAAGCGGGCCACGAATTCGGTGGCGGGGCGGTTGTAGACCTCGTGCGGGCTGCCGACCTGCTCGATGCGGCCCTGGTTCATCACCACCATGGTGTCGGCCAGGGCCATGGCCTCTTCCTGCGAGTGCGTCACGTGGATGAAGCTCAGGCCCAGGTCCTTCTGCCACTGGCGCAGCTCGGCGCGCATCTGGATGCGCAGGAAGGGGTCCAGCGCGGACAGGGGCTCGTCCAGCAGCAGCACGCGCGGCTGCGTGATGAGGGCGCGCGCGAGGGCCACGCGCTGCTGCTGGCCGCCCGAGAGCTCGCCCGGCTTGCGCTGCGCCAGGTGGCCCATGGCCACGCGCTCCAGCAGGGCCTGCGCCTTCGCCTGGCGCTCGGCCTTGGCCACGCCCTTCATCTTCAGGCTGAAGGCCACGTTGTCCAGCGCCGTGAGGTGCGGGAACAGCGCGAAGCTCTGGAACATCATGGCCGTGCCGCGGCTGGCGGCGGGCAGGGTGGTGATGTTGCGGTTCTCCAGCAGGATGTCGCCGCTGGTGGTGCTCTCGTGCCCCGCGATCATGCGCAGGGTGGTGCTCTTGCCGCAGCCCGATGGCCCCAGCAGGCAGCAGTAGCTGTCGGGGGCGATGCGCAGATCGATGCTGTCCACGGCCACGCTGGCGGGCCCGTAGCGTTTGCTCAGCGCGATCAGCTCGACGGCGGCGGGGGCGGGGGCTTCGGCGTGCATGCCCCGCTTGCTTGCACGAGTTGTGCCAGGCGGTTTGTACGCAATCCAGCACCGATTGCGTACAAGAAGTCGGGTGTTTGTGCACGGTGATGGGGCATGCGTGGCCTGGGCGATGCGCCCCGGTGCGTGCGCACCGGGGCGAGGCGCACCAGCCCTGCGCGCCGTGGGTCGATTGCGTGCGCCGCCACCGCACGGGTTCCGTGCGCGGATAATTCGCGCCCATGCAGATCCGCTTCACCAAGATGCAGGGCGCGGGCAACGACTTCGTCGTGCTCGACGAAACACGCGGACTGCTCGGCCTGAATCCGGCGCAGTACCGCTTCCTCGCCGACCGCCACTTCGGCGTCGGCGCCGACCAGATCCTTTCCGTGCGCCCGGCCCCCGGGCCGGGGCTGGACTTCGAATACGTCATCCACAACGCCGACGGCGGCGAGGTCGAGCACTGCGGCAACGGCGCGCGCTGCTTCGTGCGCTACGTGCACGACAAGGGCCTGAGCGAGCGCAACCCGCTGCGCGTGCAGGTGAAGAACGGCGTGCTGGAACTCAAGCGCCTGCCGGATGGCCGCGTGACCGTGGACATGGGCCCGCCGGTGTTCTCGCTGGCCCAGGTGCCCTTCGACGCCAGGGGCCTGCGGGCCGAGAAGCTCGGCAACTTCGAGCGCTGGCCGCTGCCCGTGCCTTACGCGGGCGACCAGCCGGTTGCCGTGCTGTCCATGGGCAACCCGCACGCCGTGCTGCGGGTGGACGACGTGGACAGCGCGCCGGTGGCGGCCTGGGGCCCGCTGATCGAGAACCACGAGCGCTTCCCGCAGCGCGTCAACGCCGGCTTCCTGCAGGTGATCGACACCCGCACCGTGAAGCTGCGCGTGTACGAGCGCGGCGCTGGCGAGACCCTGGCCTGCGGCACCGGCGCCTGCGCCGCCGTGGTGGCGGGCATCCGCCTGGGCTGGCTGGGCTCGCGCGTGGACGTGCACACCCGGGGTGGCGTGCTCACCATCGAATGGATCGACACCGCCAGCCACGACGCCCCGGTGTTCATGACCGGCCCGGCCACCCCCGTGTTCGAGGGCGAGATCACCGTGCCCGACGAACTGAACTGAAACGACTGCCTTTTGCGCCCAAGACCATGACCCAGCCGATCCCGCCCATCACCGAAGACGACATCGCCCAGTACCTGGCCAACAGCCCCGATTTCTTCGAGCGCCACGCCAGCCTGCTGGCCGCGGTGCAGCTCACCAGCCCGCACGGCGGGCGGGCGGTGAGCCTGCAGGAGCGCCAGGCCGAGATGCTGCGCGAGAAGATCCGCGGCCTGGAGCTCAAGGGCGCCGAGATGCTGCGCCACGGCAAGGAGAACACCGCCATCGCCGACAAGCTGCAGCGCTGGATGCGCGAGCTGCTGCTGGTGCGCGAGGCGCGCGAACTGCCGCGCGTGGCCGCCACCGAACTGGCGGCGCAGTTCCTGGTGCCGCAGGTGGGCATCAAGGTCTGGGGCGTGTCGGCCGAATTCGGCGACGAGGACTACGCCCAGGGCGCCAGCGAGGACGTGCGGGCCTTTGCCAGCTCGCTCGCGGTGCCGTACTGCGGCCACAACCCGGGCCTGGAGGCCGCGCAATGGCTGGCCGATCCGGAGTCGGCCAGTTCGCTCGCGCTGATCCCCCTGCGCGCGGGCGCCGCGCCCGAGGCCTTCGGCCTGCTGGTGCTGGCCTCGCCCGATCCGCAGCGTTTCGCCCCCGACATGGGCACCGACTTCCTCGAACGCATCGGCGAACTCACCAGCGCCGCGCTCTCGCGCCTGCGCCCGGTGGTGCCCGCCAGCGTGGAATGATGAACCCCGCCCGGCCGCCCGAAGGCGCGCGCACCGCAGCGCGTTGCGCGAAGGGTTTCCGATGACGCTGCCGGCCCGCCACGACGACGCGGGCCTGGTGCGGGCCTACCTGGACCACGTGCGCGTGGACAAGCGGCTGGCCGATCGCACCCTGATCCTCTACACGGCCGACCTGGACAAGCTGCAGGCGAACGCGCGCGAGGCCGGCGTGGCCCTGGTGGACGTGATGCCCGCGCACGTGCGGCGCTGGGTGGCGCAGATGCACTCGGGCGGGCGCAGCGCGCGTGGCATCGCGCTCATCCTCTCGGGCTGGCGCGGCTTCTACGGCTGGCTCGGGCGCCAGGGCCTCATCCAGCAGCACCCGGTGAACGACGTGCGCGCGCCCAAGGCCGGCAAGCCCCTGCCCAAGGCCCTGCCGGTGGACGAGGCCGTGCGGCTGGCGAGCTACGAGGACGCCGAGGACGACCCCGCCCTGGAGGCGCGCGACGCCTGCATCGCCGAGCTGCTGTACGGCTGTGGCCTGCGCATCGGCGAACTGGTGGGCCTGGACGCGGCGGCCAGCGCCACGGCGCGCGGCTGGATCGATCTGCAGGGCGCCGAGGCGCACGTGCTCGGCAAGGGCAGCAAGCGGCGCAGCGTGCCGGTCGGCCGTGCGGCGCTTGAAGCGCTGCGGCGCTGGCTGGAGCTGCGCGCGGCCTTCGCGCGCGAGGACGCGGCGCTCTTCATCGGTCAGCGTGGCCAGCGGCTCACGCCGCAGTACATCCGCGTGCGGCTCAAGCGCCGCTCCATCAAGGCCGGCCTGGCCACGCCGGTGCACCCGCACATGCTGCGCCACTCCTTCGCCAGCCACGTGCTGCAGTCCAGCGGCGACCTGCGGGCCGTGCAGGAACTGCTGGGCCATGCCAGCATCGGCACCACGCAGGTGTACACGCGGCTCGATTTCCAGCACCTGGCGCGGGTGTACGACGCCGCCCATCCGCGCGCCCAGGCCCGCAAGCCGCGCGGCAAGTGAGCGCGGCGCCGCGACAATCGCGGCCATGAAATCCATCCGACTCAAGCCCGGCAAGGAGCGCTCGCTGCAGCGCCATCACCCCTGGGTGTTCGACGGCGCCATCGCCAAGGGCAGCGCCGATGCCGGCGAAACCGTGCGCGTGGACGGCGCCGACGGCCAGTTCCTGGCCTGGGGCGCGTACTCGCCGGCTTCGAAGATCCGTGTGCGCGCCTGGAGCTTCGATCAGGGCCAGCGCATCGACGCCGCCTTTTTCAAGGAGCGCCTGCGCGCGGCCCTGGCGCTGCGCGAGCGCCTGGCCATCGCCAGCGATGGCGTGCGCCTGGTGCACGCCGAGTCCGACGGCCTGCCCGGCCTGGTGGTCGACCGCTACGGCGACACCCTGGTCGCCCAGTTCGGCGCCGCCGGCGTCGAGCGCTGGAAGGACGCGATCGCCGACGCCCTGGTCGAGCTCACGGGTTGCGAGCGCCTGTACGAGCGCAGCGACACCAGCAGCCGGCGCCTGGAAGGCCTGGCCGACGCCACCGGCTGGCTGCGCGGGCAGGGCGACACCGCGCTCGTCTTGCAGGAACACGGCTGGCGCCTGGGCCTGGACGTCGCCAGCGGCCACAAGACCGGCTACTACCTCGACCAGCGCGACAGCCGCGCCGCCTGCCGGGACCTCGTCCAGCGCTTCGGCCTGGCCGAGGTATTCAACGGCTACTGCTACAGCGGCGGCTTCACCGTGGCCGCGCTCGCCGGCGGCGCCCGGCGTGTGCTCTCGGTCGACTCCTCCGGCCCCGCGCTGGAGCAGGCCCGCGCCAACGTGGCCTTGAACGGCTTCGATGCCGATCGCTGCGAATGGCTCGACGCCGACGTCAACGCCAGCCTGCGCCGCCTCATCGACGAAGGCCGCCAGTTCGACGGCATCGTGCTCGACCCGCCCAAGCTGGCCCCCACGGCGGCGCACGCCGAGCGCGCCGCGCGCGCCTACAAGGACATCAACCGCCTGGGCTTCAAGCTGCTGCGCCCGGGCGGCGTGCTGTTCACCTTCTCCTGCTCCGGCGGGGTGGGCGTGGAGCTGTTCCACAAGATCGTGGCGTCCGCCGGGCTGGAGGCGGGAGTGGACGGCGTCTTCCTGCAGCGCCTGGGCGGCGCCTGTGACCACCCGATGACGGTGAACTTTCCCGAGGGCGAATACCTCAAGGGCCTGGTGGTGATGCGCCGGCCCTGAGGCCGGCATTCATCTTGCTGTCCTACACTCGTCCGCCTTCGTTGTCCCCACCCCCACACGCACCATGGCCCTGATCCCCGCCACCATCCTCACCGGCTTCCTCGGCTCGGGCAAGACCACCCTGCTCAAGCGCGTGCTCACCGAGGCCCACGGCCAGAAGATCGCCGTCGTCGAGAACGAGTTCGGCGAAGAGAACATCGACAACGAGATCCTGGTGGCCGACACCACCGAGAACATCATCCAGATGAGCAACGGCTGCATCTGCTGCACCATCCGCGACGACCTGCGCGCCACCCTGGCCGATCTGGCGCAGAAGAAGCGCAAGGGCGAGCTCGACTTCGAGCGCGTGGTGATCGAGACCACCGGCCTGGCCGACCCCGGCCCCGTGGCCCAGACCTTCTTCATGGACGACGAGGTGGCCGAGCAGTACCTGCTCGACGCCATCGTCACCCTGGTGGACGCCAAGCACGCCGCCGACCAGCTCAACGACCGCCAGGAGGCGCGCCGCCAGGTGGGCTTCGCCGACCAGATCTTCATCAGCAAGGCCGACCTGGTCTCCCAGGACGAGGTGGAGGCCCTGACCCACCGCCTCAAGCACATGAACCCGCGCGCGGCCATGCGGCCCGCGCACTTCGGCGAGGTGGCCATCAAGGAGGTCTTCGACCTGCGCGGCTTCAACCTCAACGCCAAGCTCGAGATCGACCCGGACTTCCTCAAGGCCGACGACCACAATCACGACCATGGCCATGAGCACCACGGGCACGAGCACCACGACCATGACCACGCCCACGGCGAGCATTGCGACCACCCCTCGCACCAGCACGGTCATGGCCATGGCCATCACCACCATCACGACGACGACGTCAAGAGCTTCGTCTACCGCGCCGAGCGCCCCTTCAGCCCCGAGAAGCTCGAAGACTTCCTGGGCGCCATCGTGCAGGTCTACGGCCCGCGCATGCTGCGCTACAAGGGCGTGCTGCACATGCAGGGCACCGAGCGCAAGGTGATCTTCCAGGGCGTGCACCAGCTCATGGGCAGCGACCTCGGTCCCGAATGGGGCCCCGACGAGAAGCGCGTGAGCAAGATGGTCTTCATCGGCATCGACCTGCCGCGCGACATCCTCGAGCAGGGGCTCGAGCAGAGCCTGGCCTGACGAACAGCCCGTTGCGCGGGGCCCGCCGTGTCGTTTGTCTCGCTTCGGCGCGCCGCGGGCTGCCGGCCGGCGCCGATCCCGTTTCGCGCATGGCTACAATCGCGCCCCGAATCGAACGGGACTTTTGTCACACAGCATGGGGGTATAACAGCCCCTTCGCCGATGGCGGGTCCGGGTTTCGACCTGTCGCCATCGGTCCACGCGCCGGGCATGATCCCTAGCAAGGGACAACCCCGCCATCCTAAGGAGACCCGTTGTGAAAGCCCCGGCTTCCAAGGCAGCGAAAGCAGGCAAGTCCGTCGCCTCGGGCGCCTCCGCGCGTGCCGCCAAGCCGGCTGCAACGGCGAAGTCGTCATCGGCCAAGGCCGTCTCCAAGAAGGTGCCCGCAGCGAAGAAGCCCGTGGCCAAGGCGCCCGCAAGACCCGCCGTGAAGGCCGTTGCCAGGAAGGCGCCGGCGCAGCCGGTGGCGAAGAAGGCGGCAGCCAAGCCGGTGGCCAAGGCCCCGGCGAAAAAGGCCGTGGCCAAGGCACCTGTGAAAGCACCCGTGAAGAAGGCACCCGCGCAAGCGGTCGTGAAGCCCGCCGCGAAAGCGGCCGCTGCGCCCGCCAAGGCCCCACCCGCGGTATCGCCCGCGGCCAAGGCCGCGTCGGCGGCCAAGGCCCTCATATCCAAGGCCAAGGTGGCCAGCCCGCCCGCGCCGATCGTCATCGAACCCTCGCCCCCACCCATGGGCAAGCGCGAGGCCCGCAAGGTCATGCTGGCGCAGATGTCCCAGCCGGCCTCGGTCCCCAGCCACGCCCCGGACGCCGCCAAGGCGACCTTCTCCCACATGAATGAACGAACCGTCATGACGCCCCCCGCCCCCTCATCCCTCCAGAAGGACCCCAAGCGGGCCAACAACTGGAAGACCCTGCCGGTCGAGCAGCTCACCGATCAGGACGTGCAGGCCATGCCCGACAGTGAGTACATGAACGACGTGCAGCTGGCTTTCTTCAAGCTCAAGCTGCAGCGCCTGCGCGCCGACATGCTGAACAACGCGGGCGAGACGACCGAGCACCTGCGCGAGGACACCGTGGTCGTGCCCGATCCGGCCGATCGCGCCACCATCGAGGAAGAGCACGCCCTGGAACTGCGCACGCGCGACCGCGAGCGCAAGCTGCTCAAGAAGATCGAGCAGGCCCTCGCCCGCATCGACGCGGAAGATTACGGCTACTGCGACGAGACCGGCGAGCCCATCGGCGTCGGCCGGCTCATCGCGCGACCCACCGCCAGCCTCTCGCTCGAAGCGCAGCAGCGCCGCGAACTCAAGCAGAAGATGTTCGGCGACTGAGCGCCGGCTGATCGATCCACGGCCCGGTTCCATGTCCAAGGACGACTCCAGCGGCGGCTTTCTTTCCAAGGTGGTGAAATTCGTTCGCCACCCGACCACGAGTTGGGCGGACCTGGACACGCGCCAGTCGGACCGCGAAAGCGAGTACAGCAAAGCCGCGCTCAAGGAAATGATCGAGCGCAAGCGGCGCAACGACTTCGTGCGCAAGCGCGAGTTCGACATGCTGCGCAAGATCCGCTCGCGCGAGGGCAGCCCCGCCGAGGCGCAGGGCATGCGCCCGTCCTTCTTCCAGAGCAGCATCCCCTCCAAGCCCGACGACCGGGCCATGACGCTCAAGAAGATCGACGAGATCGAAGCCCAGATGTCCATGCAGTGGTGGAAGACCAAGGGCGCGGACTCCATCACCAGCACCGGCTCACCGGGCCCCAACAGCGCCGCGCAGCCGCCCGGCACCCTTCCGCAGAAGGGCCGCGAGGCCTCGCCGATCCGGCCGCTGCCGCAGGTGGACCCGGCGCGCCTGCGCGCCCAGTACGACGTGACCGAGCCCGCGCCGCTGCTCAATCCCGCGGCGGCGCCGCGCGAGCACCAGCACACCGAACCCATGGACCTGCGCGCGGCGACCGCCGCGACGGCACCGGCCCCGGTGAAGCCCGCCAGCGCCAGTCCGCGCACCGGCCTCATGGCGCCGCGTGCGGGCACGCCCAGCGTCCAGGGCTCCGAGTTTTCGGCCTCGCACTTCTATGCGCTCGACGTGCAGGAGATCGCGCAGGACCCCGAGGTGGAGGAGGCCGCGATCCGCTTCGCCAACGGCGACGACGCGGGTGCCGAACAGGGCCTGCTCGAGGCCGTGTCCGCAGGCGGGCCGCGGGTCGACCAGGAGGCCGACTGGCTGGCGCTGTTCGACCTGTACCGCGCCACCGGCCAGCTCGCCCCATTCGAAAGCCGCGCGGTGGAGTTCGTGAACCGTTTCAGCCGCTCGGCCCCGCAGTGGTACGACATGCCGGCCGCGGTGCACCGCATGGTTGGCGCGGCCCAGGAACCGGTGGCGGCCACGCAGGCCCGCGCTGTCTGGGCCTGCGAGCCCGAACTCGACGCCCACGCCGTGGGCACGCTGCAGAACGTGCTGTCGCGCGCGCGTTCGCCCTGGGTGCTCGACTGGACCTTGCTCACCAGCATGGACCAGAAGGCCGCCCGCGCGCTGCTGGGCATCGTCACGCTGTGGACCGACCAGGACGTCGACCTGCGCTTCGTGGGCGGCTCCAAGCTGCGCGACGTGCTCAAGAACATGACGCACTCGGGGCGCCGCGACGTCGAGCAGCTCTGGTGGGAATTGCGCATGGCGGTGCTGCGGCTCATGAACCGCGCCGACGAGTTCGAGCTCACCGCGCTGGATTTCTGCGTCACCTACGAACTCTCTCCGCCGGGCTGGGAACGGCCGCGCTGTCGCTACCAGTCGGTGCGCGGCGATGGCGACGAGGGCCATTCGGTGCTCGGCGAATCGGTGATCGAGGCCGTGCAGTCCACCCTGTCGGGCGAGGCGGGCATGGACACGCAGCCCGGCTCTTCGATCAACCACCTGGGCCTGGTCGAACTCTCGGGCGAGATCCGTGGCGACGCGCAGAGCACCATCGACATGCTCGAGCAGCGTCTGGAAGGTGCCGACGTGCTGATCCTGTCGTGCCGCAACCTGATCCGCGTCGATTTCTCGGCCGCGGGCACCCTGCTCAACTGGGTCTCCAACCACCACGCGCAGAACCGGCTCGTGCAGTTCGTCGACGTGCACCGCCTGGTCTCGGCCTTCTTCCACGTCATCGGCATCACCGAGTACGCGAAGGTCGTCCTCCGCAATGATTGAAGTACCCCTCCGCCGCGCTGCGCGCGACCCCCGCTAGGGGGCGGCACCTGCGGGCCGTCCTGAGCTTGTAGAAGGGCGGTTCCGCGGTGCCCCCGGCTGGACCGCGTGGTGCGTGGCGGGTCGCGCGCCGGCTTTTTCTCAGCAGCCCCTTGAGGGGGGCTCTCGCATCCCCATTTGGCATCCCATGGAATCCTTTCACGGCACCACCATCGTCTGCGTCCGCCGGGAAACCCCGCAGGGCGTGCAGGTCGCCATCGGCGGCGACGGCCAGGTCACGCTCGGCAACATCGTGATCAAGGGCACCGCCCGCAAGGTGCGCAAGCTCTACAACGACCGCGTGCTCGCCGGCTTCGCCGGTGCCACGGCCGACGCCTTCACCCTGTTCGAGCGCTTCGAAGCCAAGCTGGAAAAACACCAGGGCCAACTGGCGCGCGCCGCCATCGAACTCACGCGCGACTGGCGCACCGACCGCGTGCTGCGCCGCCTGGAGGCCATGCTCGCCGTGGCCGACCGCACCGCCGCGCTGGTGATCACCGGCAACGGCGACGTGCTCGAGCCCGAGCACGGCATCGTGGCCATCGGCTCGGGCGGCGCTTACGCGCAGGCCGCGGCCAAGGCCCTGGTCGACCACACCCAGCTCAGCGCCGCGGACGTGGTGCGCCAGTCGCTCGCGATCGCGGGCGAGCTGTGCATCTACACCAACATGAACCACACCATCGAGACCCTGGACTGAGCCATGTCCTCCATGACCCCTCAGGAGATCGTCTCCGAGCTCGACCGATTCATCATTGGCCAGAAGGGCGCCAAGCGCGCCGTCGCCATTGCCCTGCGCAACCGCTGGCGCCGCCAGCTCGTCGATGACAAGCTGCGCCCGGAGATCACGCCCAAGAACATCCTCATGATCGGCCCCACCGGCGTGGGCAAGACCGAGATCGCGCGCCGCCTGGCGCGCCTGGCCGACGCGCCCTTCATCAAGGTGGAGGCCACCAAGTTCACCGAGGTCGGCTACGTCGGCAAGGACGTGGACAGCATCGTGCGCGACCTGGCCGACATCGCCATCAAGCAGACGCGCGAGGCCGAGATGCGCAAGCAGCGCACCCGGGCCGAGGACGCGGCCGAGGAGCGCATCCTCGACACGCTGATCCCGCCCCCGCGCGCGGTGGGCTTCGAACCCCAGGCCACGCCCGACAGCAGCACGCGCCAGGCGTTTCGCAAGAAGCTGCGCGAAGGCGAGCTCGATGATCGGGAGATCGAGATCGAGCTGGCCGAGCCGCGCCCCAGCATGGAGATCATGGGCCCGGCCGGCATGGAGGAAATGGCCGAGCAACTGAAGGGCCTGTTCGGCCAGTTCGGTGCCGGGCGCAAGCAGGTGCGCAAGCTGCGCATCGCCGAGGCCATGAAGCTGCTGATCGACGAGGAGGCGGCCAAGCTCGTCAACGAGGACGAGATCAAGACGCGCGCGTTGCACAACGCCGAGCAGAACGGCATCGTGTTCATCGACGAGATCGACAAGGTGACCTCGCGCAGCGATACCGGCGGCACGGCCGAGGTGTCGCGCCAGGGCGTGCAGCGCGACCTGCTGCCGCTGGTGGAGGGCACGACGGTGTCGACCAAGTACGGGCCGATCAAGACGGACCACATCCTCTTCATCGCCAGCGGGGCGTTCCACCTGTCGAAGCCGAGCGACCTGATCCCAGAGCTGCAGGGGCGGTTTCCGATCCGCGTGGAATTGCAGTCGCTGTCGGTGGACGACTTCGAGGCGATCCTGACGCAGACGCACGCCTCGCTGGTGCGTCAGTACCAGGCGCTGTTGCAGACCGAGGGGGTGACGCTGGAGTTCACGCCCGAAGGCATCCGCCAGTTGGCGCAGATCGCCTGCGAGGTGAACGAGCGCACCGAGAACATCGGGGCGCGGCGGCTGTCGACGGTGATGGAGCACCTGCTCGATGAGGTGAGTTTCGATGCCGCGAAACTGCAGGGGCAGACGGTGAACATCGACGCTGCATTCGTTCAGGAACGCCTGGGGGCGCTGAGCAAGGACGAGGATCTGTCGCGGTACATCCTCTGATCTTGCGGCCTTCCGGATTTGCGCTCGGCGGTTTCGCGCCTGCACCTCGCGGTTGCTCGCGGCCACTGGGTGCCTTGCTCCGCGAATGTCCCCCGGACGGCTGCGCCGTCCTCCTCCTTTATTTCGCTACGCAAGGCACCCAGCGTCCGCGAGCTCCAGGCACGTAGGCGCACACCCGGTCGCCGATGACCGAAGCCGCCGGAGAAGACCCAGCCAAGCCAACCCAACCGCCCGTCGTCTCGTGAAACGCCCGTGGAACGTCCCCACGGGCGTTCCTGTTTTGAAGCTTCACTTGCAGTGCCCTTTGTAAGTGCTTGCTTTTTATGCGCTTTTTGGTGCCTCGACCACTACGAAATCGCCTCTAAGTGGTTGATTTCATTGAAAAAATGTGTACTCAACCCCTGGCGCGGGAGTGTTTTCCTGCTACAGTGGGATTTAGTGCAATTAAGTGGTGGTATCTGCCATCCCAGGGTCCAAAGCGGTGTTTCAGGGCGCGTCTTCGCTGAGTCTCGATGCCAAGGGGCGGCTGTCCGTGCCGACCCGGCACCGCGACGCCCTGGGCGGCTCGCTCACGATCACCAAGCACCCCCACGGCTGCCTCATGGTCTTCCCCCGCGAGGCCTGGGAAGAATTCCGTGGCCGCATCGCCAACCTCCCCATGCAGGCCCAGTGGTGGAAGCGCATCTTCCTGGGCAACGCCATGGACGTCGAGGTCGACGGCACCGGCCGCGTGCTTGTCTCGCCCGAATTGCGCGCCGCCGCCGGCATCAGCAAGGACGTCGTGCTGCTCGGCATGGGCGCCTACCTTGAACTCTGGGACGCCCAGGTGTATGCCGCGCAGGAGGCCGAGGCTATGAAGGCCGACATGCCCGACGTGTTCAAGGACTTTTCCTTCTAAGGGTGGTGGTGGAGACGACATGGACCCATCTGACCGTCCTGTTGACCGAAGCCGTGCAGGCGCTGTCGATCAACCCGGACGGCCACTACGTCGATGCCACGTTCGGCCGCGGCGGGCACAGCCGCGCCATCCTGCAGAGGCTGTCGCCCCAAGGGCGGCTGAGCGTCTTCGACAAGGATCCCCAGGCCATCGAGGTGGCGCGCCAGCTCGCCGCGAAGGACGCGCGCGTGACGGTGCACCACAGCGGCTTCGCGGCCATCGCCGACCTGCCCCCAGCCAGTGCCGACGGTCTGCTCATGGACCTCGGCGTGAGTTCACCGCAGATCGACGACCCCGCGCGGGGTTTTTCTTTTCGCCAGGACGGTCCGCTGGACATGCGCATGGACACCACGCGTGGCCAGAGCGTGGCCCAGTGGCTGGAGACGGTGCCCATCCCCACCCTGACGGAGGTCATCCGTGACTATGGCGAAGAACGGTTTGCTGCACAGATTGCAAAGGCGATTGATCGTCGCCGACAGGAACGGGGCCCTGTTCGAACCACCGGCGAGCTGGCCCAAATCGTGGCTGGCGCGGTCAAAACCCGCGAGCCGGGCAAGGACCCTGCAACGCGCACATTTCAGGCTCTTCGGATTTTCATCAACGCCGAGCTTGAAGAGCTGCAACAGGCGCTAGACGCCAGCCTGACCCTGCTCAAGCCCCAAGGTCGCCTCGTGGTCATCAGCTTCCACTCCCTGGAAGACCGCCCGGTCAAGCAGTTCATGGCGCGCCATTCGCGCACCGTGGTGGACCGCCGCGCGCCCTTCGCCGAGCCCGCGCCCACGCGCCTGGCCGAGGTGCACCGCGTGATGCCCTCCGACGCCGAGGTGCAAGGTAACCCGCGCGCGCGCAGCGCCGTCATGCGCGTGGCTACGCGCACGGGGGTTGCCGCATGATTCGGCTCAACCTCGTGCTGCTGCTGGCCGTGCTGGCCAGCGCCTTCTACCTGGTGCACACCCAGTACGAGTCGCGCCGCCTGTACTCCACGCTCTACCGCGCGCAGAGCCAGGCCAAGCAGCTCGACGCCGACCACGAGCAACTGGTGGTGCAGCGCCGCGCGCAGGCCACGCCCGCGCGCGTGCAGCAACTGGCCGCGCGCCAGTTGCAGATGCGCCAGGTCACGCCCGGCATCACGCAGTACGTGAGCGAGCGCGCCGCCGCGCCGGCACCGGCCCCCCAGGGCGGGGAGGGTGCGCGATGAGCCGCAGCATCAACTACGCCTCCAGCCCGCTGCTGGCCAGCAAGACGCCCGTGTGGCGCAGCAAGTTCATCGTCGCCGGCCTGGCGCTGGCCTTCGCGGGCTTGGCCGGGCGCGCCGCCTATGTGCAGGTCATCGGCAACGACTTCTTCAAGCGCCAGGGCGAGGTGCGCTTCGCGCGCAACCTCGAACTGCCCGCCAACCGCGGCCGCGTGCTCGACCGCAACGGCCTGATCCTCGCCTCCAGCGTGGTGGCGCAGAGCATCTGGGCCATCCCCGAGGACGTGGAGAAGAACCACCCGAAGATGCGCGAACTCGCCCGGCTGCTCGACATGCCGCTGGCCGATCTGCGCAAGCGCCTGGCCGACAACGACAAGACCTTCGTCTGGGTCAAGCGCCAGGTGGACGAGCCCATCGCGCAGAAGATCGCCGCGCTGGACATCAAGGGCATCTACCAGCGCCGTGAGTACAAGCGCCGCTACCCCGAGGGCGAGGCCACGGCGCACGTGGTGGGCTTCACCAACGTGGAAGACCGCGGCCAGGAGGGCGTGGAACTGGCGTTCCAGTCGCAGCTGGCCGGCAAGGCCGGCTCGCGCCGCGTCATCAAGGACCGCCTGGGCCGCGTCGTCGAGGACGTGCAGGACGTGGTGCCGCCCGTGGACGGCCCCGATCTCGCCCTCTCCATCGACAGCAAGGTGCAGTACTTCGCCTGGCAGAAGCTGCGCCAGGCCGTGCTGCAGCACAAGGCCAAGGCCGGCAGCGTGATCGTGCTGGACACGATCACGGGCGAGGTGCTGGCCCTGGCCAACTACCCCAGCTACGACCCCAACCTGCGGCGCAACCTCAGCGGCGAGCAGTTGCGCAACCGCGTGCTCACCGACACCTTCGAGCCCGGCTCGACGATGAAGCCCTTCATCGCCGCGCTCGCGCTCGACAAGGGTTTGGTCAAGCCGACCACGCCCATCCAGACGGCGCCCGGCCGCATCACCATCGGCGGCTCCACCATCCGCGACACGCACCCCAAGGACGTGTTGACCGTGGCCGAGGTGATCCAGAAGTCCAGCAACGTGGGCACGGTCAAGATGGCCATGCAGATGAGCCCGCGCGAGATGTGGGAGATGTACGCGCAGGTGGGCTTCGGCCAGAAGCCGCAGGTGCCGTTCCCCGGCGCCGTGGCCGGCCGGCTGCGGCCCTACAAGAGCTGGCGCCCCATCGAGCAGGCCACCATGAGCTACGGCTACGGGCTGTCCGTCTCGATCTACCAGCTCGCGCAGGCCTACACCATCTTCGCGCGCGACGGCGAGCTCATTCCGCTGACCCTGCTCAAGAGCGACACGCCCGCGCAGGGCGTTCGCGTGTTCAGCGAGCGCAACGCCCGCGCCGTGCGCGACATGCTGGCCCTGGCCGCGCAGCCCGGCGGCAGCGCCACGCGCGCGCAGACGATGGGCTACTCGGTGGGCGGCAAGACCGGCACCGCGCGCAAGCAGGAAGGCGACGGCTACGCCGAAGGCAAGTACCGGGGCTTCTTCGTCGGCATGGCACCCATCGAGCAGCCGCGCATCATCGTCGCGGTGATGATCGACGAGCCCACCGACGGCAAGTTCTACGGCGGCGTGGTCGCCGCGCCCGTGTTCAGCGAGACGGTGCAGGAAACCCTGCGCATCCTCGGCGTGCAGCCCGACATGAACGTCAAGCCGCAGATCGTCACCACCGACCCGGTGGAGGAGTCGTTCTGATGGTGCAGACGCTCGTCCACCCCGAGGCCGTGGCGCAGTGGCTGCGCGCCAGCGTCACCGGCGCGCTGGTGTGCGACAGCCGCCGCGTGCGCGAGGGCGACGGATTCGTGGCCTGGCCCGGCGCGGCCACCGACGGGCGCCGCTTCGTGCTCGACGCGCTGCGCACCGGCGCCAGCGCGGCCGTGGTCGAGCGCGAGGGCCTGGAAGCCTACGATTTCCGCCACGACCCGCGCGTGCTCGCCGTGCCCGGCCTCAAGGCACAGGCCGGCCCCATCGCCAGCGCCTGGTGCCGCGAGCCCAGCGGCGCGCTCGACGTCATCGCCATCACCGGCACCAACGGCAAGACCTCCAGCGCCTGGTGGGCGGCGCAACTGCTGTCGGCCTGCAACCGCCCGGCGGCGGTGGTGGGCACGCTGGGCATGGGCCGTCCGGGCGACGATTTGCGGGTCACCGGCCTGACCACGCCCGATCCCGTGATGCTGCAGCATGGGTTGCGCGCCTTCGTCGAACAGGGCCTGCGCGCCTGCGCCATCGAGGCCTCCTCGATCGGCCTGGAAGAGGGGCGTCTGAACGGCACGCGCGTCGCGGTGGCAGTGTTCACCAACTTCACGCAAGACCACCTGGACTACCACGGCAGCATGGACGCCTACTGGGCCGCCAAGCAGCGCCTGTTCGACTGGCCCGGCCTCAAGGCCGCGGTGATCAACATCGACGATCCGCACGGCGCCGGCCTGCTCGCGCGTCTGCAAGGGCGCGGGCTCGACCTGTGGTCCGTCGCCATCGACCGCGACGCGCGCCTGGAAGCGCGCGACGTCACCACCACGCCCGCGGGGCTGGCCTTCGAGCTCGTCGAGCGCGACGAACGAGGCCAGGAACGCCAGCGCCAGGCGCTGAGCCTGCCGCTGGTTGGGCGCTACAACGTGCACAACCTGCTGGGCGTACTCGCCACGGCGCGCGCACTGGGCGTGCCCTTCGCCGCGGCCGTGCAGGCCTGCGCCGCGCTCACGCCCGTGCCCGGTCGCATGCAGCAGGCCCAGGCCGACGCGCCCGGCGCGCCGCTCGTGCTGGTGGACTACGCGCACACGCCCGACGCGCTGGAGAAGGCCCTGCAGGCGCTGCAACCGCTGGCCGTGCGGCGCGGCGGCGCGCTGTGGGTGCTCATTGGCTGCGGCGGCGACCGCGACCCGGGCAAGCGCCCGCTGATGGCCGCCGTGGCCGAGCGCGGAGCCCGCCACGCCGTGCTCACCAGCGACAACCCGCGCAGCGAGGACCCGATGGCCATCCTGTCGCAGATGGCGCGCGGCCTCAGCCGCGCCGACGCCGCGCGCACCGTGGCCGACCGTGCCGAGGCCATCGCCCTGGCCGTGCGCGAGGCCGCGCCCGCCGACGTGGTGCTCATCGCCGGCAAGGGGCACGAGGACTACCAGGAGGTGCGCGGCGTGAAGTCGGCGTTCTCCGACATCGAACACGCGCGGCGCGCGCTCGCGCTGCGTCTGGAGGCAACAACATGAGCCCCCACACTCCGCCGCTGCGCGGGTCCTTGCCCCCCGAGGGGGCTGATCCGGCGGGGGGCGGCCCGGCGCCGGATCGCAAGACCCTGGCCGAACTGCTGCTCACCCTGCCCGGCGCGCGCGCCGTCGGCCGCATCGCCGCGCCCATTCAGCGCGTGCACTCCGACTCCCGCAGCCTGCGCGCGGGCGACCTGTTCGTGGCGCTGCACGGCGAGCGCTTCGACGCGCACGACTTCCTGCCGCAGGCGGCGGTCGCCGGCGCCGTGGCCGCGCTCGCGCAGCGCGGCCTGGCCGAATCCGGTCTGCCCGGTGTCGAGGTGCCCGACACGCGCGCCGCGCTGCTGCAGCTCGCACAGGTGTGGCGCGCGCAGTTCGGCCTGCCGCTGATCGCCGTGACCGGCAGCAACGGCAAGACCACGGTCACGCAGATGGTCGCCAGCATCCTGCGCGCCCACGCGGGCGAGGCCGCGCACGCCACGCAGGGCAACTTCAACAACGACATCGGCGTGCCGCTCACGCTGTTGCGCCTGAACGCCGCGCACCGGTGCTCGGTGGTGGAGCTGGGCATGAACCACCCGGGCGAGATCGCCCAGCTCGCCGCCATCGCCGCACCCACGGTGGCCCTGGTCAACAACGCGCAGCGCGAGCACCAGGAGTTCATGAGTTCGGTGGAGGCCGTGGCGCGCGAGAACGGCACCGCGATCGCCGCGCTGGGCGCCGAGGGCGTGGCCGTGTTCCCCAGCGACGACGTGCACACCCGCATCTGGCAGGCGCTGGCCGGCGCGCGCCGCCGCCTCACCTTCAGCGACACCGACCCCGAAGCCGCCGTGCGCGCGCTCGCCGCCGAGTGGCAGGACAACGCCTGGGCGCTGCACTTCGCCTCGCCCCTGGGTGAGGGCCAGGTGCAATTGCGCATCGCCGGCCGCCACAACGTGCGCAACGCGCTCGCGGCCGTGGCCTGCGCGGTGGCCGCCGGCGTGCCGCTCAGCGCCATCGTGCAAGGCCTGAACGCCTTCGAGCCCGTGGGCGGGCGCTCGCGCGCCATCACCCTCACCATCGACGGCCGCGTGGTCGCGCTGATCGACGACACCTACAACGCCAACCCCGACTCCGTGCGCGCAGCCATCGACGTGCTCGCCACGCTGCCCGCGCCGCACCTGCTGGTGCTGGGCGACATGGGCGAGGTCGGTGACCAGGGCCTGGCCTTTCACCTGGAGGTGCTGCGCCACGCCTACGCGCGCGGCATCGACGAGGTGCGCGTGAGCGGCACGGCGATGTGCGAGGCCGCCGAGGCCATGCGCGCGGCCAGCGAGCCCGCGCCGCGCTGCGTGCCCGAGGTGGACGCGCTGGCCACCGACGTGGCCGCCGAGGTGGCCACCGGCGTGGTGGCCAGCGTGCTCGTGAAGGGATCGCGCTTCATGCGCATGGAGCGCGTGGTGCGGGCGGTTCGCGCGCTCGATCCGACGCAGGCCGTCAACGACAAGGACTCTTCCCATGCTGCCTAGCATCGCCCTCTGGCTGCAAGGCCTGTTCCCCGACCTCGGCTTCCTGCGGGTGTTCCAGTACCTCACCTTCCGCGCCGTCATGGCCGCGATGACGGCGCTGGTGGTGGGCCTGGTCGCCGGCCCCTGGTTCATCCGCCGCCTCGCCGCGCTCAAGATCGGCCAGCCGATCCGCGAATACGCCATGCAGACGCACCTGAGCAAGGGCGGCACGCCCACCATGGGCGGCGTGCTGATCCTCTTTGCCATCGCGCTGTCCACGCTGCTGTGGTTCAACTGGAGCAACCGCTTCGTCTGGATCGTGCTCATCGTCACCCTGGGCTTCGGCGCCATCGGCTGGGCCGACGACTGGCGCAAGGTGGTGCACAAGAACCCCGAGGGCATGCGCTCGCGCGAGAAGTACTTCTGGCAGTCGCTGATCGGCCTGGTCGCGGCCTTCTACCTGGTGTTCGCGGTCTCCGAGACCAGCAACACGCGCGTGCTCGAGCTCTTCATCGATTGGGTCGGCTCCGGCTTCACGCTCGACCTGCCGCCGCAGTCGGGCTTCATCGTGCCCTTCTTCAAGGAAGTGAGCTACCCACTCGGCGTGGCCGGCTTCGTCATCCTCACCTACCTCGTCATCGTGGGCGCGAGCAACGCGGTCAACCTCACCGACGGACTCGACGGCCTGGCCATCATGCCGGTGGTGATGGTGGGTTCGGCCCTCGGCATCTTCGCCTACGTCACCGGCAACGCGGTGTTCGCGCGCTACCTGCTGCTGCCGCACATCCCCGGCGCGGGCGAGCTGCTCATCTTCTGCGCCGCCATGGCCGGCGCGGGCCTGGCCTTCCTGTGGTTCAACACGCACCCGGCGCAGGTGTTCATGGGTGACGTGGGCGCGCTCGCGCTCGGCGGCGCGCTCGGCACCATCGCCGTCATCGTGCGCCAGGAGATCCTGCTCGCCATCATGGGCGGCATCTTCGTCGTCGAGGCGCTGTCGGTGATGCTGCAGGTGACGTACTTCAAGTACACCAAGAAGCGCTACGGCGAAGGCCGGCGCCTGTTCCAGATGGCCCCGCTGCACCACCACTTCGAGAAGAAGGGCTGGAAGGAGACGCAGGTGGTGGTGCGTTTCTGGATCATCACCATGCTGCTGTGCCTCGTCGGTCTGTCGACGCTGAAACTGCGATGAAAGACCAGCCCGTTCTCATCCTCGGTCTCGGCGCCTCCGGCCTGTCGATGGCGCGCTGGTGCGCGCGCGAGGGTGCGCGCGTGACCGTGGCCGATACGCGCGAGGCGCCGCCGCAACTGGTGGCCCTGCAGGGCGAGTGCCCCGACGCGGTGTTCATCAGCGGCGCCTTCGACGAGGCCCTGCTCAGCCGCGAGCCCTGGGCACTGATCGCGCGCAGCCCCGGCCTGACGCCGGCCGAGCTGCAGGGCGTGTTCGACTTCGCGCGTGAGCGCGGCGTGCCGGTGCTGACCGAGCTCGACCTGTTCGCCCAGGCCCTGCAGGCCCTGTCGCAACGCGAGCGCTTCCCCTACCGGCCCCAGGTGCTGGCCGTCACCGGCACCAATGGCAAGACCACCGTCACATCGCTCGCGGGCCAGTTGCTGGATCGCGCGGGCTGGTCCGTGGCGGTGGCGGGCAACATCGGCCCGGCCCTGCTCGACGTGCTGGCCGCCGCGCTGCACGCGGAGGCGGTGGCGCAGGCGGCGGACGACGAACGCGAAGCCGCGGAAGCGGCCGAGACCGAAGCGAAAGCCGCTGCCGAAGCGCAGGCCGAGCCGGCGAAGTCCGCCATGGCGGCGCCGCTTGCCGAACCCGAACCGGAAACCGGTCCCTTGTTCGACGACGGATCGGGCGAGTTCGCGCCGGCGGACGCATCCGTCGAGGCGGATGAGGGCGAGCCATCCGTCGAGGCCACCGACGAGCCCGCCACCGCCCTGCCGGACGGCGAGGGCCCGACGCTGATCGCCCCGCCGCCGCCCGAGCCCCCGCAGCCGCCGCACCTGCCGCGCGTGTGGGTGCTCGAACTCTCCAGCTTCCAGCTCGATGGCACCGCGCAGGGCGCCTGGGCCGGCGTGCCCACCGCGTCCACGCTGCTCAACCTCAGCGAGGACCACCTCGACTGGCACGGCGACATGGACGCCTACACCCAGGCCAAGGCCGCCGTGTTCGGTGCGCGCGCGCTCATGGTGCTCAACCGCGACGACCCGCGCGTGATGGCCATGAAGCCCGGCCTGGTCACGGTCAAGATCGGCAACCGCAACCGCCAGGTGCCGGCGCGCGCCTGGTGCAGTCTCGGCCTGGACGCGCCCACGCGCGCGGGCGACTGGGGCCTGGAAACCGTCAACGGCATGACCTGGCTGGTGCGCGCGCTGGCGGTCGACGAGACCCGCACCAAGGGCCGCGCGCAGGAAGATGAAGAAATCTATTTCCAGCGCCTGATGCCCGCCGAGGCCCTGCGCATCCGCGGCCGGCACAACGCCGCCAACGCGCTGGCCGCACTGGCGCTGGCCACTTCCACCGGCGCGCCGCTGGCGCCCATGCTGCACGGCCTGCGCGAGTACCGTGGCGAGCCGCACCGCGTCGAGCCCGTGGCCATCGTGGACGGGGTCGAGTACTTCGACGACAGCAAGGGCACCAACGTGGGCGCCACGCTGGCGGCCGTCAATGGCCTGGGCGCCGAGCGCCGCCTGGTGGTGATCCTGGGCGGCGACGGCAAGGGCCAGGACTTCACGCCGCTGGCCGCGCCGCTGGCCCGCCACGCGCGCGCCGTGGTCTTCATCGGCCGCGACGCGCCGCTGCTGCGCGCCGCCGTGCAAGACGCGCTGCGCGGTGCCGGCGTGCCCCTGCACGACGCGGGCGAGCTCACGGCCGCCGTGCGGCTGGCCGCCGAACTCGCACAGTCGGGCGACGCCGTGCTCATGTCGCCGGCCTGCGCCAGCCTGGACCAGTTCCGCAATTACGTGCAGCGCGCCGAGGTCTTCGTCGCCGCGGTGCGCGAGCTCGCCGAGGCGCGCGGCATGGGCCTGGAGGGCGGCCTGTGAGCAAGCGCAAGGCCGCACAACCCACCCAGGGCCCCGGCCTGATGGCGCGCCTGGGCACCCGCCTGCGCGCGTGGCTGCAAGGCCTGTTGCCCGCCTGGGCCGCCGGTGCGCTGGTGGGCGCGGGCGGCGACGGCATTCCCGTGCGCCTGTCCAGCCGCAGTTATGGCCGCCAGCGCGGCGCGTCCGTGCACGTCACCGGCTTCGACCAGCCGCTGCTGTGGGTGGTGTTCGCGCTCATGGCCTGGGGGCTGGTGATGGTCTATTCGGCCTCCATCGCGCTGCCCGACAACCCGCGCTTCGAGAACTACGCGCACACGCACTTCGTGCTGCGCCACGGCCTGTCCATGGCCATCGGCTTCGTTGCCGCGCTGCTGGCCTTCCAGGTGCCCCTGCGTCGCTGGGAGCAACTCGCGCCCTGGCTGTTCGCGCTGGCGCTGCTGCTCATGGTGGCGGTGCTGGGCATCGGCAAGGGCGTCAATGGCGCGCACCGCTGGATCTCACTGGGTGTCATGAACTTCCAGCCGTCCGAGCTGGGCAAGCTCGCGGTGCTGCTCTACGCGGCCAGCTACATGGTCCGCAAGATGGAGATCAAGCAGAACTTCTGGCAGGCCGTGTGGCCCATGGCCGTGGCGCTGCTGGTGGTGGGCATGCTGCTGCTGGCCCAGCCCGACATGGGCGCCTTCATGGTGATCGTGGTCATCGCCATGGGCATCCTGTTCCTGGGCGGCGTCAACGCGCGCATGTTCTTCCTCATCGCGCTGGTGGTGGTGGGCGCCTTCGCCATGATGATCATGGCCAGCGACTGGCGCCGCGAGCGCATCTTCGCCTACCTCGACCCCTGGAGCGCGGAGCACGCGCTGGGCAAGGGCTACCAGCTCTCGCACGCGCTCATCGCCTTCGGCCGCGGCGAGATCTTCGGCGTGGGCCTGGGCGGCAGCGTGGAAAAGCTCAACTGGCTGCCGGAGGCGCACACCGACTTCCTGCTCGCCGTCATCGGCGAGGAATTCGGTCTGCTCGGCGTGCTCGTGCTGATCGCGCTGTTCCTGTGGATGATCCGTCGCATCATGCACATCGGCCGCCAGGCCATCGCGCTCGACCAGGTGTTCTCCGGCCTGGTGGCGCAGGGCGTGGGCCTGTGGATGGGCTTCCAGGCGTTCATCAACATCGGCGTGAACCTCGGCGCGTTGCCCACCAAGGGCCTCACGCTGCCCTTCATGAGCTACGGCGGCTCGGCGATCCTGCTCAACCTGATTGCGCTGGCGATCGTGCTGCGCGTGGACTTCGAGAACCGGCAGATGATGAAAGGAGGGCGCTCATGACGCGTGAGCCCTGCGCCCTCGTCATGGCCGGTGGCACCGGCGGCCACATCTTCCCCGGCCTGGCCGTGGCCGAGGCGCTGCGCGCGCGCGGCTGGCGCGTGCACTGGCTGGGCGCGCCGGGCAGCATGGAAAGCCGGCTCGTGCCGCCGCGCGGTTTCCCGCTCGAAGCCATCGATTTTGGTGGCCTGCGCGGCAAGGGCCTCGTCACCAAGCTGCTGCTGCCGCTGAACCTGCTGCGCGCCTTCTGGCAGAGCATCCAGGTGGTGCGCCGCGTGAAGCCCGACGTGCTGGTGGGCCTGGGCGGCTACATCACCTTCCCGGGCGGCATGATGGGCGTGCTGCTGGGCAAGCCGCTGGTGCTGCACGAGCAGAACTCGGTGGCCGGCCTGGCGAACAAGGTGCTGGCCGAGGTGGCCGACCGCCGCTTCAACGCCTTCCCGAACGCGCTGTCCAAGGCCCAGTGGGTGGGCAACCCGCTGCGCGAGGCCTTCCTGAATCAGCCCGCGCCGGCCGAGCGCTTCGCCGGCCGCAGCGGGCCGCTGCGCCTGCTGGTGGTGGGTGGCAGCCTGGGCGCGCAGGCGCTCAACCGCATCGTGCCGCAGGCGCTGGCGCGCATTCCCGAGGCGCAGCGCCCGGTGGTGCTGCACCAGAGCGGCGAAAAACAGATCGAAGAGCTGCGCGCCAATTACGCCCAGGCCGGCGTGGCGGCCGAACTCACTCCCTTCATCGAAGACACCGCCACCGCCTACGCCGAGGCCGACCTGGTGATTGGCCGCGCGGGCGCCAGCACGGTGACCGAACTCGCCGCCGTGGGCGCGGCCTCGCTGCTGGTGCCGTTTCCGGCCGCGGTGGACGACCACCAGACGCACAACGCGCGCTTCCTGGTGGACGCGGGCGCGGCCTGGCTGGAAGCGCAGGCCGGTCTCACGCCGGACAAGCTCGCCGTGTTGCTGCAGGGTCTGGACCGCGCGCCACTGCAGGCCATGGCCGAGAAGGCGCGCGCCGTGGCCAAAACAGGTGCCACCGAGGCCGTGGTGGGCGCCTGCATCGAACTCGCGAAAGTCAGGACCGAATGAAGCACGCCATCCGTCACATCCACTTCGTCGGCATCGGCGGCGCGGGCATGAGCGGCATCGCCGAGGTGCTGCTCAACCAGGGCTACACCATCTCCGGCAGCGACCTGGGCGAAAGCGCCACCACGCGCCGCCTCGAATCGCTGGGCGCCAAGGTCTGCATCGGGCACGAAGCGAAGCACATCGAAGGCGCCGACGCCATCGTCACCTCCACCGCCGTGAAGGCCGATAACCCCGAGGTGGTGGCCGCGCACGCCAAGCTGGTGCCGGTGGTGCCGCGCGCGGTGATGCTGGCCGAGCTGATGCGCATGAAGAAGGGCGTGGCCATCGCCGGCACGCACGGCAAGACCACCACCACCAGCCTGGTGGCCAGCGTCTTCGCCGAGGCCGGCCTGGACCCGACCTTCGTCATCGGCGGGCGCCTGAACAGCGCGGGCGCCAATGCGGCCCTGGGCAGCGGCGAGTACATCGTGGTCGAGGCCGACGAATCCGACGCCTCCTTCCTCAACCTGCTGCCGGTGATCTCGGTCGTCACCAACATCGACGCCGACCACATGGACACCTATGGCCACGACTTCGGCCGCCTCAAGGGCGCCTTCGTGGAGTTCCTGCACAAGATGCCGTTCTACGGCGCCGCCGTGGTCTGCGTGGACGACCCCGCGATCCGCGAGATCCTGCCCGAGATCGCGCGCCCCATCACCAGCTACGGCATCGCCAGCGATGACGCGCAGGTGCGCGCCATCGACGTGCGCGCGGTGGGCGCTCAGATGCACTTCACCGTCCAGCGGCGCAACGGCGTGGCGCTGCCCGACCTGGACGTGGTGCTCAACCTGCCCGGCCAGCACAACGTGCTCAACGCGCTGGCGGCCATCGGCATCGCGGTGGAGCTGGGCGTGCCGGACGCGGCGGTGCTCAAGGCGCTGGCGGGCTTCAAGGGCGTGGGCCGGCGCTTCCAGCGCTACGGCGAGGCCGCGCTGCCCGGCGGCGGCCACGCCACCATCGTCGACGACTACGGCCACCACCCGGTGGAGATGGCCGCCACCATCGCGGCCGCGCGCGGCGCCTTCCCCGGCCGCCGCCTGGTGCTGGCCTTCCAGCCGCACCGCTACACCCGCACGCGCGACTGCTTCGAGGACTTCGTGAAGATCATCGGCCAGGCCGACGCCGTGCTGCTGGCCGAGGTGTACGCGGCCGGCGAGGCGCCCATCGTGGCGGCCGACGGCCGATCGCTGGCGCGCGCGCTGCGCGTGGCCGGCAAGCTGGAGCCGGTGTTCGTGGACGACGTGGCCGACATGCCGCAGGCGGTGCTGGACAACGCGCGCGATGGCGACGTGGTGCTGTGCATGGGCGCGGGCACGGTCGGCGCGGTGGCGGGAAGAATCATGGAGCTGGCGAAATGACGACGATGGACTTCGGCAAGGTGGCCGTGCTGATGGGCGGGCGCTCCGCGGAGCGTGAGGTCTCGCTCATGTCGGGCGCGGGCGTGCTCAAGGCGCTGCAATCGAAGGGCGTGGACGCGCACGCCTTCGATCCGGCCGAGCGCGAGATGGGCGAACTCAAGCGCGAGGGTTTCGCGCGCTGCTTCATCGCACTGCACGGCCGCTTCGGCGAGGACGGCACGGTGCAGGGCGCTCTGGAGCTGCTGGGCATTCCCTACACCGGCCCGGGCGTGATGGCCTCGGCCGTGGCCATGGACAAGCTCATGACCAAGCGCATCTGGCTGGCCGAGGGCCTGGCCACGCCGACCTGGCGCCAGGTGCGCAGCGCGGCCGACACGCGCGCCGCCTTCGAGGCCCTGGGCTCACCCATGATCGTCAAGCCCGTGCGCGAAGGCTCCACCATCGGTCTCACCAAGGTGATGAGCGCCGACCAGTGCGAGGCCGCCTACGCCCTGGCCGCGAAGCAGGACCCGATGGTCATGTGCGAGCAGTTCATCGCCGGCGACGAAGTCACCTGCCCCGTGCTGGGCACGGGCGAATCGGCCCGCGCGCTGCCGGTGATCCGCATCGTGGCGCCCGAGGGCAACTACGACTACCAGAACAAGTACTTCACCGACGACACGCAGTACCTGGTGCCCTGCGGCCTGCCCGAGGGCGAAGAGGCCGCGATCCAGGCCCTCGTGCTCAAGGCCTTCCGCACCCTGGACTGCCGTGGCTGGGCGCGCGCCGACGTGATGATCGACGCGGCCACCCGCAAGCCCTGGCTGCTGGAGATCAACACCTCGCCGGGCATGACCGGCCACTCGCTGGTGCCCATGTCGGCGCGCGCGGCCGGCATCTCCTACGAAGACCTGTGCGTGCAACTGCTGGCCACCGCCAGCCTGGACAACGCCTGAACGGTCCAACCATGCCAACGACCACCGACATGCCCCTGGACGTGAAGCTGATGGCCCTGGCCACCCAGCTTCTGCTGGGCGTGTTCGCGCTGCTGGCGCTCGGTGCCCTGGGCACCTGGGCCGTGCGCCACCCGGCCTGGGCGGTCAAGGGCATCAGCGTGCACGGCGACGTGGCGCACCAGAACGCCGTGGGCCTGCGCGCCCAGCTCGCCACGCAGATGCGCGCGCGCCTGTCGTCGAGCTTCCTCACCGTGGACCTGGACCAGGTGCGCCAGATGTTCGAGCAGGTGCCCTGGGTGCGCCGCGCGGTGGTGCAGCGCGAGTTTCCGAACCGCCTGCGCGTGACCCTGCAGGAGCACGACGCCGTGGCCTGGTGGGGCGACGAAGGCTCCGGTGAGCTCGTCAATTCGCACGGCGAAGTGTTCGAGGCCAGCCCCGACGACGTGGACGGCCTGCCCGAGCTGGCCGGCCCCGAAGGCCGCGCGGCCGAGGTGCTGGCGCTGCACCAGGTGCTGCAGGCGCAGTTCGCGCGGCTCGAACTCGGCCTGGACCGCCTGGAACTCGGCGAACGCGGCGGCTGGCGCGCGCGGCTGCACAGCGGCGCGGTCATCGAGCTGGGGCGCGGTACGCCGCAGGAACTGCAGGCCCGCGTGCAGCGCTTCGTCGGCACGCTGCCGCAGATCACCGAACGCTACGCGGGGGCGCTGCAGACCGTGGACCTGCGCTACCCCAATGGCTACGCCCTGCGTGTGCGCGGGGTGACCACCACCAACGACCAGACCTCACCCAACACTTCTTCGAACCGGTAACGCCCGCACCATCATGCCCAAGGAATACAAGGACCTCGTCGTCGGACTCGACATCGGCACCGCCAAGATCATGGTGGTGGTGGCCGAGGTACAGCCCGGCGGCACGCTCAAGCTCGCCGGACTGGGCGTGGCCGCGAGCCATGGCTTGAAGCGCGGCGTGGTGGTCAACATCGACGCGACGGTGCAGAGCATCCAGCAGGCGCTGAAAGAGGCCGAGCTCATGGCCGACTGCCGCATCGCGCGCGTCTACACCGGCATCACCGGCAGTCACATCCGCGGCATCAACAGCAGCGGCATGGTGGCCATCAAGGACCGCGAGGTCAGCGCCACCGACGTGGCGCGCGTGATCGAGACCGCCAAGGCCATCAACATCTCCACCGACCAGCGCCTGCTGCTGGTGGAGCCGCAGGAGTTCGTGATCGACGGCCAGGAGGTGAAGGAGCCGATCGGCATGAGCGGCATCCGCCTGGAGGCCAAGGTGCACATCGTCACCGGCGCGCAGAGCGCGGCCGAGAACATCATCAAGTGCGTGCGCCGTTGCGGGCTGGAGGTCGACCAGCTCATGCTCAACCCGCTGGCCAGCAGCCAGGCCATCCTCACCGACGACGAAAAGGAACTCGGCGTGGCGCTGGTGGACATCGGCGCCGGCACCACCGACGTGGCCATCTTCTCGGGCGGCGCGATCCGCCACACGGCGGTGATCCCGATCGCTGGCGACCTGATCACCAGCGACATCGCCATGGCGCTGCGCACGCCCACCAAGGACGCCGAGGACATCAAGGTGGAAAGCGGCTGCGCCAAGCAGTTGCTGGCCGACCCGGACACCCAAGTGGAGGTGCCGGGCCTGGGCGATCGCGGTCCGCGCCTGTTGGGCAAGCAGGCCCTGGCCGGCGTGATCGAGCCGCGCGTGGAGGAGATCTTCTCGCTCGTGCAACAGGTGCTGCGCGACAGCGGCCACGAGGAAATGCTCTCCAGCGGCATCGTGCTCACCGGTGGCAGCGCCGTCATGCCCGGCATGGTGGAGCTCGGCGAGGACATCTTCCTCAAGCCGGTGCGCCGCGGCGTGCCCAACTACCACAGCGCGCTGTCGGACATGGTGGCGCAGACGCGCGCCGCCACGGTGATGGGCCTGCTCGAAGAGGCGCGCCTGGCGCGCGTGCGCGGCCACAAGGTGGCGCAGAAGGCGGGCTCGGTGTCGGGCACCTTCGAGCGCGTGAAGAACTGGTTCATGGGAACGTTCTGATGGCCGCGACGATCCCCCTCACCACGCACGGCCCGCCCCAGTGGCGGCCGCCGGGGCGGCGCCGACGACGAGGACGGTGTGACGAGCACACCGGGCCTCCCGGATGACCCGAACCGTTTCTCCCTGATTTCCGTTTTCACATTCAGAGCATCGCCGGCAACACGGCAACACAACAGGCAACTGCAAAGGAGCACCCAATGAGCATCGAAATGATCGAAGTTGAAGAATTCAACCTGGGCACGCAGATCAAGGTCATCGGCGTGGGCGGCGGCGGCGGCAACGCGGTCGAGCACATGATCGCCCGCCAGGTCCAGGGCGTGGAGTTCATCTGCGCCAACACCGACGCTCAGGCCCTGGCCCGCAGCGCGTCGCACAAGACCATCCAGCTCGGCATCACCGGCCTGGGCGCGGGCAGCAAGCCCGAGAAGGGCCGCGAGGCGGCCGAGGGCGCCGTGGACGCCATCCGCGAAGCCATCGAAGGCGCGCACATGCTGTTCATCACCGCCGGCATGGGCGGCGGCACCGGCACCGGCGCGGCCCCCGTGATCGCGCGCGTGGCCAAGGAGATGGGCATCCTCACCGTGGGCGTGGTGACCAAGCCCTTCGACTGGGAGGGCGGTCGCCGCATGGTCAACGCCGACCAGGGCCTGGCCGAACTCGAGGCCAACGTGGACTCGCTGATCGTGGTGCTCAACGAGAAGCTGCTGGAGGTGCTGGGCGACGACATCACCCAGGACGAGGCCTTCGCGCACGCCAACGACGTGCTGAAGAACGCCGTGGGCGGCATCGCCGAGATCATCAACGAGTACGGCAACGTCAACGTCGACTTCGAGGACGTGCGCACGGTGATGGGCGAGCCCGGCAAGGCCATGATGGGCACCGCCACCGCGGCCGGCCCCGACCGCGCGCGCATCGCCGCCGAGCAGGCCGTGGCCTGCCCGCTTCTGGAAGGCATCGACCTGTCCGGCGCCAAGGGCGTGCTGGTGCTGGTGACGGCGGCCAAGGGCTCGCTGAAGCTGGCCGAGTCCAAGCTGGCGATGAACACGATCCGCGCCTACGCCTCGGCCGAGTCGCACGTGATCTACGGCGCCGCTTACGACGACAGCCTGGGCGACGAGATGCGCGTGACGGTGGTGGCGACGGGTCTGTCGCGCCAGGGTCAGCAGCGCCGCCAGCCGCCGCTGCAGGTGCTGCGCACGGGCACGGACGATGTGCCGTTCAACGTGCCGACGGTGAACCAGGCCGTGGGCGGCCCGGGCGCGGGCTCGGCCCAGCCGGACTACCAGCACATGGCGGTGCCCAGCGTGTGGCGCACCAACCGCACGCAGGCGGCGGCCAAGGTGGATGCGCTGGCTTCCGGGGGCATGGACGACTTCGAGATTCCTGCTTTCCTTCGTAAGCAGGCGGATTGAGGTTGTCTGCGTTCGTGGCGGTAGCGAGCCTGCACCTCGCGGGCTCGCGGCCACTGGGTGCCCTGCTCCGCGAATGTCCTCCGGACGGCTGCGCCGTCCTCCCCCTTTATTTCGCTACGCAGGGCACCCAGCGTCCGCGAGCAACAGGCACGGCTGCGCACCAACAGACCGAGTGCCAACGAGGTCGTCGGTGATCGGGTGTCCGGCGTAGCGACATAAAGGAGGAGGAGCGGAGCGCGCCAGCGATCCGCTCCGGGGGACAGTCGCGGAGCCGGACACCCGAGCGCCGATGACCGACCCCTCCGGAGAAAGACGCTTCGAGAACCCAAACCTATTAAGGCCATCGCCATTTGCAACCATGCTCTGGGGCCGTGAAAACTACAATCCGAGGATGCTCGCTCAACGCACCCTCAAATCCCTGACCAAGGCGGTCGGCGTCGGCCTGCACAGCGGTCAGCGCGTTGAGCTGACGCTGCGCCCCGCCGCCCCCGACACCGGCATCGTGTTCCGGCGCGTCGACCTGCCCGAGCCCGTGGACATCCCCGTCAACGCCCTCTCTGTCAGCGACACCCGCCTGGCCTCCACCATCTCCAACGGTGGCGCCAAGGTGCACACCATCGAGCACCTCATGAGCGCCTGCGCCGGCCTGGGGCTGGACAACCTGCTCATCGACATCACCGCCGAGGAAGTCCCCATCCTCGACGGCTCCTCCGCCTCCTTCGTCTACCTGCTGCAAAGCGCCGGCATCGTGGCGCAGAACGTGCCCAAGCGCTTCATCCGCATCGTCGAGCCGGTCGAGGTGCGCGAAGGCGAGGGCCGCGGCCTCAAGTGGGCGCGGCTCGACCCGTACCACGGCTACAAGCTCAGCTTCGAGATCGAGTTCGACCACCCGGCCGTCAACGCCTCCGGCCAGCGCGTCGAGTTCGATCTGGGCAGTGGCAACTACGCGCGCGAGATCGCGCGCGCCCGCACCTTCGGCTTCACCAAGGACGTGGAGATGATGCGCTCGCATGGCCTGGCGCTGGGCGGCGGGCTGGACAACGCCATCGTCATGGACGACGTGAAGGTGCTCAACGCCGACGGCCTGCGCTACGGCGACGAGTTCGCCAAGCACAAGATCCTCGACGCCATGGGCGACCTGCACATCGTGGGCAAGCCGCTGCTGGCCGCGTACAGCGCCTTCCGCAGCGGCCACGCCATGAACAACCAGCTGCTGCGCGCGCTGCTGGAGCGGCCGCAGTCCTACCAGATCGTGAGCTTCGACAACGAGCGCGAGGCCCCGCAGGGCTTCGCCCAGGTCGCGCCCGCCTGGTGAGCCGGGTCCGCGCATGCAGCTGTTCCGCTGGACCGTTCTGCTGCTGCTGATCGCGGCGGGCGTGTGCTTCGCCTTCTACATCGGCACCGGCCAGGCGCGCTACCGCCAGTGGGGCCTGGTGATCCTCAAGTGGACGGTGATCGCGGCCCTGGGGTTCTTCGCGGTGCTGGCATTGGAGCGGCTGCTCTAGCGCGCTGGCCTCGTCGGCGCCTGCTCAGGCCCGCCCTTCACGCGACACCCCTGTCCGGCGCTGTGGCGCCGCTCGATGGCTTCGCGTGCGCGTTGCGCGATGTGGGGCTGCGGGTCGCTGGCCAAGCTCAGCAGCGTGGGGCAGGACAGCCGCGGATTGCGCAGCAGCGTCAGCTTGTCCGTGCCGCCCGATCCGCCCGCCAGCACGAAAGCCTCGATCTCGGGTGTGATCTGCGGGCTGCGCGCCAGTTGGAAACCCAGCAGTGAGGAGCCCCGGCCGCGGCGGGCGATCGCCATCAGCAGCGCCGCGGGCGCATGGGGGTTGCCCGCGATGGCGTCGCCGTTGTGGCCTTGGCGGTACAGGGTCCACAGCTCCTCGGCCTGCCAGACCGGCGAGGCCAGGGCGGCGTCGCGCACCAAGGCGCTCGGGTCCGACAGCAAGCCTTGCAATGCGGATCGAGGCAGGTGGGGGTGAGAAGCGGTGTACTGGCGCACGCCAATGTCGGGGTCGGCGGCCAGGGCGACCAGGGTGTCGGCCGGCGTGGCGGGGTTCACGGCCACGTGGGCGCGGATCGCCCTCGACGGGGAGCGGGCCAGGTCAGCGAGCAGCGCCGGTGCGATCGCCTGCTTCTCCAGCAGCCTGTACTTGTCGAGGTCGCTCAGTTCGGAACGGGTGGCGAGGTCGCGTTCGGCGCCCTCCCGGGGCCGGCGCGGCCCCAGCCAGGGATCGAAGGCATCGTTCGTGCAGCCCGCGAGGGCGCCGATGCCCCCCAGCACGAGTCCCACCAGCCGCCGCCGGCCGCACCATCGCCAGTCCGTCATTCGCGTTCTCCTGAAGCGGTGGCCCACGCCGCCCGGGCCGATCCTGCCGGGGCGCGCAAGGCCATACACCGGGGGGAAATGGGCGCCAGTGTTAGCATGCCCGATGCTCATGAAGACCGACCCTGACCAGACCCCGGCCACGCCGCCTTCCGGCGACGAAGGCGTGCCCGTGTCCGTCAAGATCCGCGAACGCCTGAAGGCCGCGAGGCAGCGTTTCCACTCCAACGACAACATCGCCGAGTTCATCCAGCCCGGCGAGCTGGAGAAGCTGCTCGACGAGGTCACCGAGAAGATGCAGGGCGTGCTCGAGTCGATGGTGATCGACACCGAGAGCGACCACAACACCGGCAACACCGCGCGCCGCGTGGCCAAGATGTACCTCAAGGAGGTCTTCGCGGGACGCTATGTGAAGGGTCCCGCGGTCACCGAATTCCCCAACGCCGAGCACCTCAACGAGCTCATGATCGTGGGCCCGATCACCGTGCGCAGCGCCTGCAGCCACCACTTCTGCCCCGTCATCGGCAAGCTGTGGATCGGCGTCATGCCCAACGAGCACACCAACGTCATCGGCCTGTCCAAGTACGCGCGCCTGGCCGAGTGGATCATGGGCCGCCCGCAGATCCAGGAAGAGGCCGTGATCCAGCTGGCCGACCTGATCCAGGAAAAGACGCAGCCCGATGGCCTGGCCATCGTGATGGAGGCCAGCCACTACTGCATGGCCTGGCGCGGCGTGAAGGACATGGACAGCAAGATGATCAACTCCGTGATGCGCGGTGTCTTCCTCAAGGACGCCAACCTGCGCCGCGAATTCCTGGCCCTCGTTCCCCGCTGACCCTTTTTCGCAAAGAAGCCCACCATGCTGGTCCGCCTGCTCTATGTCAGCCGCGCCGTCGACAAGGACCCCAAGGCCATCGAAGGCATTCTCGAGTCGTCCCGCCAGCACAACGTGTCGCACGGCATCACGGGCGTGCTGTGTTACGGCGGCGGCATCTTTCTGCAGGCCATCGAGGGCGGGCGCGGTGCCGTCAACCTGCTCTACAACCACATCGTGGCCGACCCTCGCCACAAGGACGTGGTGCTGCTGCACTACCAGGAAATCACCGAGCGCCGCTTCGGCGGCTGGACCATGGGCCAGGTCAACCTCGCCAAACTCAATACCTCCATCGTGCTCAAGTACTCCGAGCGCCCCGAGCTGGACCCGTACGCCGTGTCGGGTGAGGTCTCGCTGGCGCTGCTCGAAGAGCTGATGGCCACGGCCAGCATCATCGGCCGCGCCTGAGAAGGTGTCGCTCGACGCCTTCCTGCTCGTCCTGCTCGCGGGCCTGATCCACGCCGGCTGGAACATCGCCGCCAAACACGCGGGCGGCGACACGCGCTTCGCCTGGTTCTCCTCCGCGCTGATCGCCGTCATCTGGGCCCCGGTGGGCTGGTGGTTCGCGCGCGCGGAACTGCCGCGCTGGGGCGCCATGGAATGGGCCATGGTGGTGGCCAGCGGTGTCATCCACGTCTTCTACTTCACCACGCTGCTGCGGGGCTATCGGCGCGCCGACCTCACGGTGGTGTACCCGCTGGCGCGCGGCAGTGGTCCGCTGATCACGGCCCTGGTGGCGGTGCTGTTTCTGGGTGAGCGGATCAGCGCGCTCGGCGGGGCAGGCATCGCGGCGGTGGTGGGCGGGGTCTTCCTCATCGCCGGCGGGCCGGGCCTGTGGCGCGCGGCGCACGACGCAGCGGCGCGCGAACGCCTGCACCGCGGGTTGTATTACGGCGCGCTCACGGGCCTGTCCATCGCGGCCTATTCGGTGGTCGACGGCTACACCGTCAAGGTGCTGCTGGTGTCGCCCATCGTGCTGGACTACATGGGCAACTTGGTGCGCCTGGTGCTGTTCTCGCCGCGCGTGCTGCGCGACCGGGCCGAAGCCCTGCGCCTGTGGCGGCTGCAGTGGCGCCACGCGCTGCTGGTGGCGGTGTTCAGCCCGGTGGCCTACGTGCTGGTGCTGTTCGCCATGCAGCGCGCGCCGCTGTCGCACGTGGCGCCCGCGCGCGAGGTGTCCATGCTGTTCGCCGCGCTCATCGGCGGCCACCTGCTGCGCGAGGGCGACCGTGGCCTGCGCATCCTCGGCGCGCTGTGCATCGGCCTGGGCGTGGCGGCCTTGGCCCTGGCCTGAAACCGGTGAGCGCCGCCGCCATGGAGTTCACGCTGCTCGGTTGCGATTTCACCAGCGCGCCGACGCGGCGCAAGCCGATCGTGCTGGCCGTGGGCCGAGAGCAGCGGGGCCGCGTGGTGCTGGACGCCATCGAGCGCTTCGAGTCGCTGGACGCCTGGGCCGAACGGCTGCACGCGCCCGGCCCCTGGGTGGGCGGATTTGACCTGCCCTTCGGCCTGCCGCGCGAGCTGGTGCAGGCCCTGGGCTGGCCGCTGGAGTGGCGCGCCTGCATGGCGCACTACGCAGCGCTGCCGCGCGCGGCCATCCGCGAGGCCTTCGCCGCCTTTTGCGGCGCGCGCCCGGTGGGTGCCAAGTTCGCGCACCGCGCCACGGATGGCCCGGCCGGCTCCAGCCCGAGCATGAAGTGGGTCAACCCGCCTGTGGCTTTCATGATGCACGCGGGCGTGCCGCGCCTGATCGCCGCCGGTGCGCGCCTGCCCGGTCTGCTCGACGGCGACCCACAGCGCGTGGCGCTGGAGGCCTACCCGGGCCTGCTCGCGCGCAGCGTGCTGGGCGCCACCTCCTACAAGAGCGACGACCGGGCGAAGCAGACCGGCGAGCGCCTGATCGCGCGCAAGACCCTCATCAACGCGCTGGAGAACGGCCAGGCGCCGCTGTTGCAGGCCGCGGGCCTGCGCCTGCGGCTCACCCACGCGCAGCGCGATGACCTGGCCGACGACGCCAGCGGCGACCGGCTCGACGCCGTGCTGTGCCTGCTGCAGGCCGCCTGGGCGCTGCAGCGCCACCGCGCCGGCGATGCGCGCTGGGGCCTGCCCGACTTCGACCCCCTCGAAGGCTGGATCGTCGGCTCCTAGAATGTCCTTCATGGCCGAAGCACCTCCCCTCATCGACCCGCCCCAGTTGCCGCGCGAGCTGCGCTTCGCTTTCGTCGAGGCCTCCTGGCACGCCGACATCGTCCAGCGCTCGCGCGACGCCTTCTTCGCCGAGATGGCGCGCGCCGGCTTCGGCCCCGAGGCCATCGACGTGTTCGACGTCGCGGGTGCCTTCGAGATTCCGCTGCACGTGCAGCGCCTGGCGCAGTCGGGGCGCTACGCGGCCGTGGTGGGCAGCGCGCTGGTGGTCGATGGCGGCGTGTACCGGCACGACTTCGTCGCCGACACCGTGGTGCGGGCGCTGATGGACGTGCAACTGAAGACCGGCGTGCCCGTGATCTGCGCGGTGCAGGCGCCGCACCACTTCCACGAACACGTGGAGCACCGCAAGTTCCTGCAGCAGCACTTCGGTGCCAAGGGCAGCGAGGCCGCGCAGGCGCTGCTGAGCACGGTGGCCGGCCTGCGTGGCCTGGACGCCCGGCGGTAAGACCGCGGGGCCTGGGGCGACTCACGGTACCCCACCGACAGGAGCGCGACCCATGAAGCGTTTCATCTGGCTCACCCTGTCCCACGGCCTGGTGTTGGCCGTGGGCTTTGCCGCCGGCATCTACACACTGCCCTTGCTGATCGCGCCGCCGCCGCCCGATGCGCAGCAGATCGGGCGGGCCAGCGAGGGCGCGCTGTTCACCGGCCACTTCCGCCGCGACCTGAAGGACAGCGATGCGCTGCATTGGGGCGAGGGCGAGGTGAGCGTGGGCGCCACGCGCATCGCGCTTCGCGGGCGCCTGGCACCGGGGCCCGACTACAAGCTCTACCTCTCGCCCGAGTTCGTGGAGACCGAGGCCGATTTCGCGCGACTGAAGCCACGCATGCGGCGCGTGGGCGACGTGAAAACCTTCGAGAACTTCATCGTCGAGCTGCCGCCCGGCGTGGAGCCGCAGGGCTTCAACACGGTCATCGTCTGGTGCGAGACCTTCCAGCAGTTCATCACGGCCGCGCAGTACCGATGACGCCCACCGGTCGAACCCGGGCCCCGGGTCGCTCGGCCTGCTGACTCCCCCGGCCTTGGCCGTGGCCGTGGCCGAGGCCGCGGACCCGTCCGGCGCCTGGTGCGGACTGGTGCATCATCGGGCCTCTCTCACCCAGCAACGGAGCCACCATGAATCTCGCCAAAGTCGTCGGTATCGTGCTCATCGTGGCGGGGGCCGTCGGCCTCGTCATGGGCAGCTTCACCTACACCAAGGACACCGAGGCCGTGAAGCTCGGCCCGGTCGAGCTGTCGGTGAAGCAGAAGGAAACCATCAACGTGCCCGTGTGGGCCGGCATCGGCGCCATCGCCGTGGGTGTGGTGCTGCTGGTCATGGGCGGCCGCAAGGGCTGATGCGGCGCCTGGCGGTGGTGGCGGCCGGCGCGCTGCTGGCCGGTGTCACCGCGGCGTCGTGGGGCGATGACGCGGTGTACGCGGCGCGCGTGACGCGCGTGTTCGACGCCGATACCGTGTGGGTGCAGCCCGCCGCCGGCGGGCGCTGGCGCAAGCTGCGGCTGGACGGGCTGGACGCCCCCGAGATCTGCCAGGCCATGGGCGTGGCCGCGCGCGATGCCCTGGCGGCGCGGCTTCTGGAGCAGGCCGTGACCGTGCGCGAGCGTGCGCACGACAGCTACGGCCGCGGGCTCGTGGTCATCGAGCGCGATGGAGAGGACATGAACGCCTGGCTGGTGCGCACCGGCTGGGCCTGGGCCTCGCGTTGGCGGGGCCAAGGGGTCTACGTGATGCACGAAGACCAGGCGCGGGCGGCGAGGCGAGGTCTATGGAAAAAGGATGGTGAGCCGCCAGAAGCACCGCGCGATTTCCGGCGCCGCCACGGCCCATGCGAACCGCCCTGGCCCGCGCCGGCTTCAGCGGTCCGCTGATCCGTGGCTTGAACCGCAGACCGGACAGGCCGGGTCGCGCTTGAGCGCGATCTCGTGGAAAGCCAGCTCGCGACCGTCGACCATGAGCAAGCGGCCGGTGAGCCGCGAGCCCAGGCCCGAGAGGATTTTCAGCGCCTCGGCCGCCTGCAAGGTGCCCACGATGCCCACCAGCGGCGCGAACACGCCCATGGTGGCGCAGCGCACCTCTTCCACGTCCGCCTGGGGCGGGAACACGCAGGCGTAGCAGGGCGCCTCGGCCTCGCGCGCATCGAACACGGCGAGCTGACCGTCGAGCCGGATGGCAGCGCCCGAGACCAGTGGCCTGCGGTGGCGTACGCAGGCGCGGTTGACCATCTGCCGCGTGGCGAAGTTGTCGCAGCCATCGATCACCACGTCGGCCGTGGGCACCAGGGCATCGAGCAAGGCCTCGTCGGCGCGCTGTCGAATGGCGTTGACCTGCACGTCGGGGTTGATGGCGGCGATGGCCTCGCGCACCGAGTCGGCCTTGGGCCGCCCCACGCGCGCCAGGTTGTGCGCGATCTGGCGCTGCAGGTTGGTCTCGTCCACCGTGTCGTGGTCGACCACGGTGATGCGGCCCACGCCCGCACTGCCCAGGTAGAGCGCCACCGGTGAGCCCAGGCCGCCCGCGCCGATGAGCAGGGCGTGCGAACCCAGCAGGCGCTCCTGGCCTTCGACACCGAGTTCGTCGAGCAGGATGTGGCGCGAGTAGCGCAGCAGTTGGGCGTCGTTCACGCGGTCTCGCGCGAGAGGGCGGCGGGCCGGGCGCCGGCCCGCCGGGGGCTCAGTTCTCTTTCTTCTCTTCGGTGCGCACGGTCTGCGACTTGCTGACCACCACCGGCTGGCCCTTGAGCTGGTTGATGGCCTGCACGAGCTGGAAGTCCTTGTCGCTGCCGAACTCGGGCACCAGACGCTGGCCCGGGTTCTTGCGCGCTTCTTCTTCCAGCTTCTTGCGGGCGGCCTCGCGCGCTTCCTCGCGCTTTTGCTCGGCGTCGCGCTGCGCGTCGGTCATGGGGCCGTGCGGCGTGCTGCCCAGGCTGTTGTTCAGGTCGGCCTCGCGCGTGCGCAGGGCGGCGAACAGGTTGCCGTCGGCGGTCTCGTCGACCATCACGTTGGGCACGATGCCCTTGCCCTGGATGGACGTGCCCGAGGGCGTGTAGTAACGCGCGGTGGTGAGCTTGAGGCCGGTGTCGGGGCCAAGCGGGCGCACCGTCTGCACCGAACCCTTGCCGAAGGTCTGGCTGCCCATGACGGTGGCGCGCTTGTGGTCCTGCAGGGCGCCGGCGACGATCTCGCTGGCCGAGGCCGAGCCTTCGTTGACCAGCACCACCATGGGCACCCGCTTGTAGAAGCCCTTGGTGTTCTCGGTCAGGCGGCGGATCGGGTCGTTGCCGCCACGGCGCAGGTAGTGCTGCGGAATGGCCTTGTAGATGAACTGGCTCTCGGCGAGCTGGCCGTTGGTGGACACCACGGTCACGTTCTCGGGCAGGAACACGGCCGACAGGCCCACGGCCGCGTCGAGCAGGCCGCCCGGGTCGTTGCGCAGGTCGAGCACCAGGCCCTTCATGTTCGGGTCGGCGCGGTAGAGGTCTTCCAGCTTGCGCGTGAAGTCCTCCATGGTGCGTTCCTGGAACTGCGAGACGCGCACCCACGAGTAGCCCGGTTCGATCGAGCGCGACTTGACGCTCACGGTCTTGATCTCTTCGCGCGTGATGGTGACGGTGAAGCTGCGGTCCTCGTCCTTGCGCAGGATGCTCAGCAGCACCTTGGTGCGCGGCTCGCCGCGCATGAGCTTCACCGCCTGGTTGATGTCCAGGCCTTTGACGGCGGTGTCGTCGATGCGGGTGATCAGGTCGCCGCTCTTGAGACCGGCGCGAAAGGCGGGCGAGTCCTCGATCGGCGAGACCACCTTGACCAGGCCGTCTTCCATGGTGATCTCGATGCCCACGCCCACGAAGCGGCCGCTGGTGCCCTCGCGGAATTCCTTGAAGGACTTCTTGTCGAAGTACTGGGAATGCGGGTCGAGGCTGGCGACCATGCCCGAGATGGCGTCCGAGATGAGCTTCTTCTCGTCCACCGGCTCCACATAGTCCGTCTTGACCATGCCGAACACGGCGGCGAGTTGCTGGAGTTCTTCCAGCGGCAGGGGGTTGAGCGTGTTGCGCGCCACCGCCTGCAATTGCACCGTGGTGAGTGCACCCGCCACTGCGCCAATGGCCACCCAGCCAACGGTTCTGAGCCTGGATCCGACCCGCTTCGTCATGGAATCACCTTTGCAAACTGCCCGTCAAGGGCCCTTGGCCCTGCGGCGGGCCAATATACACCTTGGAGAATGGGCGTTCGTGAGGGTTCCCCGCCGGCCGGCGGCGGTTTTGCACGCCCCGGCGGGTGGGGGCGCGGCGACTCAGGCTTTACCCTGAGTCGCCACCGCGGCGGCGGCCTGGGCGGCGGCCTCGGCGTCGCCCAGGTAGTAGTGGCGGATCGGCTTGAGCTGCGCGTCCAGCTCGTACACCAGCGGAATGCCATTGGGGATGTTCAGGCCCACGATGTCGGCGTCGGAGATGCCGTCGAGGTACTTCACCAGGGCGCGGATGCTGTTGCCGTGCGCGGCCACCACCACGCGCTTGCCCGACTCGATGGCCGGCGCCAGCGCCTCGTTCCAGAAGGGCATGACGCGCGCCACGGTGTCCTTCAGGCACTCGGTCAGCGGCACTTCCTCGGGTTTGAGGCGGGCGTAGCGGCGGTCGCCGCGCTCGCTGCGCGGGTCGGCCGGGTCCAGGGCGGGCGGGGGCGTGTCGTAGCTGCGGCGCCAGACCAGCACCTGCTCGTCGCCGTATTGGGCGGCCATGTCGGCCTTGTTCAAGCCCTGCAGGGCGCCGTAGTGGCGCTCGTTCAGGCGCCAGTTCTTCACCACCGGCAGCCAGGTGCGGTCCATGCCGTCCAGCACGTGCCACAGGGTGTGAATGGCCCGCTTGAGCACGCTGGTGTAGGCGATGTCGAAGTCGTAGCCCTCGGCCTTGAGCAGGCGGGCGGCTTCCTGGGCCTGCGCCACGCCGGTGGGGGTCAGATCCACGTCGGTCCAGCCGGTGAAGCGGTTTTCGAGGTTCCAGGTGGATTCGCCGTGGCGGATCAGGACGAGCTTGTGCATGGCGGAGTGCGGGGCGCCGGGCGCCGGAAGGATCGGAAACCGCGCATTTTAGAATCGCGGCCTTTCCCACCAAGGTATCACCGTGAGCTTCTTCATCGAGAACTGGGTCCTGATCGCCGTGGCGTTCGTGTCGGGCGCCCTGCTGGTGTGGCCCGCCGTCAAGGCCGGCGGCAGAACCGGCACCCTCAACGCCGCCGACGCCGTGACGCTGATGAACCGCCAGAAGGCGGTCGTGATCGACGTCTCCGACGCCAAGGAATTCGCCGAAGGCCACATCGTCGGGGCCAAACACGTGCCCCTGGACGAGCTGGAGGCCAAGCTGCCCGGCGCGGTCAAGAACAAGGCCCTGCCGCTGATCTTCGTCTGCCCGACCGGTGCGCGCGCCAACCGGGGCGTGGCGCTGGCGAAGAAACTGGGTTACGAGAACGCCCAATCCCTGACCGGCGGCATGGGTGCCTGGCGCACCGCCGGCCTGCCGGTGGAGAAAGCCTGATCATTCGGGTTTTCCCCGCCGAACAGCCGAAAGCCCAATGTCCAAGGTCACCATCTACTCCAGCGATTACTGTCCCTACTGCCACCGCGCCAAGGCCCTGCTGCAGGCCCGCGGCGTGACGGACTACGAGGAGATCGTGGTGGACGGCCGGCCCGAGTTGCGCGCGGAGATGACGAAGCGGGCCGGGCGCACCAGCGTGCCGCAGATCTTCATCGGCGACACCCACGTGGGCGGCAGCGACGACCTGCACGCGCTGGACGCGCGCGGCGGCCTGGTGCCGCTGCTGCAGGCGGCCTGACGCGCTGTCAATCTGTCATTGGCGGCTGACATAATCAGCCGCTGTGCCCGCTGAGGGACTTCCCCGGCGGGCTTTTTCATTCCCGATACACCCGAGACGCACCATGGCCGACACCGACACGCCCGTTTTCCAGATCCAGCGCATCTATCTGAAAGAGGCCTCGCTGGAGCAGCCCAACTCGCCGGCCATCCTGCTCGAACAGGAGCAGCCCACGGTGGACATCCAGCTCGGCGTGGACGCCCAGCCCGTGGCCGATGGCGTGTTCGAGGTGCGCGTGACCGCCACCGTCACCACCAAGATCAAGGACAAGACCGTGTTCCTGGTCGAGGCCAAGCAGGCCGGCATCTTCGAAATCCGCCACCTGCCCGACGAGCAGATGGGCCCGATCATGGGCATCGCCTGCCCGCAGATCGTCTACCCCTACCTGCGCGGCAACGTGGCCGACCTGATCCAGCGCGCCGGCTTCCCGCCCGTGCACCTGGCGGAGATCAACTTCCAGGCCATGTACGAACAGCAGCAGGCCGGCCAGGACACGGCCGAGGCGCCGCGCATCATCACCTGATCGCGTTCCCGAACGCATGACGCAAGCCGTCCCCGCACGCACCCTGGTGCTGGGCGCCGGCGCCTGGGGCACGGCGCTGGCCATTTCGGCCGCGCGCCAGGGCGCCACCCGCGTGAGACTGTGGGCGCGCGACCCGGCGCAGGCCATCGCCATCGACCGCGAGTGCGAGAACCGGCGCTACCTGCCGGGCCTGGCCTTGCCCGAGGACCTGAGCGTGGTCTCCGGTGAGGCGGCACCCTGGGTGGCCGACGCCGATCTGGTCGTCGTGGCCACACCCATGGCCGCGCTGCGCGGCTGGTTGAGCGAACTGCGCGGCCTGGCCGTGCCCGTGGCCTGGCTGTGCAAGGGCTTCGAACGGGCCGCCTCGCCCGACGAACCCGGCCTGATGGGCCACGAGATCGCCGCCGCCGTGGCGCCGGGCCTGCGCGCCGGTGTGCTGAGCGGCCCCAGCTTCGCCCAGGAGGTGGCCCGGGG